>DATHCP010000001.1:0-63768 GCA_035490535.1 Actinomycetota bacterium
GGCTTGGAACACGGTCATGCCGTCCGGTCGCAGCCGGTCCCGGAGCAGCGCCGCCACCTCTTGTCCGAGGCTCCACATCGCCCGGCCGTCTTCGGGATCGAGGTCCCAGATGTCGGCGGCGTGGCGCTTCGGGATCACGAGGGTGTGGCCCTCGGTCGCCGGATTGATGTCCAGGAACGCGAGCGCCCGATCGCTCTCCCCGACGCGGTACGACGGCGAAGTTCCGGAGGCGATCGCGCAGAAGATGCAGCCGGCGTCGCTCACCGCGGCCAGAGGTGCTCCGCGATCCGGATCGCGTCGAGCGCCGCCCCGATCCGCAGGTTGTCCGCGCAGCTGAACAACGCCAGCGCGTCGTCGCGGCCGGGGATCTGCCGGATCCGCCCGACCACGGCGCCATCCCCGCCGGCCGCGTCCAGCGGCGTCGGGAACAGGTCTCGCGCGGGATCGTCGAGGAGCGTCACGCCCGGCGCGCCGGCGAGGACGTCGCGCGCCTCCGCGGCCGAGATCGGCCGGGCGAACGTCGCCGACATCGACACGGCGTGCCCCGCGATCACCGGCACGCGGACCGACGTCGCCATGACGTCCATATCCGGCGCGTCCATGATCTTCCGCGGCTCGGCCATGATCTTCCGTTCCTCGCCGGTGAAGCCGTCCTCGTCGAGCTGGCCGATCCGCGGCACGACGTTGTACGCGATCGTGCGGCCCATCACCGGTCCGGACGGCAGCGCCTCGACGTCGGGGTGCGCAAGCATGTCCTCCGCACCCCGCAGCTTGTCGACCTGCTCCACGAGCTCGGTCACGCCGCGCCGCCCGGCGCCGGACACGGCCTGGTACGACGAGAGCACGAGCGACGTGCATGTCGCGGCCCGGTGCAGCGGCGCGAGCGCAAGGACGACGGTGATCGTCGTGCAGTTCGGCACCGCGATCACGCCCGGCCGCGGCCATCCCGCCAGCGCCTCCGGGTTCACGTCGGGAACGGCGAGGGGCACGTCGGGATCCATCCGGAACGCGCTCGAGTTATCGATGCACACCGTGCCGCCGGCCGCGATCGCCGGCAGGACCTCGCGCGAGGCCGTCGCGCCGATCGACACGAACGCCACGTCCACGTCCCGGGTCGCGTCGGTCCCGACCACACCGACCTCGTGCTCCTCGCCGCGGAACGTCACGCGGCTGCCCGCGCTCCGCAACGAGGCCAACGGCACGAACCGGTCCACCGGGAAGTCACGCTCCTCGAGGACCCGCATCATCTCGGTTCCGACAGCGCCGGTCGCGCCGATCACCGCGACGTTCATGCGCGCTCCTCAGAGAGCTCGAAGCGGGCGTGCACGGCGCGCAGCGCGCGTTCGGCGTCGCCCTCGCGGATCACGCACGAGATCCGGATCGGCGACGTCGAGATCATCTCGATGTTCACGCCTTCGCCGGCGAGCACGTCGAACATGTCGGCGGCCACGCCCGGATGCGACTTCATGCCGGCGCCCACCAGCGAGAGCTTCGCGATCCCCTCGTCCAGCGTGAAGCGCTCGGCGCCGATGTCGCGCACGAGTGGCCCGAGCACGTCGCGCAGGCGCGGCACGTCCTCGCGCGGCGCGGTGAACGACAGGTCGGTGGTGCCGTCGTGGCCGACGTTCTGGACGATCATGTCGACGTTCACGCCCTCGGCGGCGATCGCCTTGAAGATCGAGGCGGCGACGCCCGGCTTGTCGGGGACGGCATCGATCGTGACCTTCGTCTCGTCGGTGTCGAGGGCGGCCCCCGAGATCAGCACGCCTTCCATCATGTCCTCGTCGACCTCCTGTACCCATGTTCCCGGATCGTCCCCGAACGACGACCGGACGTGGATCCGGACGCCGTGGCGTCGCGCCATCTCGACCGAGCGCGACTGCAGCACCTTCGCCCCGGCGGCGGCCAGCTCGAGCATCTCCTCGTAGCTCACGACCTTGACCGGCCGCGCGTCGGGCACGATCCGCGGATCGGCCGTGAACACGCCGGCCACGTCCGTGTAGATCTCGCAGATCCCCGCGCCGACCGCGCCGGCCATCGCGACCGCCGTCAGGTCCGAACCGCCACGCCCCAGCGTCGTGATCTCGTACTGGTTCGACAAGCCCTGGAACCCCGCGAGCACGACGACGTTGCCGGCCTGCAGCGCCTCGATCACTCGCTTCGGGCGGATCTCGACGATCTTGGCCTTCCCGTGCTGCGTGTCGGTGATGATCCCGGCCTGTGAGCCGGTGTAGCTGGCGGCGCGGCAGCCGCGCGCGTTGATCGCGATCCCGAGCAGGGACATCGCGATCCGCTCGCCCGCCGTGAGCAGCATGTCCAGCTCGCGCGGGTCCGGGACCTCGGTGATCCGGGTGGCCATCGCGAGGAGCTCGTCGGTGCTCTCGCCCATCGCCGAGACCACGACGATCACGTCGTCGCCGGCCTCGCGGGCCCGCACGACCCGGTCGGCCACGGCCTCGATCCGCTCGACCGAGCCGACCGAGGTCCCTCCGAACTTCATCACGACGATGGGCATGCGGCCGCTCCGGCTCCCGGTCTCGGAGCCTTCGAGTCTACCGACCGGCCTGTCACACCCGTGGCAGCCCGAGGCATGATGCGACGAACGAGGAACCGCGCCGGGCGCGCACGACGTCGGAGTCCAGGTGGACGAACGGACCGATGCACAGTTGCTCCTCGCCTCACGGGCCGAGCCCGCGGCGTTCGTCGAGGTGTATCGGCGCCACGCGGAGGACCTGCTTCGGTACTTCGCCCGCCGGACCCTCGATCCGGAGGCGGCGGCCGAGCTGACGGCCGAGACGTTCGCCGAGGCGTTCGCGTCGCGGCGGAACTATCGGGACACGGGAGCGAACGGGGTGGCGTGGTTGTACGGGATCGCGCGGCACCAGCTGGGACGGTTCTTCCGCTCAGGGCGCGTCGACGCGGCCGCCCGGAAGAAGCTGGGGATGCCGCCGACCGACCTGCCGCTCGAGGACTACGAGCGGATCGAGGACCTGGTGGACTTCGCACCGATCAGGGTGGCCCTCGCGGAGGCCCTCGGAACGCTGCCGGAGGACCAGCGGGAGGCGCTGCGCTTGCGGGTGATCGAGTCGCTGCCCTACGCGGAGGTCGCCGACCACCTCGGGTGCGCCGAGGCGGCGGCGCGCCAGCGCGTGAGTCGGGGGTTGCGGCGGCTCGCGCTGGTGTTGCAGGAGCAGGGGCTCGTGATGGAGGAGGTCGGGTGATGGACACCGAGATCCGGTTCCTGGAGTACCTCGAGGCCGACCTGCTCGAGCTGGCGGAGGCGGAGGCCGCGGAGGCCACGACGCGGAAGCGTCGCCGGCGACGGGGGACGTGGATCGCGGCGGTGGCGGGGATCGCGGTGCTCGCGTTCGTGATCGGGAGCTTCGCGGGGGGCGGGCTGCTGGGTCAGCAGGGCCGCGTCCCGGGAACGGCGTCGGCCGTGGGGGTCGCCGGCGGCCGTGGCCCGGCACCGGACACGTTGCAACTCAACCCCGGCCCGAAGTTGCCCGCGGCGGTTGGGCATACGGCGGACCTCGGCGCAGCCGGCGACGGGGGCACAACGAGCGCCGGCACGGGCACGAACGGCGGTCCGGCCCCGCAGGCTTCTGCGGCGCTGGACCAACAACCGAGCGACCTTTCGAAGATCGTCCGCACGGGGAGCATCGCGCTCACGATCCCCGACGGGTCGTTCCAGGACCGGTTCGCGAAGGTGGTGGCGATCGCGCACGCCGGCGGCGGCTTCGTGCTGTCGTCGCAGACACAGGCGTCGGCGTCGGGCTCCTTGACGCTGCGGGTGCCGAGCGCCGCCTTCGACGAGACGCTGCTGCGGCTGCGTTCGCTCGGCGAGGTGGCGTCCTCCAGCGTCAGCGGCAAGGACGTGACGGCGCAGTTCGTCGACTACCGCGCGCACCTACAGGTGCTCGATTCGCGCCGGGCGGTGTTGCTGAAGCTGATGTCGAAGGCCACCACGATCGGCGAGACGATCGCCGTGGAGAACGAGCTGAACCAGGTCCAGCTGCAGATCGACCAGATCGAAGGCCAGCTGCGCTACCTGAACGACCAGGTCGCCGAGTCCACGATCGACGTGCAGCTCCAGGAGCGCCACGTCCACGCGGCGATCGTGCCGCCGGGCGGGATCGAGAACCCGAGCCTCGGGCGGGCGCTCCAGCGTGCGGTCCAGGGGTTCCTCGCGGTGCTCGCGACGATCGTGGTCGGGCTCGGGTACCTGGTCCCGGTCGCGGTGATCGGTGGGCTGGTGCTGCTGGGCGTCACGCTGGTGCGGCGGCGGCGTCCCGTAGCCACGTGAGGGCATGCAAGCGCTCGGCGCTGATCGACGCGATCGTCGCGTCGTCTCCGGTACGGCCCTCCGTCGCGGCGAGCCATGCGTCGGCCTCGCTCCAAGCGCGTTCGATCTCTCCGGCGTCGCGGAGCCGGCCGTTCGCCCGGAACGCGGACTCGCTCCCGTAGGCCTCGATCCGCTGGTTCAGGACGCTCACCTCGAACTCGTCGTCGATCGGCGGCAACGCGCCCAGGTGCTCCAGCGACCAGAGCAGGACGCCCAATGATTCCTTGCGCCACAGACCATCCGCGATCGCCTCCGGAGGCCAGGCACCGCTCGACGCCGCGAACAGTCGGCGCTCGACCGCGGTCAGCGCGTCGACGAGGTCCTCGCGATCGAGCCAACGATCGGTTTCGGCTCGCGCCTTCTCTGCCTGTTCGATCCGGCGGTCGTCTCCGGTCTCTCGCACGACCAGCTCGATCGACGCGCGTCGGACCAGCGCGTACAGCACGAGGGCGCGATCGCTGATCGCCGCCGCCTCGGGCGGTGTCACGCGCCCGGCTCCGCCAGCCCGAGCGCCCGCCGGAGGAAGTCGAGCTCCGCGAGGTGGCGCGCAACCACGAGGTCGGCGGAGCCCCCCATGTGCGAAGCGTTCGGCAGCAGGACCAGGTCGTGTGGGTACCCGCGCGCGAACAACGCGGCCGAGAGCTGCAACGTGTTCGCCGCGAAGACGTTGTCGTCGGCGAACCCGTGGATCAGGAGCAGCGGACGGACCGGGTCGGCTCCGGCGACGTACGTGATCGGCGAGCTCCGCGCGTACGGCTCCGGGTCGGCGTTCGGATCGCCGAGGTACCGCTCGGTGTAATGCGTGTCGTACAGGCGCTGGTCCCCGACCGGCGCGCCGGCGACGGCGGCGTGGAAGACGTCGGGCCGCTTGAGCACGGCCATCGCCGAGAGCATCCCGCCGAAGCTCCATCCGCGGATCGCGACGCGAGACAGATCGAGGAACGGCCATCGCTCGGCGGCAGACGCGAGACCTTCGATCTGATCGTCGAGCGTCAGCGAGAAGTCGCCCTGCACCGCATGCTCCCAGGAGACGCTCCGCCCCGGCATCCCCCGTCCGTCGATCACGAGGACCGCGGCGCCGAGCCGGTCGGCGAAGTACTGATCGGTCCGGTAGGCCCCTCGCCAGCGCACGACCAATCGGAAGTGCGGTCCGCCGTAGGGGCTGAGGAGCACCGGGACCGGTTCGTCGGGCTCGCGACCCTGCGGCAGGACGAGGGCCGCTGGCAGCTCTCGGGGACCGAGCAGGGCCAGCGCCGGGCGGGGATCGACGACCGGCTCCTCCACGTGCGCCAGGACCTGATGCTCGATGCCCTCATGGAGGACCACCGTGCGCGGGTGCTGGTCCTCGGCGCCGTAGGAACGCATGACGACCGTGCCGCCCCCGACGACGCCGGTCTGGATCCCGGGCTCGGGCGCGACCGGCCGCGGATCGGCACCGGAGCCGACCCGGTACAGATGGATCTCGCGCGGATCGCCCTCCGTCGCGCTGAACCACACGCCGTCGCCGTCGATCCCGACGAGCTCCTCGACGTGGACGTCGGGCGGCGTGACGATCGTCGTGCCGATCCGCACCCGTCGGGCGTCGTCCGCGTCGACCGTGCTGACGAGCGAGCCGTCCGCGAGACGACCGGGCGACCCCTCGAGCAGCTCGAGCCACACGTCGTCGTGGTCCTCGAGCACGAGCGAGGTCGCACCGGTGGCCTCGGCGACCTCGAGGATCCTCGTGGTCCGTTGGTCGCGGGCCTGCACGAGGATCGTGAGCGGCGCGTTCGGCGCCCAGACGACGCGAGCCAGGTACTCGAACCCGCCCCGATCCCAGACGACCTCGACCCGAGAGCCGTCGGTGACGTCCAGGAGCCACAGGGTCACGATCGCGTTCGGCGTGCCCGCCTGCGGGTAGCGCATCGGGCGCGGGTGCGCGCCGGGATCGGTCGGCTCCGAGAGCCACCAGGTCCGAACCGGCCCCTCGTCCACCCGGCACACCGCGATCCGCGCGCCGTCGGGCGACCACCAGAAGCCCTCGTGGCGGCGCATCTCCTCCGACGCCGCGAACTCCGCGAGTCCGAACGAGACGTCCGGGTCGTCGGCGGCGGCGAGGGTGCGCTCGGGTCCGTCGAGCGCTCGGACGATCAACGCACCGTCGATCACGTACGCCACGGATAAGCCGTCGGGCGAGAGGGTCGGCGCATCGGGCGTTCCGGCGGTCGCGAGCTCGGTGAGCGCCCCGGTCGCCAGATCGACGACGTGCAGTCGTCCGGCCACCAGGAAGCACGCCGCCGTCAGATCCCGGTCGGCGGTGAAGGCCGTGATGCCCTCCGCTCGCTCACGGAGGCGTTCACGGCGCGCCCGCTCGGCGGGCGTCATCTCCGCCCCGGTCGCCCCGTCGCCGTCCCGGGGGTCGACCACGCACCGCTCGGCGCCGTCGACGTCGACGTCGAGGATCCACAGGCAGGTGACCGGATCGTCTGCGGCCTTCGACCGAAGGAACGCGACACGCGATCCGTCGGGCGATACGACCAGGTCCCGCGGCTGGCCCAGCGAGAACCCCTGGGTGCGGGCCGTCTGCCGGGGGAACGCGAGGTCGTCCGGATGCCGGTCCTCGAAGACCAACCCTCACATCTCCCGGCGGCCTTCGAGCGCCTGCGACAGCGTGACCTCGTCCGCGTACTCGAGGTCACCGCCCACCGGCAGACCGGAGGCGAGGCGTGTCACCCGGACGCCGGTCGGCTTCAGAAGCGCCGCGACGTACATCGCGGTGGCGTTGCCCTCCAGGTTCGGGTTCGTGGCCAGGATGCACTCGGTGACGTGGTCGCGGTCGACACGATCGAGCAGCTCCTGGACCCGAAGGTCCTCGGGGCCGACCCCGTCGAGCGGGCTGATCGCGCCGGCCAGCACGTGGTACCGGCCCTTGTGCAACCCCGAGCGCTCGATCATCGCGGCGTCCTTCGGCTCCTCGACCACGCACAGGACGGTGCGGTCGCGGCTCTCGTCGGAACAGATCCGGCACCGGTCGCCCTCCGCGACGCCGCCGCACTCCCGGCAGAACGAGATCTTGTCCTTCGCCTCCACGATCGCGGCGGCCAGGCGCTTGGCCTCGTCGGGCGGCGCCTTCACGAGCCAGAACGCGAGCCGCTGCGCGGACTTCGGCCCGATGCCGGGCAAGCGCGCGAGCTCGTCGATCAGCTCCTGGATCGGGCCCTCGAACATCCGCTCACCCCTCGTCGATCGGCGTGGCGCCGAGCATCTCCTGCACGCGGCGGAGCGCCTCGGCTTCGTCCGGCGGATCCTCCTCGTCCACGACGGCGACGGACGCCGGCTCGGCGGGCGCGCGGGACTCGCGAACGACGCAGACGATCCGCGGCCGCACGCCGAACAGATCACCGAGCGCCTGCCGCAGCTCGTCCTGGCGCCCCTCCACCTTCTGCACCGCGAACTTCTTGTCGGGCGGGAACGCGAGCTCGAGCGTCTCCCCGTCGAACGACGCGATGCTGGCGCTCTCCAGGATCGCGCGCAGGATCGGCTGGCGCAGCGTCCCCAGATGATCGATCAATGCCCCCCATGAACGACGCAGCATCGCGACGTCGACGCTGCCGGCGTCGGCGGCGTGCGGAACGGGCATCTGGACCTCCGGCTCGGCGGCGCGTTCCGGCGCGGGAGCCGAGGCCTCGGCCTCGAACGCCGCGGCCTCCGCGGCGAGTTCCGGAACCTCCACCGGCGCGACGGGGTCGGGGACCTCCTCCTCGACGGGGTCGGCCACCGGCGGCGGCGCCTCCGGCGCGACGTTCGCGAGCCGCTCGAGCCGCTCGAGCCGGGCCACGACCCCCGCCGGCGTGGGATCGGCCTCCGGCACGCACGCGCGCACCAGGGCGAGCTCCAGGCTCAGCCGCGGCGACGTCGTCCAACGCATGTCGTTCTGGGCGGCCAGCAGCAGCGAGAGGATCCGCGCCAGCTCGGGCGCGCTGAACTTCTCGGCCTGGACGCGCAGCGCCTCGTAGCCGTCGGCGGGGATGTCGAGCAGGTCCTCCTGGCCGGGTGCGGTCTTCACCAGCAGGAGGTTGCGGGTGTGGCCGAGCGCCTCGCCGGTCACGTTGCGCAGATCCTGCCCGTCCTGCACGAGCCGGTCGATCACCTCGAACGCGCCCCGGACGTCCCCGAGCGCCACGACGTCGGCGAGCTCGAACTGCACCTCCTCGCGCGGCGTCCCCAACAGCGCGCGGATCGTCTCGAGATCGACCTCCTGACCGTCGAGCACGGTGGCCTGGTCCAGCAGCGACAGCGCGTCGCGCGCCGCCCCCTCCGCCCGGCGCGCGATCGCGTGCGCGGCCACCGGATCGAGCTTCACGTCTTCGGCGGCCGCGATCGCCACGAGAAGCGCTGCGAGGTCCTCCATCGTCAGGCGCCGGAAGTCGAACCGCTGACACCGGCCGATGATGGTAGCCGGCATCTTGTGCGGTTCGGTCGTGGCCAGCACGAACCGCACCCCGGGCGGCGGCTCCTCGAAGAGCTTCAGCAACGCGTCGAACGCTTCGCGCGAGAGCCGCTGCGCCTCGTCGATGATGTAGACCTTCTCGCGGCCGACCATGGGGGCGGTCGGGGCCTTCTCGCGGAGGTCGCGGGCGTCGTCCACGCCGCCGTGCGAGGCCGCGTCGATCTCGACCACGTCGACGTGCGTTCCCTCGCGGATCGCGACGCACCCGTCGCACACGCCGCATGGTTCGGCGGTGGGCGCGTTCACGCAGTTGACCATCTTTGCCAGGATCCGGGCCGTGGAGGTCTTCCCCGTGCCGCGCGGGCCGCAGAACAGGAACGCGTGCGCGAGCCGCCCTTCGCGGATCTCGCCCGTGAGCGCGCGCACCACGTGGTCCTGCCCGACCAGCTCGGCCGGCGTCTGCGGCCGGTAACGCCGGTACAGGGCCTGGTGGTTCGTCTGATCGCCGTCGGCCACGCCCACACCCTCCCTCACGCGGAGCGGCCGTGCACCCGCCATCGACCACGTGAGACTCGAGCGGTCCACCGCGCGGCAGGCTCCAGCCAGGCGCGCCTACGGCACCCGCCGGGATCCGTTAAGGGCTGCTGCGTTCCCGCCCTGACCCGGTTCACGGTCCGACGTCGCGTAGGACCCGACCTTCAACGCCCCGCGCCGAGGCTGCCTCGGACCTCGCGGGCCTCCGGCGGGGATTCAGCCCCGCATGAAGCGGATCTCGGGTTACAGGGCACCGCTGGCTCCCCGCCTAGCACGGCCACCGGCGAGTATACGGCCGGGTTCAGACAGATCTTCCGGCGTCGTCGGAGGCGCAACGGAACACCCGCCGAACGCCGCGGGCAACTCCGGGGGATCGAACGTCCCACGGAGCATCCGCCGGATGCCCCATGATGCGCGATGCCGGGTGGTGCAACATCGGAGTGGACCGATGCGGACGAGCGGGGCGGGTTGACATGCGCTGGCACGCGAGGCAAGCGGCCTTTCCCGGGATCGCCCTGCTCTTCGCGTTCGCGACGGCGTGTTCGGGGGCGACCACGACGGTCACCACGACCGCGAGCGTGTCGGCGTCGACCTCACCGAGCGTCACCACCTCGCCGTCGCCGTCGACCCCTGCCACCTGGCGGGTCGCCGCTCCCGTCCCGACCTGGGACGAGTCACAGACCAGCGTGTGGGACGGCCATGAGGTCCTGGCGTTCGGACGACGTTCCGTGAACGGCGCGCCGTATTGCCAGGACTACGCCTACGCCTACGACCCGTCGACCGACGTCTGGCGGACGCTGCCGCCGGCCCCCGGTCCGGTCGGATGCTTCGAGGGCGGCGACAAGGCGGTGTGGACCGGGAACGAGGTCCTGCTGTGGGGCGTGACGAACACCGCCTACGATCCCGCGACGAACCGTTGGCGACACCTCCCCCAGCCGCCCGCGGGGGCGGGTGGACCATCGGTGGCGGTCTGGACCGGCGAGCAGATGATCGGCTGGGGAGGCGGGTGCTGCGGCGGCGCGTACGGTGACGGCGCGGCGTACACCCCGAGGACGAACTCGTGGAAGCTGCTCCCACCGTCGCCGCTGAGCCCTCGACACACGACGGGGACATGGACCGGAACCGAGATGATCCTTGCCGGCGGATCGGGTCCCGAGGGGTACAACGGGAACCCCGTGTTCCGCGACGCGGCGGCCTACGACCCGTCGACGCGCACCTGGCGGAAACTCCCGCCGATGCCGATCCCACGTGAGGGCGGCACGATGGTGTGGGACGGAACCGAGGCGCTGCTCGTCGGCGGCGACTCGAGCGGCCTCGCGCACCAGGTTCGAGGCGTGGCGTTCGACCCCTCGACGGATCGGTGGCGCTGGCTTCCGCCGATGACCTATCCGAGGTTCCTCGATGTGGTGGTCTGGGCCGGCGATCAACTGATCGTGTGGGGGGGCCTGCGCGAGCCTTCTGCCGCGGACCAGGCAGCGGGCAGATGGTGGGCCGGGGGGGTTCCACCCAACGGCGAGTCGTACGACCCTGCGACGAACGCGTGGTCCGCGCTCCCGACGGCGCCCCTCCGCGGCCGCACGCAGGCGTCGGCCGTCTGGACGGACTCGGAGGTCCTGATCTGGGGCGGCTTCGATGCGCGCAAGCCGGACGCCTCCCCGATGGTGGTCCTCAAGACCGCGGCCGCACTCACGCCCGCGTCGGCGTAGGCCGCTCGGTCAGTCCTCTGGGCGAGGCCGGCGCACGAGGATCAGCACCGACACGACGACGGCGGCGGCCATCGTGGGGATCGCCAGGGCGAACGGCGCCCCACGCAGCAGGGCGAGTCCGGTCGCGAGCGCGATCGCGCACAGGATCGTGATGCCCGCCGGCACCGTGACCGGATCGGACGCTGGGCGTGTGGCCATGGGTCGCACCTCTCCGTGGGAACCCTCTCCGTTGGAGGTGTCGGTCGGAACCGGCCGGACCTGAAGGCTCCGGGAACCTCAGGCAGGTCCCGGAGCGTCCCACCCCCATGCGACGACCCACTCGAACCCTCCTGGCGATCGTCCTGATCCTGTCCGTCCTCGCGATCGCCGCGACGGCTGCGGCGCAGGCGAACTCCGGCTCCACCGCGCCGACCGCGCCGGGGGGTCCGGGGTCGGCCGATGCGGGCGGGAGCTCCGGGTCCGGGTCCGGTTCGATCGGAACCGCGCCGCCGATCCGCTCCTGCGGCACCCCACAGGCCCACGGGAAGGGACCCGACGGCACCGTCTCGATCACGATCTGCGACGACCCGGGTCCGGTCGCGCCGACGCCGACCGTGGTGACGCCGACGCCGGGCATGGCCGATGTGCATCCGATCGGCTTCGACCGGGCGACCGTCGGCGCGGACGGCATCACGGTCGCGGTCGACTTCTGGGCTGGCGTCGCGCCGTGCTCGGTCCTGGACCACGTCGACGTCCGCTCGACCGCCGACGCGGTCACGATCACCCTGTACGAGGGATCGGATCCGTCGGCGCGCGAGGTCGCCTGTCCCGCGATCGCGACCCTCGATCGCGTGCTGGTCCACCTCGACGAGCCGCTCGCGGGCCGAACGATCCTCGACGGCGTCCGGGTGCTCCCCCAGGGGTGAGCCCGAAGCCCGGTACGCTTCGCGCGTGCATGCCGGGGCGATCCTCGTCGACTTCGACGGCACGGCGTGCCTGCACGACGTCGCCGAACACCTCTTGGTCCGGTTCGGCGATCCCTCCTGGTCCGCGTTCGACCGTGCGTGGGAGCGCGGCGAGATGGGCAGCCGCGACGTGGTCGCGGCGCAGTCCGCGATGCTGCGGGCGCCGCTCGAAGAGCTCGTCGGGTTCGCGTTGGAGCACTGCCCGATCGATCCGACGCTCCCGCCGTTCGTGGCGTGGGCGCGGTCGCGCGACGTGCCCGTCCATGTCGTCTCCGATGGCTTCGGCTTCTACGTGGAGCCGCTCCTGGCCGCGGCGGGCCTCGGCGACGTCCCCGTGATCACGAACGGGTGGCGCGACGGCGCGATCATGTTCCCGAACGGGCACGAGGTGTGCGTCGGCTGCGGCACATGCAAGATGGGGGCGGTCCTCGAGGCGCGCGAAGAGCACGGCACCGTCGCGTTCGTCGGCGAGGGCCCCTCCGACCGATACGGCGCGCTGTACGCCGACATCACGTTCGCCAAGGACGTGCTCGTCGAGATCGCCGGTCGCGATGGCGTCCCCCTCGTGCCGTGGAACGACTTCGACGACGTGCGCCGGCACCTGGAGACCGCCGCGGAGCTGCCCGGGCCGGTCGCGCCGGTACGCTGCCCGGGATGGCAGCTCCCCGGGACCTCCCCGACGGCCTGACCGCGCGGTCGCTTACGCCCGACGACGTCGACGCCGTCGTCGCGATGATCAACGCGTGCGAGATCGCCGACACGGGCGAGGTGATGTGGGATCGCGCCGATCTCCTGGCGGACAGCTCCACCGACGGGTTCGACCGCGAGCGCGACTGGATCGGTGTGCTGGACGACGAGGCGTTCGTCGCCTGGGGCCTGATCGTGCACCGGCGCTCCGCGTGGATCGACGTGCACCCCGTCGTCCGCGGGCGTGGCGTGGGGACGGCACTCCGGCTGTGGTCGATCGACCGGGCGCGCGAGAAGGGCTCCGACCGGATCGGGCAGACGATCGACGACCGCCGGACCGACGTCGCGGCGATGTTCCGCGCTGCCGGGTACACGCCGCGCCACACGTCGTGGATCTTGCGGATCGACCACGCCGGCACGCTCCAGGAGCCGAACCCACCCGACGGCGTCGAGCTCCGCGCGATCCGGCCCGATGACGAAGCGGCGACGTTCGCGATGTTCGAGGAGGCCTTCACAGAGTTCACCGACCGGCTCCCGAGCTCGGCCGAGACGTGGCGCGCGATGACCGTCGGGCGCGAAGGGTTCCGCCCGGACGATCTGGTCGTGGCGGTCGAGGACGGCCGCGTGATCGGCGGCGCGCTGCTCCTCAACACGGACGACGAGATCTGGGTGGACAAGATCGCGGTCGCGCGGGACCGGCGGCACCGCGGGGTGGCCCGCGCGCTGCTCGAGACAGCGTTCCGTCGCTCGGCCGACCTCGGGCACGATCACACCTCGCTGTCGACCGATTCGCGCACGGGCGCGCTGACGCTCTACGAACGGCTCGGGATGCGCGTGGAGGCCTCGTTCACGAACTACGGGATCGACCTCTAGGAGCGGTGGCCGCGGGATTCGAACCCGCGAGGCGGTTGCCCACCTACACGCTCTCCAGGCGTGCCCCTTCGTCCGCTCGGGCAGGCCACCGGGGCGAGTCTACCGAGCGGGCTCGGGCGCTCCGGATTCAGGTCAGGGCGTTGATCCGTTGCGCGACGAACGATGCGTACGCGCTTCGTCCACTCGGCCGGAGGTGGAACCCGTCGCTGTAGAACCAGCCCGGGTGGCCGTAGCTGAACCGGAACCAGTCGATCAGGTACGCGTTGTCGAAGTGGCGGGCGCATCGAGCGAGCTGGTTGTTGTCGCTCACGCGATAGGCGCGCGGGACCTTGAGGTTCACGAAGAAGACGTTCCGCTCCGGGCCCGCGGCGCGGACGACCGCGTAGCAGTCGGACAGGGCGACCGTTCCGTTCGTTCCGAGCCCGATCACGACGTCCTTCGGGAGCTTCCCGAGCCGCTTCCAATGACGGACCACGCCGGGAGCGGAATAGAACTGCCGGGAGACCACCGCATCGACGATGTGGAACCCGTGATGCAGGAGGTCGACCTTCGCACCGAGCATCACCGAGTCTCCGATGCCGAGGCGGCCGGGCTTCACGGAGGATCCGGCGGCGGCGGCGGGCGGCGATGGCGCGACGCTCACCGCGAGCACGAGCGGAGCGAGGGCGACGAGCAGCAGACGTCGAACGAGCATGGCGACCAGCGTAGCGGGTCCCTCCGTTCACGCCCGTCGCGATCGAGATGTGCGCACGCGGAACCTCGCGCGTCCATGCTGCCTATGGAGACGATCCGATCGAACCCACGCCGCTCCGTTCCGACCGGCCTGATCGCCGCGACGATCGCCCTCGCCCTCCTCGCCGCATGCACGGGCGGTGGGTCGTCGCCGTCCGGCAGCCCCGCGACGAGCTCGGTGGCCGTCGCGGTGGCGGACCGTTTCCCCCACTGCGACTTCCAGCCGCCGCCGAAGGGATGGCGGTGCGGGCTCGTCGCGGTTCCGCTCGATCGCGCGGATCCGGCCGCGGGGACGATCCCGCTCAACGTGAACGTGCTCCCCCACAGCGACACGAGCACGCCCGCGGGCGAGCCGGTCTTCATGATCTCGGGAGGACCGGGCGACTCCGGCTACACGTTCGGCACCTGGTCGGTGGCCCCGATCCTGCATGCCCACCACGACGTCGTGTGGCTGGACCCACGTGGGACCGGCAACAGCGACGCGATCGACTGCGAGCCGCTGCAGCAGGGGTGGACGAGCCCGGCGAGGATGCACGCGGCGTTCACCGCCTGCGCCACGCAGCTGGGGGGCACGTCGGATCGGTACGGCTCGGGTGACGTCGCGCTCGACCTCGACGAGGTCCGGGCGTTCCTGGGGTACGAACGGATCGACCTGCTCCCGCAGTCCTACGGCGCGGTCGTCGCGCAGGCGTACGCGGCCCGGTTCCCCGACCACGTCCACGCGATCGTGTTCGATGCCGGCTTCCCGGCCGACGACCCGGACGCGTCCTACTGGTGGAGCCAGGATTATCCGAAGGCCTACATCCGGGTGGACCAGCTGATCTGCGACCGACAGCCGGGGTGCGACGTGCACGTCGCGGCGGACATCGCCTATCTGGCCCGCACCCTGCGCGCCTCCCCCGTCGCGGGCCTCGGGCGCCCCCAGCACGGCCGGCCCCGGCACGTCGTCGTCGATGAGGCCGCCTTCGTCACCCTGATGATGGCCGGGAAGGATCTCGGCCCCCTGCCACCGGAGCCGATCGGCGAGATCGCGACGGCCCTGCGCGCAGGTGATCACCAGCCGTTGCTGGACGCGGCGGCCACGCTTCCGCCCGGCATGCCGTCGTACGGGGATCCCGCGCAGGAATCGGCGGGTGCGAGTGCGGCCGCATGGTGCACCGACTGGGCCGGCACCGGATGGGATCCCTCCGGCTCCCTCGCGGAGCGGCGGCAGCAGTTCGCCCGGACCGTCGCCGCGTTCCCGGCGACGACGTTCGCCCCGTTCTCGCGCGACGGATGGGTTGGTTCGATCTGGGGCTGGTACGGGGCGTGCCTGACGTGGCCGGCGCCCGACCGGCTGGATCCGCCGATCCCGGCGGGATCGGTGACCCCCCAGGTTCCGACCCTCCTGCTGGTCGGCGACGAGGATCTGAACACCCCGATCGAGATGGTCCGGCGTCTCCTGGCCGTGTACCCACAGGCGCGGATCGTCACGGTCGCGGGAGCGGGGCACCCCGTGATGGATCCGGCGTGGGCCGGCTGCGCGCCGAAGATCACGGAGCGGTTCTTCGACACGCTGGATGCGGGCGACACCGCCTGCGCCTCGCACCTGCGCTAGGCGGTACCCCCGGCCGGCACCGGCCCGCTACGCTCGCGCGATGGGTACACGGGGGGCCGATCGGCGTCGAGCGCTCCCCATCGTGATCGCGGTCGCGATCGCGGCGGCGTCGGCTGCCGCGATCGTGCTCGCGCTCATCGCGCCGGACCAGTCGGGGCTCGCGTCCACGATCCTCGCCTGTGTCGCGGCCGGCGCGGCGTTCGCCCCGGTCGGTGCGCTGATCGTCCGGCGCACGGGCAACGCCGTGGGATGGACCCTCCTGGCGATCGGGGCCGGTATCGCCATCTCCTCGGTCACGCTCGAGTACGGGATCGCGGCGGCGACCGGAGCCCTCACGCTCCCGGCATGGGAATGGGTCGTATGGATCGGGCTGTGGTCGTTCCTGATCACCGCCGGGAGCGCCGCCCTCCTGTGCCTGCTGTTCCCCACCGGCGAGCCGCCGGGACGGCGATGGCGAGCGGTGGGCTGGGCGCTCGTGGCGGGCACGACCGGGAGCCTGCTGGCGAACGCATTCAACCCGGTGCGGATCGACGTGACGGAATCCACGGCCGTCGCGTTCCCGAACCCGGCGGGGATCGATGGGCTGGCCGACCCGATCTCCGTGGCGGTCGGCGCGTTCGGGATCGTCGCGATCGGCGCCGGCTTGCTGTGCGTCGCCTCGCTCGTGGTCCGGTTCCGGCGTGCCTCCGCAGACGATCGCGCCCGGATCAAGTGGCTGGCCTACGTCGTGGTGGTCGGCATCGCGTTCCTGCTCCTGGGCGAGCTCGTGAGCTCGGCCGTCGGCTGCGAGACGACGTGCGGCAACGCGGTCTTCGACGTCTTCTACGCGGGGATCACCTTCGGCATCCCGCTGGCCGTGGGGGCCGCGATCCTGCGGCACGGTCTGTACGACATCGACGTGGTGATCCGCAAGACCCTCGTGGTCGGCGCGATCGCCGTGGCCTTCATCGCGATCTACGCGCTCGTCGTCGGTGGCGTCGGCGCGCTCGTCCAGGGAGCGAGCAACTCCGCGCTGTCGTTCGCGGCGGCGGCGATCGCGGCGGTGTTGTTCCAGCCCCTCCTGGTCCGCGCGCGGCGGTTCGCCGATCTGCTCGTCTACGGGCGGCGCGCGACCCCGTACGAGGTGCTCGCCGCGTTCTCCGGGGTGATGGCCGGCGTGCGCGCGAACGATGTCGTCCTGGACGAGATGGCCCGCGTCGTCGGCGAGGGGGCCGGTGCTCAGCTCGCCGAGGTCTGGCTCCGGGTCGACCGCGATCTGCATCTGGCGGCGACATGGCCCGATCCCGCGCCCGAACCGCCGACCGTGCTCGCGCTGCAGGGATCGATCCTGCCGGAGATCGACGCCGAGGTGGTGGCACCCGTGACCCAGCAGGATGAGCTGCTCGGGGCGCTGACCCTCTCGATGCCGCCCTCCGAGCCGGCGACCGACGCCACGCGGAGGCTGCTCGCCGATCTGGGCAGCCAGGCCGGGCTCGTGCTCCGCAACGTCCGGCTGATCGAGGAGCTCCGCGCGTCACGCAAGCGGCTCGTGACGGCCCAGGACGAGGAGCGGCGCAGGCTCGAGCGGAACATCCACGACGGCGCCCAGCAGCAGCTGATCGCGCTGGGGTTGCGACTGCGGCTTGCCGCCGGCACCGTCGAGTCCGACCCGGACGCGACGAAGGCGGCGCTGACGGAGCTTGCCGGCGCGACGCAGGAGGCCCTCGACGACCTGCGGGCGCTGGCGCGCGGGATCTATCCGCCGTTGCTCGCCGACCGCGGCCTCGCCGCAGCGTTGGCGTCCCAGGCCTCCAAGGCAGCGATCCCGGTCCAGGTCGACGCGGACGGGATCGAACGCTACCCACAGGAGATCGAGGCGGCCGTGTACTTCTGTTCGCTCGAGGCGATGCAGAACGTCGGCAAGTACGCGAACGCCACATCGGCGGAGGTTCGGCTGGCGCGCGACGGCGACGAGCTGACCTTCACCGTGCACGACGACGGCGCCGGCTTCGATCCATCGAGCACCGGCTACGGGACCGGTCTGCAGGGGATGGCCGACCGGCTGGCGGCGCTCGGAGGCACCCTCGACGTGCGGTCGACGCCGGGCGATGGCACGACGATCCTGGGTCGCCTCCCCGTCAGCTGAGCGCACCGTCCCCTCGGAGCCCGGCGTTCGCCGGGGCTCGTCGGCTGGCGGAGGTGGCGTGATTCGAACACGCGAGGGGTGGATTAGACCCCTAACCGCTTTCGAGGCGGTCCCGTTCGTCCGCTCCGGCACACCTCCGCGGCGGAGTCTAGCAACGGGCTCCCGCTGGCCCGCCGGGCGCCGACGTGCCACGATGCGCCCGGGAGGAGCTCGGGTGGACGAACACGACCTGGCCGACCTGCCGCTGTTCGGCGGGCTGTCGCGCAAGGAACGCAAACGCATCGCCGGCTGGACCGACGACGTCGACCTGCCCGAGGGCTACCACCTCCTGAACGAGGGCGCGTTCCCCTACGAGTTCTACGTGATCCTCGACGGCGAGGTCGCGGTGACCCACGGTGGCGAGCAACTCGCGACGCTCGGGCGCGGCGCGATCGTCGGCGAGATCGCGATCCTGGAGCACGAGCGGCGGACGGCCACCGTCGTGGCGGCGACGCCCTGCCGGGTCGCCGTGATGACGAAGGCCGCGTTCGACGAGATGCGCCGGGAGATGCCGGCCGTCGCCGACTCGATCGAGCGGACGGCGCGCGGACGGCTCAGCCGCTGAGGCGGCGCTCCCGGAAGAACGCCCGGAGCAGCTCGCCGCACGTGTCGGCGAGCACCCCGCCCGACAGTTCCGTCGCATGGTTCAGGCGCGGGTCGCGGACGAGGTCACCGAGCGACCCTGCGAAGCCCGCCTTCGGATCCGGCGCGCCGTACACGACACGGTCCAGGCGGGCGAGCACGGCGGCGCCCGCGCACATCGCGCACGGCTCGAGCGTCACGTAGAGCGTGCACCCCTCGAGGCGCCAGGAGCCCAGCGCCGCGGCCGCTCGCCGAAGGCCGAGGATCTCCGCGTGCGCGGTCGGATCCCGCCGCTGTTCGCGCTCGTTGCCGGCCGCGGCCAGCTCCCGGTCCTCCCGGACCACCACACAGCCGATCGGCACGTCGTCGTGCGCGCCGGCCTCCGTGGCCAGCTCGAGCGCCCGCCGCATCCAGACCTCGTCAGTAGGCATCGATCTCGAGCAGCCGCTCGTCGCTGATCCCGAAGTGGTGCGCGACCTCGTGGGCGACGGTGCGCGCCACCTGCCGGCGCACGCGCTCCTCGTCGTCGCCCGCCGCGCGCATGATCGTGGCGCGGTAGAGCGTGATCGTGTCCGGCAGGACGTTCGTGTACCCGGCGCCGCGCCGGGAGAGCGGGATCCCGTGGTACAGGCCGAGCAGGTTCCGCTGGCCGGGCGGTGGAACGTCCTCGACCAGCACCTCGACGTTGTCCATCGCCTCGAGCACCCAGGCCGGCAGGTCGTCGATCGCCTCGGCGACGAGCTCCTCGAAGCGTTCCCGCGGGATCGGCATCCCGGCAGCCTAACGGGGCGCTCCGGTACGCTCGGCCCGATGCCGGGCGCGCTCCGCACGGACCTGTACGAGCTCAACATGGCGGTGAGCTACCTGCGCCGCGACATGACGGCGGAGGCGACGTTCAGCCTGTTCGTCCGCGGCGTGCCGAAGCAGCGCGGCTTCCTGGTGGCGGCCGGCCTCGAGGCGTGCCTCGACCACCTCGAGGCGTTCTCGTTCGAGGAGGACGACCTCGAGTACCTCGCGGCGATCGGCTTCGACGACCGGGCGGTCGCGGACCTCGCCGGGGTCCGGTTCGACGGCGAGGTGTGGGCGATGCCCGAGGGGACGATCGCGCACGGCGGCGAGCCGATCCTCGAGGTCACGGCGCCGATCCCCGTGGCACAGCTCGTCGAGACCGCCCTGCTGAACCAGATCACGCTCCACACCGCGATCGCCTCGAAGGCCGCCCGTTACGTGATCGCGGCGGACGGCCGAGCCCTGGTCGACTTCGCGCTCCGCCGCGCGCACGGGATCGAGGCGGCGCTCGCCGTCGCACGCGTCTCCGCGATCGTCGGCTTCGCAGCGACGTCGAACGTGGACGCGGCGCGACGGCTCGGCCTGTCGGTCGCCGGCACGATGGCGCATTCGTTCGTGGAGGCGTTCGACTCCGAGGCGGCGGCGTTCCGCGCCTTCGCCGAGGACCACCCGTCGCGGACCACGTTCCTGGTCGACACGTACGACACGACGAACGGCGTCCACAACGCGATCGAGGTCGCTCGCGCGCTCGGCATCCCTGATGGGATCGGCGTGCGCCTGGACAGCGGCAACCTCGACCAGCTCTCGCGCGAAGCCCGGACCCTGCTCGACGAGGCCGGGCTGCCGAACGCCCGGATCTTCGCGAGCGGCGGGCTGGACGAGCACGAGGTCGCCGAGCTGGTGCACTCCGGCGCGCCGGTCGACGCGTTCGGGATCGGCACGCAGCTCGGCGTCGCGGCCGACGCCCCGTACGTCGACTCGGTCTACAAGCTGGTCGAGTACGACGGACGCCCGGCGATGAAGCTCTCGACCGCGAAGTCGACCGCACCGGGACGCAAGCAGGTCTGGCGGCGCGACGGCGAGGACGACATCCTGGCCCTGCGCGACGAGCCCGCGCCCGGCCCGGGATGGCGGCCGCTGCTCGAGCCGGTGATGGCCGGCGGTCGTCGGTCGGGGCCGCCGCCGTCGATCGCCAAGATGCGCGAGGTGTTCCGCGCCGACCTCGAGCGGCTGCCCGCGAAGGCCACACGCCTGGCACACCCCGAGCACGTCCGCGTGGTGCCGACGGAGGCGCTGGCCGAGCTCACGCGCACGACGCACGCCGATGCGCTGTCGCGGGCGGGGATCCGCGAGCCTCGCGGCAGCGACTGAGCCTCAGGCCGTCGGCAACCAGTCCGGCCGCGTCTGCTCGAACGTGTGGATCGCGTGGCTCGAGCGGAGCGTGAGCCCGATGTCGTCGAGCCCCTCCATCAGCCGCCAGCGCGTGAAGTCGTCGATCTCGAAGGACTCGGCGATCGCCGGGGCCGTGACCGAGCGGCCCTCGAGGTCCACGACGATCCGCGTCGCGGGATCGTCCTGCACCGCGCTCATCAGCGCGCGGACGGACTCCAGCGGGAGCTCGACCGGCAGCAGCCCGATCTTGAGGCAGTTGTTGCGGAAGATGTCGGCGAAGCTCGGCGCGATCACCGCGTCGAACCCGTGGTCCTCGAGCGCCCACGGCGCGTGCTCACGGCTCGATCCGCAGCCGAAGTTCGGCCCGGCCAGCAGGATCGTCGCCCCGTCGAACCGCGGATCGTTCAGCACGAACGAGGGATCCTTGCGCCACTCGTCGAACAGGAACGGCCCGAAGCCGGTGCGCTCGATCCGCTTCAGGTACTGCGCGGGGATGATCTGATCGGTGTCGACGTCGGCGCGGTCCAGCGGGACCGCCGTGCCCTCGATGCGCGCGATCGGCTCCATCTCAGAGGTCCTCCGGGGTCGTGAAGTGGCCCGCGATCGCGGTGGCCGCGGCCACGCGCGGGCTGACCAGGTGCGTGCGGCCGCCCTTGCCTTGGCGGCCTTCGAAGTTCCGGTTCGACGTCGAGGCCGAGCGGTCGCCCGGGCCGAGGATGTCGGGGTTCATCCCGAGGCACATCGAGCAGCCCGCGCCGCGCCACTCGAACCCGGCGTCGGTGAACACCCGGTCGAGACCTTCGCGCTCGGCCTGCAGCTTCACGGCGACCGAGCCCGGGACGACGAGGGCGCGCAGACCCTCGCGGACGCGCCGCCCGCGGACCACGTCGGACGCCACCCGCAGGTCCTCGATCCGGGAGTTCGTGCACGAGCCGATGAAGATCGTGTCCGGGCGGATCTCACGCATCGGGGTGCCGGGTTCGAGGTCCATGTAGCGCAGCGCCCGCTCCGCGGCCTCGCGCCGAGCCGGGTCGTCGAAGGAGGCCGGGTCCGGCACGGCCCCGTCGATCGTCACCGACTGCGCGGGGTTCGTTCCCCAACTGACGTACGGCCGCAGCGTCGACGCATCGAGGTGGACGTCCGAGTCGAACGCGGCATCGTCGTCGGAGACCAGGCCCCGCCAGTGCTCGAGCGCCCGCTCCCACCGCCCGCCGACCGGCGCGTGCGGTCGTCCTTCCACGTACGCGAACGTCGTATCGTCCGGCGCGACCAGCCCGGCGCGCGCGCCGCCCTCGATCGACATGTTGCACACGGTCATGCGGCCCTCCATCGACAGTGCGCGGATCGCGGCGCCGCGGTACTCGATCACGTGGCCGACGCCGCCGCCGGTCCCGATCGTCGCGATGATCGCCAGGATGATGTCCTTCGCGCTGCAGTCGGCCGGCAGCTCGCCGTCGACCGTGACGGACATCCAGCGGGGCTTCCCCTGCGGCAGCGTCTGCGAGGCCAGGACGTGCTCGACCTCGGAGGTGCCGATCCCGATCGCGAGCGCCCCGAACGCGCCGTGCGTCGACGTGTGCGAGTCGCCGCAGACGATCGTCATGCCGGGCTGCGTATAGCCCATCTCGGGGCCGATCACGTGGACGATCCCTTGCTGCGCGCCGCCCCAGGGGTACAACGTGATGCCGAACTCCTCGGTGTTGGTGCGCAGGGCCTCGATCTGCCGGGCGCTGACCTCGTCGCGAACCGGACCCTCGGTGGTCGGCACGTTGTGGTCCATCGTGGCGACCGTCAGGTCCGGCCGGCGGACCGAGCGGCCCGACATCCTGAGCCCGTCGAACGCCTGTGGGCTCGTGACCTCATGGACGAGGTGCAGGTCGACGTAGAGGAGGTCCGGCTCGCCGTCGGCGCGGCGGACCACGTGTTCCTCCCAGACCTTCTCCGCGAGCGTCGATCCCATCGCCGTCCTTCCCTCGAGGCGGTGAGGTGTTCCATATACTGGACCGGTGCATCCGGTATATGGAATAGCCAGTGGAGCCTAGCAGACCCACCGCCGTCGCGCGGACCCCGGTGGGCGTGCTCGACCGCAGCGTGACGATCCTCGAGGCGGTCCGCGGCGGCTCCCGGACGTTCGCGGCGATCGCGGCGGCCACCGGCCTGACGCGCCCGACCGCCCACCGCCTGCTGCGAGCGCTGGAGGCCCACGGCCTGCTGTTGCGGGCGCCCGGCGTGGGGTACGTCCTGGGTCCCCGCCTGCTGGACCTCGCGGCCGCCGCCCGCACGGACCTCCCCCTGCGCGCGCTGGCCCGACCGGCACTGGAGCGACTGGCCGCGGACACCGGCGAGAGCGCGCAGCTCTACGTCCGGGAGGGCGACCGACGGATCTGCCTCGACGCGGTCGAGTCGGCCCACGAGCTCCGCACGATCGTCGACGTCGGCGCGTCGCTCCCCCTCACGAAGGGCTCGGCCGGAACCGTGCTGCTCGCGTGGTCGCCGCCGGACGACCTGTCTCGCTCGGCCGCCACCCGGCTCGCCGCGGTCCGCCGACGGGGGTGGATCGACAGCCACGGCGAACGACAGACCGGCGTCGCGTCGCTCAGCGCACCGGTGCTCGGGCCCGGCGGCGAGCTCCTGGCCGCGATCTCGATCTCGGCGCCGGAGGGGCGCCTCGGGGCGGGGCGCGCCCGGCGGACCGCGCCGCGGCTGCTGGATGCGGCGCGCGCGGTCGAGCAGGCGGTCCGGGGCGACTGAAGGGGACCGGGTCGCGCTACCAGGCGTACGCCTCGGGCGCGGGGCCGCCCGGGCCGGGGAAGATCTCGTCCAACTGGCGCAGCACATCCTCGGAGAGCTCGATCGTGAGCGCCCGCATCGAGCCGAGGAGCTGCTCTTCGGTGCGCGGACCGATGATCGGCGCCGTGACGACCGGCTGGTGCAGCAGCCAGGCGAGCGCCACGTCGGCCGGGCGTTCGCCGAGTTCCTTGCACAGCTGCTCCCACCGCTCGAGCTGTCCGCGGGTGAACTCGATCTCCTCGAGCATGTAGCCCTGCGAACGCCGGCCCTCGGAAACCTTCGTCAGCGCCCCGGCCAGCAGGCCGCCGGCGAGCGGGCTGTACGGGATCATGCCCATCCCGTACTCCTGGATCGCGGGGATCACCTCGAGCTCGACGGTCCGCTGGAGCAGGTTGTAGACCGACTGCTCGGTCGCGAGGCCGAGCGAGTGCCGCCAGTTCGCGATCTCGTTCGCACGCGCGATGTGCCAGCCGGCGAAGTTCGAGGAGCCGACGTAGAGGATCTTGCCCTGGAGCTTGAGCTGCTCCATCGCCTCCCAGATCTCGTCCCACCACGCCTCGCGGTCGATGTGGTGCATCTGGTACAGGTCGATCCGGTCGGTCTGGAGGCGGTCGAGCGACGCCTCGCACTGGTGGATGATCGCGTACTTCGACAGGCGCGACTCGTTCGGCCAGTCGCCCATCGTGCCGAACACCTTCGTGGCCAGCACGACCTCGTCGCGCCGGCCGCTCCCCTTCGAGAACCAGCGCCCGATGATCTCCTCGGTCGCGCCAGCGCCGAGGTGGCGGCCGAACACGTTCGCGGTGTCGAAGAAGTTCACGCCGTGCGCGAGCGCCGCGTCCATGATCGTGTGGCTGTCCGCCTCGGGCGTGTGCGGACCGAAGTTCATCGTGCCCAGGCACAGGCGGCTGACGACCAGCCCGAGGTGCCCGACGTGCGTGTACTCCATCGTCGTCGAGTCTACGGCGCGGCCGCGTACCCTTCGCGCATGGAGCCGATACCGGCCGGGGCGGCGCCCTGGCGGGAGGTGTTCCGCGGTGCGAGGGGCCGGTTGGTGATCGGCCTGGTCCTGCTCGAGACGCTGGCCGCGATCCACATGCTGGTGGTCGCCGCCGTGATGCCGGCCGTGCTGGTGGACCTCGGGCACCTTCCCCTCTACGGATGGAGCTTCACCGCCGCCTCACTGGCGCTGTTCGGCTCGATCCCGGTGGCGGGCGCGGCCGTGGATCGCTTCGGCGCCCGCCGGCTGCTGGTCGTCGTCGCGTTGATCTACCTGGGCGGCCTGCTGGTCTCGGCGCTCGCGCCCTCGATGCAGGTGCTGATCGCCGGCCGGTTCCTGCAGGGAGCAGCGAACGGTGCCGCCTACGCGCTCTCGATCGGCGCGGTCGCGAAGTCGCTGCCGACCGACGTGCGCCCGCGCGTGCTCGCGTTGCTGGCGACCGCGTGGCTCCTCCCGGGGCTCGTCGGTCCGCCGCTCGGCGCCCTGCTGGCGAGCACGGTCGGATGGCGCTGGGCGTTCGTGGTGCCGATCCCGTTGCTGATCCTGTCGGTCGCCCTGGTCCTGCCGCTGCTCGACGACGCCGGCGATCCGGACGCGCCACGGCCGCCCGTCCTGCGGTCGATCGCGCTGATGCTCGGGGCCGGCGTGCTGCTCGCCGGGCTCGGCGATCCGTCCATCCGTGCGCTCGCGCCGATCCTGGTCGGCGGCGCGGTCACGGTGGTGGCGTTGCGTGGCCTCGTGCCGCCCGGAACGTTCGCCGCCCGGCGGGGGATGCCCGCGGCCGCGCTCGCGGCGCTGTTGCTGTCGATCGCGTTCGTCGCCGCCGACTCCTACACGCCCCTGATGCTGACGAACGTCCGGGGAACCTCCGTGCTGGCCGCGGGCCTCGCCCTGACGTTCGCGGCGGTCGCCTGGGCGCTCGGCTCGTGGTGGCAGTCGCGCCGGGCGAACCGGGTCCGCGCCTCCACGCTGGTCCTGCTGGGCGACACGCTGCTCGTCGCGGGGATCGTCGCGGTCGTGGCGGTGCTCACCGGTGGACCGCTCGCGCTCGCGTACGTCGGCTGGGCGGTCGCCGGCTTCGGCATGGGCGTGGCCTACCCAACGGTGCCGCTCGCCGTGATGGCGCGGGCCGAGGAGGGTCGCGAGGCCGCCGAGCTCGCTCCGGTGTTGCTGATGGACATGCTCGGGATCGCCGCCGGCGCCGGACTCGGCGGAGTGGCGATCGCGCTGTCGGTCGCCAAGGACGCCCCCGTGCGCAGCGGGATCGCCGGAGCGTTCGCGGTCGCGATCGCGGCGGCCCTGGCGCTGCTGTTGGTCTGCCGGAGGATCGACCCGCCGGCCTGAGTCACGGTCCGGATCTGCGGGCGCGCGCCGCGTTCAACGCCGCGATCGCCTCGTCCCGCGCGCGGTCGCTCACCGGGTGCGCCCCCCGCTCGAGCACCTCGCGGCCGCCGTCGCTCGTCACGAGGTAGCCGCGGCCCGCCGAGACCTCGAACCCACCGATCGCGCGCCACGGCCATCGCCGGGTCGCGAACAGCTCCGAAGCTCGCACACCCGCCGCGTCGGCGACGATACGCACCCGGAGCCCGCGGATGCTCAGCCACGCCAGCCCGCCGAAGATCGCGACCAGGATCCACGTGGAGATGGCGCCGAGGTTCGACGTCGCGAGCAGACCCGCGAGCCACAACACCGAGACGGCGAGGACCGGAACCCACACGACCGTCCGGGGTCGCTCCAAACGCACCACGGTTCGCTCGCCCATGCCGAGGAACATCCTGTTCGCGCGCCGGGAGGGAGTCGAACCCCCAACCTTCTGATCCGTAGTCAGATGCTCTATCCATTGAGCTACCGGCGCAGACGGGCATCGTACCGTGCGGTGGCCGACCGAGGCCCCGAGCGGACGCCGCGGCGGGGTCTGCGAGGATGAGCGTCGTGGAGACCGCATCCCAGGCGCTGCACCGCATCACGTCGTACGGGCGGTACGACGCCTCGGACCCCGACGCGATCTGGGCGCCACCCGTCGAGGACCCTCGCGTCGTCGTCGACCTCGTGGTGAACGACACCGAGCGGCTCCCGTGGTTCTACAAGCGGTACGCCGAGGATCTGCCCACGGTTCCGCTCCTACGCGAGCTGCCCGTGACGGCGGCGTCCGCGGTCGAGGTCCTCGCGGGCACGGCCGAGATCGCGCCGGGGGAACTCGACCTCGCGCAGCTGTCGCGCCTGCTCCACCTCTCGGCCGGCATCACGCGCACGACCGTCCGGCCGTACGCCACGTGGCTCTTCCGTGCGGCGGGATCGGCGGGAGGCCGGTTCCCCCTGGAGGTGTACGTCGCGGTCCCGGAGGGTCACGCCGTGCCGGCGGGCGTGCACTGGTACCAGCCCGAGGACCACGCGCTCGTCCGGATCGGTCCGCCGCCGAGCGGCGGATCTCCGACGGTCGTCGTCACCGGCGTCCCGTGGCGCACCGGCTGGCGGTACCGCGAGCGGGGGTACCGCCACGTCTACTGGGACGCCGGGACGATGCTGTCGCAGCTGCTGGCCGTCGCCTCGTCCGCGGGGATCCGGCCCTCGATCACCACGCGGTTCCCCGACGCCGCCGTCACGGCGCTCGTCGGCGCCGACGGCACGCACGAATGGCCGGTGGCGCTCGTCACGCTTGGCGACGGCGACCCCGCGATCGTCGCCGCCGGAGCTGCGGCAGCCGGCCAGGTCGACGCCGCTCCCGTCGAGTTCCCGCTCGCGACCGCGGCGCAGCGCGCCGGCGATCAGGATGTTCTTGGCCCGCCGTGGACCGCCCCGGCACCGGTGACCGTCCCGATCACGGACGGCCCTCCCATCGACACCGTCGTCCTCTCGCGAGGCTCCGCCAGGCTGCTCGACCGGACGAAGAGGGTGTCGCTCGACCTGTTCCGCACGTCGATGCTGGCCGCCCTGCGCGGGATCGACGTCCCGCACGTGGTCGCCGTGCACGCGGTGGACGGCATGGTGCCCGGCCTCTACCGGTGGCCGGACCCCGAGCCGCGGCGGGCCGGCGACGTGCGCGACGAGCTCTACGTCCTGGCGCTCGAGCAGGGGCTCGCGCGGGAGGCCGCCTTCGTGACCATCGGCATCGCGGACGTGCGGACGCTCGACGACCGCGCCTACCGCGAGGCGCAGCTCGGCGCAGGGCTCGTCGAGGGCCGGCTCCACCTGCTCGCCTATGCACTCGGCGCCGCGGCGTCTGGCATGACGTTCGCCGACTCCGAGCTTGCCGGGGTGGTCGGCGAGCCGGTCGACGGACTGTTGCTCACGTGCGTCGGCGTGCCCGAATACACGTCGGCCGGCGGCGGGCGGCCGGGGGCCCCGACCGCGGTTCGGACGGTGACCCCGCGGTCGTCGTGATCGCGGCCGGCGAACGCGCGCCGATCCGCCCGGGCACCGACGGTCCTTCGGAGGTCGGGCCCTCCGGCCCCACCGGCCCGCCGACCTCCGCCGCACGATGGCTCCAGGAGGTGGGAGCGATGATCGAGCGGATCGTGCTGGCGGTAGACGGCTCCGAGCGCTCTGCCCGCGCCGTGGAGCGGGCGGCCGAGATCGCGGAGCGGTTCGGCGCGGTGGTCACGGTGGTGCACGTGAACGAGACGACGACATCCTGGGGGGTGGGGTTCGATCCGACGATCGTGTCCGATGAGACCGGGGCGGCACTGGTCGACGGCGTCGTCCGCGACCTGAAGGACCGCGGTATCTCCGCGCTCGGCGAGGTCAGGACCGCGCCCACCGGCATCGTCCCGGACGAGATCGTCGACGTTGCGCGCGAGGCAGACGCATCGATGATCGTGATGGGAACCCGTGGGCTGTCCGACCTGAAGGGCCTCATGCTCGGGAGCGTCGCGCACGGCGTTTTGCGCCTGGCGCACTGCCCTGTGCTCGTGGTTCGCTAACGTCTCTTGCGATGAGCGGAGCCTCGACCCTGCCGGTGGCGGGCGGTGCGCCCGACCGCGATGCCGTGTTGCACGACGGGACGACCGTCACGCTGCGCACGGTGCGGCCGAACGATCGTGACCGGGTCCAGGACTACCTGCTCGGCATGTCCGACGAGACGCGGATGCTCCGCTTCGGCAGCCCGAGCCTCGACGTCGGCGCGACCGCCGCGAAGATCCTCGAGGGCACGACCGCAGAGCACCAGACCCTCCTCGCGTTCCACGGCGGCGACGACGGGCGCGTCGTGGGCGGCGCGCAGTACTTCCGGATGGACGCGGACCACGCAGAGGTCAGCTTGAGCGTGGCGGACGACTTCCAAGGCCGCGGGCTCGGATCGATCCTGATCGGCCGGATCGCCGCGGCGGCGGCCGAGGCGGGCATCGGCACGCTCGTCGCCTCCGTCCGACCGGAGAACCACCGGATGATCTCGGTGTTCCGGGAGAGCGGGTTCGATCCCGTGATCAGGGCCGTCCCGGGCATGATCGACGTCGCGTTCGCGACGACCGTCACCGAGAGCACGACCCGGGCGTTCGACCGGCGGGCCGCCGACGCCTCGGCGAACGCGGTGCGCGCGTTCCTCGAGCCGCGGGCGGTCGCGGTGATCGGCGCCTCCCGCCGTCCGGACTCGATCGGCGGGCGGCTGTTCCGGAACCTCCTGCGCACGGACCTGCACGGCGTGGTCTACCCCGTGAACCCGAAGACGGAGTCGGTCCACGGCGTGGCGAGCTACCCGACCGTCTCGGAGATCCCCGGTCCGGTCGATGTGGCGTTCGTCTGCGTACCGGCCGAGCTCGTCGCCGACGTCCTGGAGGACTGCGGCACGAAGGGCGTCCGGGGTGTGGTCGTGATCTCGGCGGGCTTCTCCGAGACGGGGGATGCTGGGGCCGAACGCGAGCGGCGGATCGTCGACATCTGCCGCCGCCATGGGATGCGCCTGATCGGACCGAACTGCATGGGGATCGCGAACAGCGACCCCGAGATCCGGTTGAACGGGACGTTCGCCTCCACCTGGCTCCTGCCCGGGCACGTGGGGTTCCTGTCCCAGTCCGGCGCGCTCGGCATCGCCGTGATGGAGCAGACCGCGCGACTCGGGATCGGCCTCTCGAGCTTCGTCTCGGTCGGGAACAAGGCCGACATCAGCGGGAACGACCTCTTGTGCTACTGGGACCGCGATCCGGGAACGGACGTGATCCTCCTGTACCTGGAATCGTTCGGGAACCCGCGCCGTTTCGCCTCGATCCTCCGCGAGATCTCGGAGCGCAAGCCGATCGTCGTGGTGAAGAGCGGTCGCAGCGGCGCCGGGGCGCGGGCCGCCAGCTCGCACACGGGCGCGCTCCTGCGTTCCTCGGACGCGGTCGTCGACGCGCTGTTCCGGCAGACGGGCGCGATCCGGACGGACACCCTCGAGGAGATGCTGGACGTGGCCGCGGTGCTGGCGAGCCAGCCGATCCCGGAGGGGAACCGCGTCGGGATCATCACGAACGCCGGCGGGCTGGGGATCCTCTGCGCCGACGCCGCCGAGGCCCGGGCCCTGATCGTTCCGGCGTTCTCCGAGCCGACACGGGAGGCGCTGCGGACCTTCCTGCCCCCCGAGGCCACCGTGCACGATCCGGTCGACATGATCGCGTCGGCGACCGGCGAGGACTACGCCCAGACGATCCGGACCGTTGCGGCGTCCGGCGAGATCGACGCGTTGATCGTGATCTACATCCCCCCGATCGACGAAGGGGCCTCCGAGGTGGTCGCTTCGATCCGGGAGGCGATCGGCGAGCTCGACGGCTCGATCCCCGTCCTGACGTCGTTCCTCGCGGCCGGCGGGCTCTCGGCGGCCGAGGCCGCCGACGCGTCGGCGGCGCCCTCCTTCCCGTATCCCGAGCAGGCTGCGATCGCGCTCGCCCGCGCCGCCCGGCTGGGGACCTGGAGGCGCCGGGAGCGTGGCCGCGTCCCCCGGTTCGCGGACGCTCGGCCCGGCGAGGCCGCGGCGGTGCTCGCCAAGGCGCTCGAACGGGGTGCCGGCTGGCTCGAGCCGGCGGAGGCGATGGCCGTGCTCGACGCACACGCGATCCCTGTGGCGAAGGCGGAGGTCGCCGCAACGCCGGAGGAGGCCGGCTTGGCCGCCGAGCGGCTGCGCGGGAGGGTGGCCGTGAAGGCGATCGGACCGCTGCACAAGACCGATGCCGGCGCGGTGCGCCTCGGCGTGACGGGCGCCGAGGAGGCGGAGGCCGCCGCGAGCGCGATCCGGCGGGCGCTGGCGGAACAGGGGATCGCCTGCGAGGGGTTCGTGGTCCAGGAGATGATCGAGGGTGGGGTCGAGATGCTCGTGGGCGTCGCCGACGACCCGACGTTCGGCCCCGTCCTGATGGTCGGAGCCGGCGGCACCACGGCCGAGCTGGTCGGCGACGTGGCCGTCCGCTTGCCCCCGCTCACCGACGTGGACGCCCGCGAGGCCCTGCATTCATTGAAGACCTTCCCGTTGTTGGCCGGATACCGCGGGGCCCGCCCGGTCGCGATGGAGGCGCTCGAGGAGCTGTTCCTGCGGATCGGCGCGATCGTGGAGGCGCATCCCGCGATCGTGGAGCTCGAGTGCAACCCGGTGACGGTCACGGCCGAGCGCGCCGTCGCCCTCGACGTCCGGATCCGGATCCAGGCCCCGGCCGCGCCGGAGGGCGTCGGCTCGGTGTCGTGACTACCGCTCGATCGCCCGGTCGCGCATGATCTCGCGCACCGCGTGGTGGCCGGGCAGCCCGGTCACGCCGCCGCCCGCGTGGGTTGCGCTCGAGGCCTGGTACAGCCCGCGGATCGGCGTGCGGTAGTCGGCGTACCCCACGGCGGGGCGCAGGTGGAACAGCTGGTCCACCGTCAGCTCTCCATGGAAGATGTTGCCGCCCAGCAGGTCCCAGTTCTGCTGCATCTGCTTCGGGCCGATGATCTGCCGGGCCAGGATCGAGTCGCGGAACCCCGGGGCGACCGCCTCGAGGTGATCGACCAGGCGGTCGGCATACGCCTCGAGTTCCGGCCAGTGGTCGTCCTCGTCGTCGGCCCAGTCCGCCGGCACCCACTGCGTGAACATCGACATCGTGTGGATCCCCTCGGGCGCGAGCGTCGTATCGACCACCGTCGGGATCTCCGTGTCGCTGAACGGCACGCCGGCCGCGCTGCCGAAGCGCGCATCTTGGTAGGCCCGCTCGAGCTGCTCGACGTCGTCCAGCAGCTGGATCGCGCCGCCGTGGATCTCCGGGTCGAAGTCCGGGTCGGCGGTGAACGTCGGCAGCCTCGACAGCGCGAGGTTGATCTTCACGGTGCCGCTGCGCGTCTTCCAGTTCTCGATGTCGTGCACGAACGACGCCGGCAGCTCCGAACGGTCCATCTGTTGCAGGAACGTGATCTTCGGATGGATCGCGGTCACGACGAGCGGCGCGCGTACCTCCTCACCGCCCTCCAGCACCACGCCGGTCACGCGACCGCCGCGGGTCGTGATCTTCGCGACCGGCGCCTCGGTGCGCACCTCGGCGCCGAAGGAGCGCGCCGAGGCCTCGCACGCCGCCGCGACCGCGCCCATGCCGCCCTCGATGAAGCCCCACGCGGCGACCTGCCCGTCGCCGATGTCGCCCACCGAATGGTGCATCAGCACGTACGCGGTGCCGGGCGCGTCGGGCCCGGCCCAGGTTCCGATGATGCCGTTGACCGCCATGAACCCCTTGATCACCGGCGATTCGAACCACCGCTCCAGCAGATCGGTGGCGCTCATCGAGAACAGGCGCGTGATGTCGGCGACCGTGCGCTCGTCGATCTCCTTGCGGAGGTTCCAGCCGAGCATCGCGACGTCCTTGATGTCCCGGAACCGCTTCGAGCCCAGGTGCGGCGGCGTCCGCATCAGCATCGGCCCGAGGATCCCGGCGATCCGGCCCATCCAGTCGTAGAACGCGAAGTACGCGTCGGCGTCGCGCTTGTTGATCCGCTCGATCGAGGCCCGCGTGACCGCGTCGTCCTCGGCCTGGATCAGCGAGCCGCCGCCGCGCATCGGCAGGTAGCCCTGACCGAGGGGCAGCAGCTTGAACCCGAACCGCTCGAGCTGGAGGTCTCGTCGCAGCGACGGCGGCATCAGCGACATCGTGTAGCTGAGGGTGTTCACCTTGACGCCGGGAAGCTCGTCCGGCCAGGGCTCCATCGTGTCGGCGGCGCCGCCGGTCTTCGCCCGCTTCTCCAGCACCACGGTCCGCGCGCCGTGTTTGGCCAGGTAGGCGGCGGCGACCAACCCGTTGTGCCCTCCGCCGACCACGATCGCGTCGTACCGGTTCGCGCCCATCTTTGAATCTCCGTTCAATCGGCCGTCGGCGCAGGGTACACCAGCCGAAGGCCCCTGCGTCGCGGGCCCTTCGGCCCGGGTTCGGTCCTGCGTCGCAGGCTAGCGTCGGCCCAGATGAGCGAGGAGGCGAGACCGATGTACGCACACCTGAGGCGTACCCACTTCACCACCGAGCAGGCGGCGGCCGTCGCCGCCGTGCTCGAGCTCGACTTCACCCACCACGCTTTCGGGCTGGAGGATCTGCGACGCGGGATGGACGTGGAGCTGGAGCACGGCTCACGCGAGCCCCTGACGAACGTCACGGACGACGATCCGGTGCTGACCGGCAAGGTCGCGCTGGCGCACCTGCTCGAGATGCCCGACTACTACGACCGCCTGGACGTGATGGAGCACGGGGCCTGATGTTCGCCCGGTACTTCGTTGAGCTCCGGATGCCGTTCGATACCGTGCGGGCCGCGTTGACCCGCGCCCCCGCGGAGTGGATGCCGGGCCTGGCCCGGGAAGCCGACGACGCCGGCAGGGCGCTGCTGACCGAGGTCGGGTTCGGCTCACCCGAGCGGATCGGCCGGACGGTCGCGATCCGGTTCGGCGAACCGATCACGATCCCATCGAAGACGATCCTGCCGCTGCATTGGGAGGACCACCGGGCCGGCGGTCTGTTCCCCTCGCTGGACGCGGACCTCGAGGCCGCCCCGATCGGACCGGCCCGCACCCAGCTCGCGATCAGCGCACGCTACCGGCCGCCGCTCGGCGCGCTCGGCCGGATGATCGACCGGGCGGTCCTGCACCGGGTGGCGGAGGCGACGCTGAAGGACTTCGTCGACCGGATCGCCGAGGCGCTCCGCGCCGGCGTGGCCGCGTAGCCCTCCGCCGCCGTCCGCCCGTCGACCACGCCGGGGTAGGCTCGCGGCATGTCCCGGCGCGATCCCGACGGCGATCGACGCTTGATCGAGGCCGGGATGCGCCTGGCCTCGGAACTCGAGCTGGATCTGGTCCTCGAACGCATCGTGGAGCTGGCCGTCGAGCTGACCGGCGCCCGGTACGGTGCCCTCGCCGTCCTCACACCGGACGGCGCCGCGATCGAGTCGTTCCTGACCGTCGGCATCACGCCCGAGGAGCAGGCGGCGATCGGCGACCCGCCCGTGGGTCACGGCCTGCTGGGAGCCCTGATCACGCAGGCACGCCCGATCCGGATCCCCGACATCGCCGCGGATCCACGCTCGATCGGCTTCCCGCCGAACCACCCCCCGATGCGGTCACTCCTGGGCGTGCCGATCGCCGGCCGAGGTCGCATCTTCGGCAACCTCTACCTGACGGACAAGCGCGAGGCGGCGTCCTTCGACGAAGAGGACGAGCGCGTGGTGCTGGTCCTGGCGTCGCAGGCCGCGATCGCCGTGGAGAACGCACGCTTGATCGACGAGGCCGACCGGAACGCCCGCGAGCTGCGCCGGCTCGAGGTCCTCGAGGACCGCGAGCGGATCGCGAAGGAGCTGCACGACGGCGTGATCCAATCCCTGTTCGCGGTGGGGATGAGCCTGCAGGGACTCGCGACCCACGCCGACGACCCCGAGACCCGTCGCCGGTTGGACGGCGCCGTCGACGACGTCGATCGCGCGATCCGCGATCTGCGGAACTACATCTTCGGGCTGCGACCCGGCATCCTGGCGGACCGACAGCTCGACCAGGCCCTGCGGGACCTGACCGAAGAGTTCGGCGCCCGCTCCGGCGTCGTGACGGTCGTCGACATCGACGAACGGGCGGCCGGCGAGCTGGCGGCGCTGGCCGCCGACGTGGTCCAGCTGGTGCGCGAGGCGCTGTCGAACGTCGAGCGGCACGGCGCGGCGACGACGTGCCGGGTGACGGTGGGGACCACCGGGGAGGGGTTCCTGGTGGAGATCGACGACGACGGTCGAGGCTTCGACGTCGATCTGGCCACGTGGGGGATGGGCTTGGCGAACCTCCGCGATCGGGTGACGGCGATCGGCGGAACCCTCCGGGTCGACAGCACGCCCGGCGAGGGCACCACGGTCCGCGTCACCCTGCCCGCCTGAGCCCCGCAGCGAACCTGCGGCGCTACCATCGCGGTCGATGGCCCCGAAGAAGCCGCCGCTGCGCGTGATGCTCGTGGACGACCACGAGATCGTCCGAGACGGGATCCGCGCGATGCTCCAGCCGGAAGACGACATCGTCGTCACCGCGGAGGCCGGGACGGTGCGGGAGGCGATCGACGAAGCCAACCGGGCCCGACCGGACGTGATCGTGATGGACGTGCGTCTGGCCGACGGCAGCGGGATCGAGGCGACGCGCGAGATCCGCGCGACGCATCCCGACATCAAGGTGCTGATGCTGACGTCGTTCGCCGACGACGAGGCGCTGTTCGCGTCGATCATGGCCGGCGCGAGCGGCTACGTCCTGAAGCAGGTCCGCACCGGCGAGCTGCTCCGCGCGATCCGCGCGGTGGGCGCGGGCGACAGCTTGCTGGACCCCGCGGTGACGAACGCGGTGCTCGACCGGCTCCGCAAGGGGAAGCACCTGCTGCGCGACGAGAAGCTCGCCCGCCTGTCGCCACAGGAGGAACGGATCTTGACGCTCGTCGCCGACGGCAAGACGAACAAGCAGATCGGCGAGGAGCTCGGCCTGGCCGAGAAGACGGTCAAGAACTACCTGTCGAGCATCCTGTCGAAGCTCGAGGTCGCCCGGCGTGCCGAGGCGGCCGCGTACCTCGCTCGTCACACGACGACGCCCGGCTCGGTCGAGTGAGCCGGGCGCGAACGGAACGGAGGAGGCGGGCCCTCCGACCCGCCTCCTCCGTGCTCCCAACCCGCCTGAGGTGGGTCAGGCGAGCTGGTGCTGAGCGGGCTGTTCGTGCTTCTCGAACACCTCGCCCCTGTGCCACGGCGTTCCCAGCGCCGGCAGGACCCAGCGGTCCAGGCCGTAGTAGCCCGCGTTCCTCCAGGCCAGGATCAGGAACACCTCGCCGATGAAGAACACCGGGTTCACGCCGGCCACGCCGGCGAGCCCGAAGGACATGGTCAACAGCCCGGCGAAGAACGCCGCGATCCCCGTGAACAACCCCAGGATCAGGCAGATCCCGACCGCCATCTCACCGATGGGGATCACTTTCGCGAACACCTCGGCGGGGCCCGGGTGGCTCAGCCAGTTGAGGAACGAGGCGTACCACCCGTAGTTCACGGCCGAGTGCGGCCCCTGGGCCGCTCCCGACATCGCGTACTTCGTGAACCCTGTCAGCCCGGCCGTGGTGCGGAACCACGAATCGGGCGTGTAGCCGAAGTGCCAGGTCCAGAACCCACCGCTGGTCCCGGTCACCTTCTCCCAGCCGGCGTGCAGCCACTCGTATCCGAGGTACACCCGCACGACCAGCCAGATCAACGCAGCCGCGGGCGACGCGAAGAGCCACTTCGCGAACCTCGGCTCCTCCAGCTCCATCTCCTGCTGCATCGTCCCCACCTCCCTTTCCTGAACTGCCACGAGTCTCGGACCTGCTGGGAGGGCCAACAGCGGTCGCATGGCCCCCTGCGGCCGGGACCCTCGGTCCCCCCGGCGAGGACCCGCGACGACGCGCCGGCACCAGGGAAGCGGGTGCGATGCAGATGATGAGGAGCCGGTGGGCTACGCGGTCGAGGACGCGGGCGCTCGGCGCTTCGCGACGTAGCGGGCGGCGGCGACCTGCGCGACGAAGATCAACAGCCAGATCGCCTCGCCGAGGTACGCGTTCCGCGTGATCAGGACGACCGGGATCGAGAGCAGGAAGAACATCGGTACGACGGCACCCCGGAACACGTGATACCGCGCGAGCAGCGGCGAGATGGGCACCGTGTACCTCCGGCGGAAGATCACGTACCACCCCAGCAGGGTCGAGAACGCACCCGTGATCGCGACGCAGATCGCGTAGAAGACGGTGCCGGCCACCGTGTCGCCGTGATCGCCGAGCACCGCGGTCGGATACGGCAGGAACGCGATGCAGAACAGCAGCGCGAGGTTGAGCACCAGGACGCCGGTGTCGTAGCGCGTGACGAGTCGGAACAGCCGGTGATGCGCCAGCCAGTACAAGGCGATCACCCAGAAGCCGATGAAGTACGCGACGAACTTCCCGTGGTAGTCGCGCCAGAGGTACCGGATCGCCACGTCCGAACCCGGACGTGGGATCGCCAGTACCAGCAAGGTCATCGCGATCGCGAAGACCGCGTCGGAGAAGAAGACGAGCCGATCGAGCGCGGCCGTCCCCGCTTCGGGTCCGTCCGGAGAGGGAGGTCCATCCTGCGACGCGTCGTTCTCCACCGGGGTGAGCCTACGCGGGCGCTCAGCCGAACAGCGACTGCCCGACGTACCCCGTGGGCGGGGCGCCGGGCGGCACCGCGAAGATCCCGCTGCCGACGTGCTTGATGTACTCGTTCAACGCGTCGTTCGACGCGAGCTTGTGCTGCAGCGGCACGAACCCGTTCCGCGGATCGCGCTGGAAGCAGATGAAGAACAGCCCCGCGTCCAGCTGGCCCGTGACCGGATCGATCCCGTCGGTGAACGAGTACCCGCGCCGCAGGATCGCGGCGCCCTCGTTCTCCGACGGCGCGGCCAGCCGGATGTGCGCGTCCATCGGCACCACCGGTGTTCCGTTCGCGACCACCCCGAGCGGCACCGTGTCGAACTCCGCGGACGCGCCGAGCGGCGCGCCGGTGTCCTTCGCGCGGCCGATCGTCCGCTGCTGGTCGTCGAGGCTCGCGCGATCCCACACCTCGATCAGCATCCGGATCCGCCGCGTGACCATGTAGCTGCCGCCGGCGATCCATGCCGGGCCTTCGGTCCCCACCCAGATGTTCGCGTCCATCGAGGCCGGATCGTCGCCATGGAGGTTGTTCGTGCCGTCCTTGAACCCCATCAGGTTGCGCGGCGTGACCTGCGTCCGCGTCGTGCTCGACGTGCGGCCGAAGCCCATCTGCGACCAGCGCGGCACCACGACACCGCGACCGATCCGACCGAGGTTCCGCACCGCGTGGAACGCCACCTGCGGGTCGTCGGAGCAGGCCTGCACGACGAGGTCGCCGCCGGTCCGGGTCGGGTCGAGCTCGTCGCCCGCGAACGGCGGCAGGTCGATCAGGGCGTCCGGCCGCCGATCCGCGATGCCGAAGCGGTCCTCACCGTGGAACACGAACAGCGACGGTCCGAACCCGAACGTGATCGTCAGGTTCGCCGGCGGCAGGCCGGCCGCCTCGCCGGTGTCGGTCGGCGGCAGCATCGCGTTCGCCGCCGGCGGGCCTGCGGGACCGCCCCGCGTCATCGACGCCGCCGCGGAGGTCCAGGCGCGCAGCAGTTCCCGGACGTCGGCCGGCCGCTCGCTCGAGACGTCGAACGTGGCGAGGTGCAGCCGGTCCTGGGCCGCCGTGGCGATGCCGGCCTGGTGCGCCCCGAAGAACGGGACCGGGCCGCTCCGCGTGTGTGCCTGCGCGTCCCCGCGATCGGCGGCCACGGCCGCGCCCGAAGCGGCGCCGATCGCCACGCCGGCCGCGCCCGCGCCGAGCGCGGCGATCATCGCTCGCCGCGACACGCGGGGCTGCGGATCGGGCTGGGGGTCGCTCACGCGCCGACCACGGTGCCGGCGACCTGCGACAGCGGCTCGGCGAGCGCGTCGATCGCGGAGCTCAGCGACCGGGTGTCGAACGTGGTGAGGGCCGTGTACGGGACGAACCCGGGGCCGACCCGGTACGGGTCGAGCGCCCGGTCCACGGCCGCGAATCGTTGCGTGATCAACGCCGCGAGCGCCGGATCGCGCTGCGCGAGCAGCGGCCGCACCGCGGCGAACGCCGCCCGGGCGCCGTCGACGTTCGACCGGAAGTCCCACAGGTCGGTGTGGGAGTAGCGGTCCTCCTCGCCGGTGATCTTCGACTTCGAGACCTCGCCGAGCAGCTCGGTGGCGCCGTTCGCGATCTGGGCGGGGTCGAGCTCCACGGTCCGCACCAGCGCGTGGAGCTTCACGACGTCGGCACGCAGCTGGCGCGCCACCGGATCCATCCCCTCCAGCGAACGGTCGGCCCACAGGGCCTTCTCCAGCCGGTGGAACCCGGTCCAGGTCCCGGCCGGCACGTCGTTCACCCGCGCGTCGATCTCGGGATCCAAGTCGCCGAACGTCTCCGCGACCGGCTCGATCGCCTCGTAGGGCTCGCGCGCCCACGCGAACAGCTGTCGGGCCTTCTCCGGATCGCCGGCCAGCACCGCCTGCGTGAACAGCCGTGTGCGCGCGACCAGCTGATCGGCGCGCGTCTCGAGGTAGGTCCGGTAGGCGGCGACCGCCTCGTCGGCCGAGGTCGATCCGCTCCCACCGGCCTGCGGTGCGGTGCCGGTCACGGTCAGCATGCCGGTCGGCGACGTCGTTCCGCCGGGGCATCGAGTCTCGTAGGAACCGGGATCGAGGTTGAGGCTGAACGACCGCTCCAGTCCGGCCGCCACGTTCTCGACCTCGCCCACGATCCGGTCGCCCTGCACGACCTCGAACTCGGTCACCGCGTCGGCGCCCTCGTTCGTCACCACGAACGTCGTGGGACCGGCCGACTGCTCCATCGTCGCGGGGTCGCACCCCGCGTCGGTGAGCGAGACGTGCACGATCCGCACGCCGGCGGCGGACCTCGAGCCCTCCTTCGAGGAACACGCCGTGAGGGCGAGCACCGCTCCGAGGGCGCAGACGGTCAAGGCCTTGGCTGGGGTCACCGGGGTGCCTCGTCAGGCGGCGTTCTCGAGCACGGCGCCCGCCGGTTCCGGCTGCCGCCCACGGAACGCGGGGATCAGCAGGTACAGGCTCATCGGCACGGCGTACAGGAGCCAGCCGATCACCTCCGCGCGGGTGGGCTCGGGCTGCAGGCCGAGCATGCCGGTCAGCAGCGACGCGCGGACCGTGCCAGGCGCCACGAGCCACCGGAGATCGAGCGCCTGCTGCTGCCCGAGCGTGAGCCAGCCGGCTTCGAACGCGCTGTGGATCGCGCTGGCGACCAGGCCGGCAGCGACGAGCACGAGCGCCATGCCGGTCACCAGGAAGAAGCGCTGCAGGTTGATCCGCACCGCGCCCCGATAGATCAGGAAGCCGAGGACGACCGCGGTCGAGATGCCGAGGATCACGCCGATCCCGGAGGCGAGCGGGGTCTCCGACGCCTGGAACGCGGCGAGCAGGAAGACCGCGGTCTCGAAGCCCTCACGGAGCACCGCGAGGAACGCCATGCCCACCAGCGCGATGCCGGTGCCGTTCGCGAGCGCGTCGGCCGCGTGCGTCTCCAGGTCTGACTTGATGCCGCGGCTGTGCCGCTTCATCCACACGATCATCGCGGTCACCGTCCCGACGGCGACCAACGCGATGATCGTCTCGAAGCCCTCCTGCTGCTTCTGCGGCAGCGAGCTGCTGATCGCGTCGAGCGCGATACCGACCCCGAGGCAGATCACGATCGCGGCCGCGACCCCCAGCCACATCCAGCGCAGCGCGTCGCGGCGGTCGGCCCGGGCAAGGAACGCGGCGACGATGCCGACGATCAGCGAGGCTTCGATCCCCTCGCGGAGGCCGATCACGAAGGTCGGGATCATGGGTTGGGGCGAGCTCCGGACGTCTGGCGGGAGGGTTGTTAGGTGGTGCGAAGGCACCCATTAGATACGTCAAACATTCTCGATCTGTCAAGTGCACTTCTCCGCGCCCGAGCGGGTCCCCACACACGTCACGACTAGGATTGCGCGATGCCCACCGCCGCCCCCTCCGATCGCTCGCTTCGGCCGGAGACGGTCAAGCACTACCTGGAGACGATCTTCTACATCCAGTTCGAGGAGCCGGTCGTCCGACCTGGCCGGATCGCCGAATGGGTCGGCGTCAGCGCTCCCACGATCAGCGTGACGCTCAAACGCCTGGCGGCCGACGGCTGGATCACCGTGGGATCGGACCGGACCGTCCGCCTCACCGACCGCGGTCGCGAGCTCGCGGGATCGATCGTGCGGACGCACCGTCTCCTGGAGCGGTGGCTGACCGATTCGCTGGGCATGGACTGGGCTTCGGCCGACCAGGCCGCGCAGGAGATCGCGCCCGGGGTCTCGGAGGAGGTCGCGGCGCGGCTCGACGAGCACCTCGGCCATCCCCGCACCTGTCCACACGGCAACGTGATCCCGGGGCGCACGGCGCCGTACGGGAAGCTCTCCTCCCTCGCCGAACTGCCGGTCGCGACGCCCGCGGTCGTGCGCCGGATCTCGGAGGTCGCCGAGCACGACGCGCCCGACCTGCTGCGACGCCTCGACGGCCACGGCGTCGTCACGGGCACCGTCGTCGAGGTCGAGGAGCGGATGCCGGGCGCCGACGCCGTCTCGCTGAAGGTCGAGGACCGGACGCTCGCACTCGGGCAGGACGTCGCGGCGCTGATCTGGGTCGAGCCGACGCACGCCGGCGCGCGCCGGTCGCGCTGATTTCACACGACCGTTACCTCACGGGCGGGTCGCGCCGCAGCTCCGTCCGTACCCTGGATGCATGGCGAGCATGGGCATCCCGACCGCTGAGGAGAACGGGCGCGCCGTCCTGGCGCTGGTCGCGCACGACGGCAAGAAGGCCGACCTGCTGCGGCTGGCCGCCCGCTACCGCTCGACCCTGTCCAACGTGCGCCTGCTGGCCACCGGCCACACCGGCGGCCAGCTCGCCGACGAGCTCGGTCTCGACGTCGAGCGCGTGCACAGCGGTCCGGAGGGCGGCGACATCGAGATCGGCTCCCGGATCGTTGCCGGCGAGGTGGACGCGGTCGTGTTCCTGCGGGACCCGCTCACCGCGCACCCGCACGAGCCCGACATCCAGGCCCTCCTGAAGGTCTGCGACGTCCACGGCGTTCCGGTCGCGACGAACCTCGCCTCTGCCGAGATCCTTCTGCGCTCGCTGTCGCAGGCGATGTGGTGGGGCCGCGGCGCCGCCGTCGCGGTCCACGCCGGCTCCTGAAGGCTCAGCCCACGACGATCGATCCGGTCGGGGACCACGCGGCCGCCGTGCCCGAGGAGATCTGCCGCAGCCGCGCCCGGAACCGGTACGTCCCCTTGCGCCACGGCACGAACGGCCCCTTGCGCGCCGTGACCCCGTTCTGCCAGGTCGTCCACGTTCCACCGACCCGCAGCCGCTGCACGTCGTAGACGAACCCGGCCGGCGCGACGACCGTCGACCAGGTCACGGTGACGTGGGTCCCCGCCTTCCCCGTCGTGGGGGCCACCGTGACCGGCACGCGGACGCTGCCGATCATCGTGCTCATGTGGAGGGTGCAGATCACGGCGTACGTCCCGGCCGCCACGAACCGGTACGAGAAGGTCGCGCCCTGGATGGAGCCCGAGTCGTACAGGCCCATCCCCGTGTCGTCCGTGGCGGTGTGCAGGCCCTCGAAGTCCCAGTCGACGGTCCCACCCTGGCGGAGGGTCACGATCGAGGGCAGGAAGTACTCGGTGTTGGCGTCGCGGACGTGGACCACCAGCGGCGGCGGCGGGACGGCGGCTCCCGCGCCTGCCTCGGGCCCGGCCAGCGCGCCGACCAGCACCATGACCAGCGCGAACGCACCCCGGGACCGCACGTACCCGGATATCGGCAGGTTGCCCGGGTGGCCTTGAAGGGCTCTCAGTCCGACCCTGGGGCGTGCCGATAGGAGGGTGTGAACACGGACCCTGCGACCGAGGCATCGGAGCCGCGCACCCCCGTCTTCCGGGCGGGCGTGCTCGTCCTGTCGCTCGCGCTCGTGGCGATCGTGGGGCTGATCGACGCCCGGGTCGGCGTCCACATCGCCTTCTCGATCTTCTACATCCCGCCGGTCGCCCTGGCGACCTGGTGCTCGGGCAAGCTCGCCGGCGTCGCGGTCGCGGCGGCCGCGGCCCTCACCGGCCTGATCGCCGACCTGGCGACGAGCAGCGGCGTCCCCCACGTCTATCCGGTCACGAACATGTTCCTTCGGCTGCTGCTGTTCACCGCGACCGCGCTGCTGGTCGCCCGCCTGCGCGAGGCGCTCGAGCGCGAACGAGCGTTGAGCGAGGCGAACCGCGAGGCCGCCGAACGGCTGCGCGCGGCGAACGACCTGAAGGACGCGCTCGTGCGCGCGGTCGTCGATGACGTGCAGGCGCCGCTCGGCAGCATCTTCGCGTCCGCGGTGACGTTGCGGATGGGACAGCGCGACCTGACCTCGGCCGACGCCGCCGAGCTGGTCGGCCAGATCGCCGAGGCGAGCAGCAACCTCTCGGCGCTCGTGGACCAGTTGGTCGCGGCCGAGCGGATCGACGCGGCCACGCTGCAGCTCGAACGCGACACCGTGATCCCAGCCTGAAGGCGCGGACCGGAGGCCGTTCGATGCCCGGTGGCGAGCCGTGGCGGAGACGACAGGATTCGAACCTGTGAGGGAGCTCAACACCCCCTAACCGCTTAGCAGGCGGCTGCTTTCGGCCACTCAGCCACGTCTCCGCCGCCTATGGTAGCGATGTCCGCCTCAGCCCTCGGGCATACTCCGGACCTGGGGGGACGATGGCCGAGGATCTGAACGCCGAGCTCGCGTACAAGCTCACCGAGCGCGAGCCGGGGCCGGAGCGGCGCTGGGAAGAGACGATCGAGATCTTCGAGGCGTTCGTGCTCGCGATGGTGGCGATCGCGACCGCGTGGAGCGGCTACCAGGCCGCACGCTGGGACGGGCAGCAGGCCTTCCTCTACGGAACGTCCTCACGGCTTCGGGCCGAGGCCGGCGTCGCGGCGACCGAGGGCGGTCAGCAGCGCCTGCTCGACGTCTCGACGTTCAACACGTGGATCATCGCCAAGGAACAGGGCGACGAGAAGCTCGCACACCTGTACGTGCGGCGCTTCAGCCCCGAGTTCAAGACCGCGTTCGTCGCATGGCTCGCGACGAAGCCCTTCACCGATCCGAACGCGCCGCCGGGGCCTAGCTTCATGCCGCAATACCACAACGCGCTGCTCGCCAGATCCGACGAGCTGAACGCGCAGGCGAGCGAGGCGTTCAGCCAGGGGACGGACGATCGTGAGGTCGCGGAGAAGTACGTCCGGCTGACCGTGCTCTTCGCGACCGTCCTATTCCTGATCGCGGTCTCACAGCGCTTCAAGGTCCGGGGCGTTCGGCTCGCGGTGCTGTGCGTCGCGACGTTCCTGATGCTGACCGGGTTCTTCGGCTTGCTCCGCTATCCGAAGATGTTCTAGGCATCGAGGCGCCCGGCCGCGGCGAGGACCTCCTGCATCCGGTCGACCGGGAGCGCGTGCAAGGTGTTGCCGTCGCGGCCGACCGTGGTCCGGGCGGCGACCAGCGCGTTCACGACGGCTTCCTCGGTGGCCTCGACCGTCACGCGGAACACCGCCGAGAGGAGCCGCCCGCCCACGCGCGCGCCGTCGGCGACCGCGACCGGTGCGAACGTCGGCTGGCCGCGCGGGATCCGGTTCGCGGTCGAGAAGGCCAGGAACTGCTCGCCGCTCGTGTTCGACGCGTGGGAACCGCCGCGGGCCAGCCCCATGCCGGCACGCTCGGCGACCCGGCGCAGCTGGTGCGGCAGCAAGGGTGCGTCGGTCGCGACCAGCACGACGCACGAGCCCTCGCGATGCTCCTCGGGCATCAGGTCCTCGATCGCCTCGCCCACGCGGACGCCGTCGATCAACAGGTTCTCGCGGTCGCCGTGGTTCGTCAGGACCAGCACGCCGACCGTCGTCCCGTCCGCGAGCACCCGCGAGGAGGTGCCGACCCCGCCCTTGAAGTCGAAGCACTGCATCCCCGTGCCGGCCCCGACGCACCCCTCCTCGACCGCGTCGGCAGACGCGGCGTCGAGCGCCGCGGCCACGTCGCCGTCGGAGATCGGCCGGGACAGGACCGCGGAGAGCCACGAGTCGTCGCACTCGGTGACGACCGGCATCACCGACTCGCCGGCACGCGGATCGCGCGCGGCGATCCATCGGACCGTCGCGTCGAAGGCGGCGCCGATCATCTGGCTGCTCACCAAGACGATCGGGGTCTCGAGGATCCCCCATTCGCGGATCGTGTTGATGCCGATCAGCTCGCCGTAGCCGTTGAGGATGTGCGTGGCCGCGTAGACCGGTGCGGTCCACGGGTCCTCCGGCCCGGGGAAGACCGCGGTGACGCCGGTCCGCACGGCCGTGGGTGCGCCGTTGGGCCCCTCGAGCACCGTGTGGTGGCCGACGCGGACGCCCGGAACGTCGATGATCGCGTTGCGCGGGCCGGGCGCGCCGCGCCCGATCCGGACGCCGAGGTCCCGGGCCCGGCCGTCCGTCATGGCCCGCTACGATACCGGGCGGATGGGCATCCTCAGCATCGGCGCGTCGTTCCGCCGCGCACCCGTCGACCTGCTGGATCGGCTCGCGTACGGCGACGAGGACCTCTCGAAGGCGTACCGGCATGCGCGCGACCTGGAGGGGCTCGACGAGGTCGTGATCCTCTCGACCTGCAACCGCGTCGAGGTGGTGGGTCGCGTGGACAGCTACCACGCGGGGTTCCTCGCGTTGAAACGACTGCTGACCGAGACGCGCGACGTCGAGGCCGACGAGCTGGGCGAGGCACTCTACGCGCACTGGGAACGCGACGCCGCCGATCACCTGTTCGGGGTGGCGTCGGGACTCGATTCGCTGGTGCTCGGCGAGACGCAGATCCAGGCTCAGGTGCGCGACGCGCTGCGGCGCGCCGAAGCCGACGGCGCCGCCGGTCCGGAGCTCGGAGCCCTGTTCCACGCCGCGAACCGTGCGGGCCGGCGCGTGCGCCGCGAGACCGCGCTCGGCGCCGCCCCGGACGCCTACGTCGCGCACGGTGCGGCGGCGGCGGCCGCCGCGCTCGAAGGCCTGGAGGGCCGCGTGGTCGTGGTCGTCGGCGCCGGCCGGATGGCTTCGCTCGCCGTGGACCACCTGGCTCCGCGCGGCGTCGCCTCGATCACCGTGCTGAACCGCTCGGTCGAGCACGCGGAGGCGCTGGCCGCCCGGGCCGGAGCACGGTCCGGCGACCTCGCGACGCTCCCGCGCGCGCTGGCGCAGGCAGACCTCGTGATCTCGGCGACGGGCGCGGCCGGCGCGGTGGTCGGCCGCGACGACGTCGCGCGGGCCACGGCGGGCCGCACCGGACGCCCGTTGGTGCTGCTCGACCTGGCGGTGCCGCGCGACGTGGAGCCCGCGTGCGCCGAACTGGACGGCGTGACCGTCCTGGACGTGGTTGCCCTCCGCGAGCGCGTCCGCACGGAGGCGCCCGAGACCGCCGAACAGCTGTCGCTGGCGCACGCGATCGTGACCGAGGACGTGCGACGCTGGGCCGTGCGCCGACGGGGGGACGAGCTGGCGCCGTTGATCCGGGCGCTCCAGGAGCGCGGCGACGAGGTCGTGCGCGCCGAGCTCGACCGATGGTCCGCCCGCCTTGCCGCGCTCGAGCCGGAGGAGCGCGAGGCGGTCGAGGCGCTGGCCCGGGCGGTCGCCGCGAAGCTGCTGCACGATCCGATCGTCCGTCTGAAGGAACGCACCGAGCCCGGCGGCGACCGGGCGCACGCGGCGCTGCTCGCCGAGCTGCTCGCGATCGAGCTCCCCGACGAGCGGTGAGCGCCCTCCGGATCGGAACGCGCGGCTCGGAGCTCGCCCTCGCGCAGGCCGAGGAGGTCCGCGCACTCCTGGCCGCCGAGGGAGCCGAGGCCGAACTGGTTCCGATCACCACGAGCGGCGACGAGGGCACGCCAGAAGCGGGTGCGCCGATCACGGCCGGCGACGAGCGCCGCAAGGCCCTGTGGATCGACGGGATCCTGGAGGCGCTGCGGGATGGCGAGATCGACCTCGCGGTGCATTCCGCGAAGGACCTGCCGGCCGAGGATGAGGACGACGTCGTGATCGGCGCGGTTCCCGAGCGGGCCGACCCGCGCGACGTCCTGATCCTGGCCGCCGAGCGCGAGCCCGGACCCGGCGTGCGGATCGGCACGTCATCGCTCCGGCGACGTTCGCAACTGCTGGCGGCCTATCCGGGCGTCCAGGTGGTCGAGCTCCGCGGCAACGTGCCGACCCGCCTCCGGAAGGTGGCCGGCGGCGAGGTCGACGGCGCGGTGCTGGCCGCGGCCGGCCTCGCTCGGCTCGGCCTCGAACCCGAGGGCGCCAGGGAGCTCGGCGTCGACGTGATGGTGCCGGCGCCCGGCCAGGGCGCGCTGGCCGTGCAGTGCCGGGCCGGCGACCGTTCGACCCAGGCCGTGCTGACCGTGCTCGATCACCGCCCCTCGCGGCTGGCGGTCGGAACGGAGCGGGCCTTGGTTCGCCGGCTCGCCGGCGGCTGCTCGCTGCCGCTCGGGGCGATCGCGGCCGCGAAGCGGGACACGGTCCGTCTCGCTGCCGTGGTGGGCGCCGTCGACGGCTCGCGCATCGTCTCTGCGGCCGCCGAGGCGCACGAGCCGGAGCGCGCCGTGGCGCTGGTGGCCGAGCAGCTCCTGGAGCGCGGCGGCGGCGAGCTCCTCGACGGAGCTCGCGGGGCGTGAGCTCGCCGCTCGCCGGCCGCACCGTCCTCGTCACGCGGCCGGCCGACCGGGCCCGGCGATTCGTCGATCTCCTCGACCAACGTGGCGCCCGAGCGATCGTGGCGCCGACGATCGAGCTTCGGCGGGCGAGGAGCGCCGCCCTGACCGCCGCCCTCCGCGACCTGGCGGCCGGGCGTTTCGCATGGATCGTGCTGACGTCGCCGTCGACGATCGCGATGCTGGCCGACCGCCTGGACGGCCCCGCCGACGTTCGCGCGCGGGTCGCGGCGATCGGGGACGGCACCTCCGACGCGTTCGCGCGCTGGTCGGGCCGCGACGCCGACCTGCGGCCGCGCGCGTTCACGACCGAGGCGCTCGCCCGGGCGTTCCGGCCCGGCGAGGGCCGGGTGCTCTGTGCGCGCGCCGACATCGCGCCCGACGGCCTCGAGGACGCGCTCGCGGCGAAGGGATGGACGCCGGTACGCGTGGACGCTTACCGGACCGTCTTCCCCGTGCGGCTGCCGGCCGAGGCGCGCGATGCGCTCGCGGCCGGCGAGGTCGACGCGGTCACGTTCACGAGCGCGTCGACCGTCCGCGGGTTCGTGGGGGCGGTCGGCGCCGTTCGGGGCACCCCGAAGGTCGTCTGCATCGGACCCGTGACCGCCCGCGAGGCGCGGGCGCGCGGGTTCGTGGTCCATGCGGTCGCGGATCCGCACACCACTGAGGGTCTGGTGACGGCCCTCGAGCGCGCGCTCCGACCCCGCCGGCGCCGGTAGCTCGTCGGGAATCCACGCGCCCCCGGGGCCGTTGTCCGAACCGGACCGAACCCGATCGAGGAGGAACCGTGGCCGACCGCCAGGACTGGAACCGGAAGATCATCGAGGAGTTCCGCGAGAACGCCGGCGCGGTCGGCGGGCCGTTCGAGGGCCGGCCGATCCTGCTGCTCACGCACACCGGCGCGCGCACCGGCACGGTGCGCACGAACCCCTTGGCGTACATGCGCGACGGCGACGACTACGTGATCTACGCGTCGAAGGGCGGCTCGCCGACGAACCCCGACTGGTACCACAACCTGCTGGCCCACCCCGAGGTCTCGATCGAGGTCGGCACCGAGACGATCCCCGTCCGCGCCCGGGAGGCGACGGGCGCCGAGCGCGACGACCTGTGGCGCCGGCAGATCGCCGCGATGCCGGCGTTCGGGGACTACGAGCGCAAGACCTCGCGGACGATCCCGGTGATCGTGCTGGAACCCTGGGGCGAGGCCGACGCGGGGTAGGCTGGCCGCATGAGCTTCCCCGAGCACCGCGCCCGACGGCTCCGCCGGACGCCCGCGCTCCGCGAGCTGGTCCGCGAGACCGACGTGCGCCCGTCGGACCTGATCGCGCCGCTGTTCGTGAAGGAGTCGCTCACCGAACCGGCGCCGATCGCCTCGATGCCCGGCCAGCTGCAACACACGGTCGAGTCCCTCCGGAAGGAGGCCGCCGAGATCCGCGAGCGTGGGGTGCTCGCGTTCATGGTGTTCGCCGTGCCCGCGCGCAAGGACCCGGAGGGATCGGAGGCGTGGAACCCCGACGGGATCGCTGCCCGGGCACTGCGGGCCCTCCGCGACGACCTCGGCGACGACGCCGTGCTGATGGCCGACCTGTGCCTGGACGAGTACACCGACCACGGGCATTGCGGCGTGCTGGACGATGACGGCGACGTCGACAACGACGCGACGCTCGAACGCTACGCGCGGATCGCTCGGGCGCAGGCGGCGGCCGGCGCGCACCTGGTGGGCCCGAGCGGGATGATGGACGGGCAGGTCGCCGTGATCCGAGCGGCGCTCGACGGCGACGGCCGCACCGACGTCGGCATCATCGCCTACGCGGCGAAGTTCGCCTCCGCGCTGTACGCGCCGTTCCGCGAGGCCGCGGAGGGGGGGCCGCGCTTCGGCGACCGGACGCGGTACCAGGAGGATCCGGCGAACGCGGCCGAGGCCCTGCGCGAGGTCCACGCCGATATCGCCGAGGGCGCCGACATCGTGATGGTGAAGCCGGCGCTGCCGTACCTCGACATCGTGCGCGCCGCGAAGGACGCCACCGGCTATCCGGTGGCCGCGTACCACGTGAGCGGGGAGTACGCGATGGTGAAGGCCGCGGCCGGCAACGGATGGATCGACGAGCGCCGCGTGGTGCTCGAGCTGCTGACCGGTATCCGGCGGGCCGGCGCCGACCTGATCCTCACCTACCACGCGAAGGACGCCGCGGACTGGCTCCGCGGCTGAGACCTCAGCGTCCCTCCCAGAACGGATCGAATCCCGGCGCCGTGAGCGGCCACGGCCGGGCGTCCTGCCACGCCTCCGCGATCGCGAGCAACAGGTCCTCGCGGTTCGGCGGCGCGGTGACCTGCAGTCCGAACGGCACGCCGCTCGGCGCGAGGCCGGCCGGCAAGGAGATCGCGGGGAACCCGGTGAGGTTCTGCGCCACGACGTTGTCGTAGATGCCGGCATCCACGTCGCCGTCGATCGGGACGGGCCCGTCGGCCGGCGGCGCGTCGCCGGCCATCGTGGGGCTCACGATCACGCCATCCTCGCCCAGCAGCGCGGTGAGCGCGTCCGTCAGCGCGAAGCGGCGGCGCCGCGCGTCGAGGTAGGTGTCGATCCCCATCTGCGCGCCGAGGCGCGCGAATCCGTCGGTCGCAGGATGCAGCAGGTCGTGTTCCTCCTCGAGCGCCGTTCGGCCGCCCACGATCGCCAGCAGCTCGGGCGCCGCCAGCAGGCCCCACTCCTCGTCCAGGCTGTCGCCGCCGAACAGCGCCGAGGGGTCGCCCGGTTCGGGTGCGGGGCCCCCGAGCCCGGCGAACGCGTCCACGGCCGCCGCGAAGGGCGCCACGAGGTCCGGCGGGGGCTCGCGCGCGATCCAGCGTTCGAAGACGATCGTCCGCGATGGGCGGATCAAGGAACTCCGCGGCCGCGGGCTCCCGGTGAGGACCTCGAAGAGCAGCCGGACGTCGTCGACCGTCGCCCCGATCGGTCCGTCGGTGGTGAGGTCGATCCAATCGGTCGCGCGGGCCGCGGGATCGCGCGGGATCGCGCCGCTCGTGGGCTTGAGCCCCACGATGCCGCAGTACGCGGCAGGGATCCGGACCGAGCCGCCGGTGTCCGTCGCGGTCGCGATCGGCGCCATGCCGGCGGCGACCGCCACGGCCGAGCCCCCACTCGACCCTCCGGGGCTGAACGCCGGGTTCCAGGGGTTCCGCGTGGTGCCGAAGACCAGGTTCGTCGTGAAGCCGGCACACGCGAATTCCGGCGTGTTCGTCTTGCCCACGACGATCGCGCCGGCGGCGCGGAGGCGGGCGACCACCAGCGCGTCGGTCGTCGCCGGCGGCGCGTCCGCGAACAGCAGCGAGCCGTGCGTGGTGCGCATCCCCGTGACGTCGGTGATGTCCTTGACGAGGAGCGGGAGCCCGGCCAGGACGCCGGCGGATCCGGCGGCGGCGAGCCGTTCGTCCAGCGCCCGCGCCTCCGCCAACGCCTCGTCGGCGCGAAGCGCGACGACCGCGTTCAGCTCCGGGTCGCGCGCCCCGATCCGCTCGAGCGAGCGCTCGACCAGCTCACGCGCGCCGACCCGGCGGGCCCGGACCTCGTCGGCCAGCGCCCGGATCACCGCCGAGCCGCCCCGCGCCCGAAGATCCCGAGGAGCTCGTACACGACGTTGGCCGCGGCGATCGACGTGATCTCGGCGTGGTCGTACGCCGGCGCGACCTCCATCACGTCGGCGCCCACCAGGTGCACACCGTCGAGGGCGCGCAGCGTCGCGAGCAGCTCGCGGCTGGTCAGCCCGCCCGCCTCCGGCGTCCCCGTGCCCGGCGCGTTCGCGGGATCCATCACGTCGACGTCGATCGACAGGTAGACCGGCGCGTTCCCGACGCGGCGGCGGAGCTCCCCCGCGATCTCGTCCGCGTCGCGGCGCTCGTAGTCGAAGGCGCCGACGATCGTGAACCCGAAGCCGCGATCGTCCACCAGGTCCTGCCGGCCGAACAACGGTCCGCGGATCCCCACGTGCGCGGAGACGTCGTCGGCGAACAGCCCTTCCTCGGCGGCGCGCCGGAACGGCGTGCCGTGCGTGAGATCGGCGCCGAAGTACGAGTTCCACGTGTCGAGGTGCGCGTCGAAGTGGATCAGCGCCAGCTTGCCGAACCGCCTCGCGGCGACCCGCAGCAGCGGAAGCGAGACGGTGTGATCGCCGCCGAGCGCGACCAGGTGCCGGGCCTCGACGCTCCGTGCCGCCGCCTCGATCTGGCCCACCGCGGCTGCGATGTCGAACGGGGTGCACGCGAGATCGCCGGCGTCGGCGACCTGCTGGGCCGCGAACGGCTCCACGTCCAGGCCGGGGTGGTAGCCGCGCAGCAAGCGCGATCCCGCGCGGATCGCGGAGGGTCCGAAACGCGCGCCCGGCCGGTAGGTGGTGCCGGCGTCGAACGGAACGCCGACGATCGCGACGTCGCAGCTCCGGACCTGATCGAGCCGGGGAAGGCGCGCGAACGTCGCCGGGCCAGCGAAGCGCGGAACCTCCAGCGGATCGATCGGGCCGAGCGGACGGTCCCCACCTCCCGTGTGCTCCAACGAGGCTCCTCGTCCAGCGATCGAGCCGACCCTACAACGGTCAGGTCGGCGCCGCGGAGGCCGACGCGCGAGCGGCCCACGCCCCCGCGCGCCGGCGGTAGAAGGCATACGCGATCGGGCCCGACGCGATCGGGCCCCAGTACGAGACCAGGCGGTACGCCAGCGTCGCGAGGGTCGCCTGCGCGCCGGGCACACCGGCGAGCACCAGCATCGCCGCGAGTCCCGCCTCGACGAACCCGAGCCCGCCGGGAGTGATCGGGATCATCCCGAGCACGATCGCCGCTGCGTAGGCGAGCAGGACGAGGGAGGCGCGCGGCCGGGCGCCCGAGGCCACCAGCGCGGCGAGCAGGGCGAGGTAGTCGAACAGCACGTTGCCGGCCGACCAGAGGACCGCCTGCGCCCAGTGTTCGCCGAGGGTCGCGCGCACCGTGTCGCGCTCGTGCGTCAGCCGCCCCTCGAGCCCCACGACCGGCGGCCGGTTCCGGGCGAGCGCGTTGCGGATCCGCTCGATCGTGCGGGCGGTCCAGGCGATCGGCCGGTCCGCGAGCAGCAGCACGGCGCCGCCGCTGACGAGCAGGACGAACGCGCCGACGCCGAGCCACGCCGCGCGCGCGAGCCCGCGGTTCACCGCGACCCCGCCGAGGATGGCCGGCACGCTCAGCACCGGCAGCGCCAGCAACGTGGCGAAGTTGATCAGCGACGCGGCGGTCAGGCCGGTCGCGATCTGCGTGGGATCCATCCCGCCGCCCACGAGCAGCCGGTACTGGAGCGCGGCCCCCACGGCGTTGCCGCCGGGGACCACGCGGCTGATCGCGTTGCCGGCCAGCTGCGACGTGCCGACCAGGAAGTACCGGCGAGAGCGCAGGCACAACCCGATCAATCCCCAGATGCACACGAAGCTGGCCGCCTCGAGCGCGGCCATCACCACGAACCACACCGGATTCACGTTCGCGAGCTCGCCGACGGCGCCGAACACCGCCACGAGCGAGGGCCAGACCACGTACAGGCCGATCAGGGCCACGACCATCGCGAAGATGCGGCCGGGCGAGATCAGCCGCTTCGGCGCGGGATCGGGGACGGCGGTCGCGGGATCGGGGACGGCGGCCTGCGCCCCGGGCTGCTCGGTCGGGTCCGTCACCCCGCCAGCGTCCCTGCCCGCGGCGAACGCGTCAACGACCGGTTCCGTAGCATCGACGCGTGACCCGGTCCGAGGAGCTGTTCGCCCGCGCCGTCGGATTGATCCCCGGCGGGGTCGATTCGCCCGTGCGCGCGTTCGGCGCGGTCGGCGGCACGCCGCGGTTCATCGCTCGCGGCGAGGGGGCGGAGCTGATCGACGTCGACGGCGATCGATCGATCGACCTGGTGCAGTCGTGGGGAGCGCTCCTGTTCGGCCACGCACGGCCGGAGATCGTTCGGGCCGCGACGGAGGCGGCGGCCCGGGGCACGTCCTTCGGCGCCCCGACCGAGGCCGAGGTCGAGCTCGCCGCGCGGATCGTCGCGCTCGTGCCGAGCGTCGAGCAGGTGCGGCTCGTGTCCTCGGGCACCGAGGCGACGATGTCGGCGGTCCGGCTGGCACGCGGCGCGACCGGCCGCGATCTGCTGGTGACGTTCGAGGGCTGCTACCACGGGCACGCCGACCCGCTGCTCGCCCGCGCCGGCAGCGGTCTCGCGACGTTCGGGATCCCCGGCTCACCGGGCGTCACCGCCGGCGCCGCGCGCGACACGCTCACCCTGCCCTACAACGATGTCGACCGCGTGCGCGACGCGTTCGCCACCCGCGGCGACGAGATCGCCGCGGTGATCGTCGAGCCGGTGGCCGCGAACATGGGGGTCGTGCCGCCAGCGCCCGGGTTCCTCGCCGCCCTGCGCGACCTCACCACGTCGGCGGACGCGCTGCTGATCTTCGACGAGGTGATCACCGGGTTCCGGATCGGCGCCGGCGGGGCGCAGGCACGCTTCGGCGTGACGCCGGACCTGACCACGCTGGGCAAGGTGATGGGCGGCGGCTTCCCGTGTGCCGCCTTCGGCGGCCGGCGCGACCTGATGGAGCATCTGGCCCCGGTCGGGCCGGTGTACCAGGCGGGGACGCTCAGCGGGAACCCCGTCGCCGTGGCGGCCGGCATCGCGGCGCTCGACCTCGTGGTCTCGCTGGATCCCTACGAGGAGCTGGAGTCGACCGCGATCGCCCTGACCGACGGCCTGGCCGCGGCGTTCGACGCGAATGGGATCGCGGCGCGGATCCCGCGGGAAAGCAGCCTGTTCAGCGTGTTCTTCACGGACGACGCCGTGGTCGACCTCGCGGGGGCGCGCGCCGCCGATCACGACCGGTTCGCGCGGTTCTTCCATCACCTGCTGGATCGCGGGGTGACGCTGCCGCCCTCGGGGTACGAGCTGTGGAGCCTGTCGACGGCGCACGGCGCCGCGGAGGTCGAACGCGTGCTGGAGGCCGCCGGTTCCTTCGCCGGCTGAGGCTCAGGCGGCCGGCTCGGGGACCCGATCGTCCTGGGCCTCGACGGCGAGCCGGAGCACCGCCAGGTCCTGCGCGAAGTCCTCGGGGATCTCCTCGTTCCGTTCGGCCTGCCGCTTCGGCGGGGTCCAGGCCGGATCGGAGTCGGTGATGCCGAACAGCTCCCACTGGCGCATGCGCTCGTGCTCCTCCTCGAAGGGGACGTGACGGGTATCGGCCACCGGGAGCCCTGCTGCGCATCGGTCCTTGGGCTGGTCCTGCCGGCGACCGCCCCGGCCGGACGGAGTACCCTCGATGACCGACGCCGGACGGCGCAACGTTCGCCCGGGTCGCGAAGACCGTCGTGATGGGAGCGCCGACCGGGGCTCCCATCGAAGGAGGTCTCCCGATGGCATCGGAGTTCGCAACGTTCGGCGCCGGCTGTTTCTGGGGCGTTGAGTGGGTGTACCGCCAGGTCCCGGGCGTGACCGAGGTGGTGTCGGGCTTCAGCGGCGGCACCGTCGCCGACCCGAGCTATCGCGACGTCTGCACCGGCCGGACCGGGCACGCCGAGGTCGTCCAGCTGCGGTTCGATCCGGAGGTCGTGTCCTACGACCAGCTGCTCGAGGTCTTCTGGGCGATGCACGACCCGACCCAGGTGGACCGGCAGGGTCCCGATGTCGGCTCGCAGTACCGCAGCGTGATCCTCGTCCACTCGCCGGAGCAGCGGGCGGCTGCCGAGCGCTCGCGGGACGCGGCACAGGCGCGGTTCGACCGTCCGATCGCGACCGCGATCGAGGACTTCGCCGCCTTCTATCCGGCGGAGGACTACCACCAGTGGTACTACACGAGGAACGGCCACACGCCGTACTGCCACGTGCTGCCGACGGGGCTGCTCGAGGACCTGGGGCTCGTTCCTCAGCCTCGGTAGCCGACCACCTTGTGCGAGCTGTCGCACAAGGGCTGGCAGCGTGAGGCGCCGCAGCGGCACAGCGAGACCCGGTCCCGTTGGGGGATCGGGTCTCCGTCGTCGTAGCGCACCTCGATCCCGCCGGCGACGCGCACCGGCCCGTCCGGCTTCAACGCGACGCCCGGCCGCGACGGGTCGGGGACGTCCCAACGGAACGGCGCCGGCTCGGGTCCGCCCGGATCCGCTTCCTCGAAGCAGCCGTACGGCGGCTCGCGGTCGCAGTACGGCATCCTCGAGGAGGCGCCGCACCGGCAGATCCCGCGGCCGGCGGACGCCGGATCGATCGGATCGATCGGATCGAGCGGATCGATCCGCCAGGCGTCGCCGTCGTGGCTGAGCCGCCCCACCGGCGTCCCGTCGACGAACATCGGCCCGCCCCGAACGATCCGGATCCGCGGCATCGGGCGATGCTGCCATACTCCGGCCGCGATGAGCCTGCGCGTGCGGATCCGCGACGGCGCCGGCCCCCCGTCGCGCCAGCTCCACGATCAGATCGCCGCCGCGATCGATCGCGGGGCGCTCCTTCCGGAGGATCGGCTCCCGCCCGTGCGCCGGCTCGCCGAGGACCTCGGGCTCGCGCCGAACACGGTCGCGAGCGCCTACCGGGCGCTGGAGGACGATGGACTGCTCGTGGGCCGCGGGCGCGCCGGAACCTTCGTCGCGGAGGGCGGCGCCCGAACGCCCGACCCCGAGGCCCGCCTCGGCGAGGCGGCCGAGCGCTTCTTCCGGCGCGCCGAGCAGCTCGGCTTCGGCCGCGACGAGGCGTTGCGGATCCTCCGCCGCTCGTAGGTCGCGACACCGGCCCGTGCGATACTCCCCGAACGCATGTTCGAGGACGAGCTGAACCCCGCCCAGCTGGCCGCCGCGACCCACGGCGAGGGGCCGCTCCTGATCGTCGCCGGCGCCGGCACCGGCAAGACCACCACCCTGGCGGCCCGCGTCGCGGTCCTGATCGAGCGCGGCGTCCGGCCCGAACGGATCTTGCTGGTCACGTTCAGCCGACGTGCCGCCCGCGAGATGGTCACCCGAGCCGAGGCCGCGACCCAGCGCCGCGACGCGGGAAGGATCTGGGGCGGGACGTTCCACGCGCTCGCGAACCGGCTGCTGCGGGTGCACGGCCGCGCGCTCGGCCTGCCGCCGTCGTTCACGGTGCTGGACCAGGCCGACGGGGCCGACGTGCTGAACCTGCTGCGCGAGGAGCTCGGCTACGCGTCGCGCGAGCGCCGCTTCCCCCGGAAGGAGACGCTCGCGGCGATCCACTCACGCGTCGTGAACGCCGGCACGAAGCTCGACGAGGTCCTGCAGCGCCAGTACCCGTGGTGCGTGGACGAGACCGACGGGATCCGCGCGATCTTCCGCGCCTACGTCGAGCGCAAGCGCGAACAGCACACGCTGGACTACGACGACCTGCTCCTGTTCTGGAAGGCACTGGCCGCCTCGCCGTCGGCCGGCCCCGAGGTCGCCGCGATGTTCGACCACGTGCTGGTCGACGAGTACCAGGACACGAACGCCCTGCAGGCCGACATCGTCGAGGCGATGCGACCGGCCGGCACCGCGCGCAACCTCACCGTCGTCGGCGACGACGCGCAGGCGATCTACGGCTTCCGTGCGGCGACGGTCCGCAACATCCTGGAGTTCCCGGAGCGGTTCCCCGGCGCGACCGTCGTGAAGCTCGAACGGAACTACCGCTCCACCGAGCCGATCCTCGCGCTGTCCAACGCGGTGATCGCGCTGTCGCCACAGCGGCACGAGAAGACCTTATGGACGGAGCGGACCGGCGACGACGTGCCCGACCTGCGCGCGTGTCTGGACGAACGCGATCAGGCCGACGCCGTGTGCCGCACGGTGCTCGAGCACCGTGAGCGCGGCACGGCGCTGCACCGGCAGGCGGTCCTGTTCCGCGCGGCGCATCACTCCGACCTGCTCGAGGTCGAGCTCCTTCGCCGGAACATCCCGTTCGTGAAGTACGGCGGTCTGAAGTTCCTGGAGGCCGCGCACGTGAAGGACGCGCTCGCGCTGCTTCGCGTCCTGGAGAACCCGCACGACGAGGTCGCATGGTTCCGGGTCCTCCAGCTCCCCCAGGGCGTCGGTCCGCAAGGGGCCCGCGGCATGATGGACGCGCTCGGCGTGCGCGCGGCCGAGGGCGACCCGCTGACCGCGCTGCTCGAGGAGCCGATCGCGGTGCCGCGCGGCGCCGGCGAAGGGATCCGGGCCCTCCGCTCGGCGCTGGCCGGGTGTCTCGACGAGACCTCGGTGCGTCCGGCCGCCCAGCTCGAACGGTTGCGGATCTACCTCGAGCCCGTGATCGCTCGTCGCTACGAGGCGCCGGGCCCGCGCCTCGCCGACCTGGAGCAGCTCGCGCTGCTGGCCCGCGGATACGAGAGCCGCAGCCGGTTCCTCGCCGAGCTCACGCTGGACCCGCCCGCCTCCACGTCGGACCTCGCCGGACCGCCGGCGCTGGATGACGACTACCTGATCCTTTCGACGATCCATTCCGCGAAAGGTCTCGAGTGGGACGTCGTCCACGTGATCCACGCCTCCGACGGCTGCATCCCCTCCGATCTGGCGCTGCGCGACGACGACGAGCTCGAGGAAGAGCGCCGGCTCCTCTACGTGGCGCTGACGCGCGCGCGGCACGCGTTGCACCTGTCGTTCCCGCAGCGCTACCACCGGCGGCAGAAGCCGCGCGACGACGTGCACATGTACGCGCTGGTCTCGAGGTTCCTCGATCAGCCGACGGTGCGCGAGCACCTGCGGCTCGAGGCCCCGGCGGTCGACGTGCGCGACGAAGCCACAGCCGCGGTTCGAGGAACGGCCGACGTCGACGCGTACCTCGCCGACCTGTTCGGCTGAGCCGCGGGTAGGCTGACCCGCGATGGCGCCCGGCGTGGTCCTGCTCGATCTCTACGAGACCCTCGTCTCGGGCGAGTGGCCGCGGTGGGGCGAGCTGGTCCGCACGCGGATCGGCGTCGACCAGGCCACGCTCGACGCGGCGCTGGATGTGACGCGCGAGGCCCGCAACACCGGCGCGTTCGGGACCGAGGAGGAGGATTGGGGCGCGGTCCTGGCGGCCGCCGGCGTCGCGCCCGACGCGGACATGGTCGGCGACCTGATCCGGATCCAGCGCGGCTTCATGACCACCGGGGTCCGCCTGTACGACGATGCATTGCCGGTCGTGCGGGAGCTCCGGGCTCGCGGCGCACGGACCGCGCTCGTCAGCAACTGCTCGCGGGACACGCGCCCGGTCGTCGAGCGTCTCGGGCTCCAGGACGAATTCGACGCGGTGATCCTGTCGTTCGAGGTGCACGCCCGCAAACCCGACGCCGCGATCTACGCGGCGGCGCTCGCGGCGATCGACGGCGCCGCGGCCGACGGGCTCTACGTGGACGACCAGGCGCGGTACTGCGATGGCGCCCGCGACCTCGGCATGGACACCCGATTGATCCGGCGACCCTCCGCAGCGCCGCGCGAAGGGTTCACGCCCGCGACGGACGGGCACCGCGTGATCGCGGACCTGACCGCGCTGCTCGACGGCTGAGCGCTCAGGAGCCCAGGTACACGAGCAGGATCGACGTGTACAGGCACGCCGCCGCGGCGATCGTCGCCGCGTGCCAGACCTCGTGGAACCCGAACGTCGCCGGCGCCGGATCGGGTCGCTTCAGCGCGAGCACGAGCGCGCCGACCGAGTAGAGCACGCCCCCGGCGACGACGAGCGCGAGCTCCGTCGGCGACAGCGCACGGATCATCGCCGGCAGGACGAACACGCCGACCCAGCCGAGGCCGAGATAGAGGAAGCCGCTCAGGACGTTCAGATCGACACGGTAGAGCTTGATCGCGATCCCGACCGCGGCGCCGCCCCATACGATCGCGAGCACGACGACCGCCGTCGTGCCACGCAGCGCCAGCAGGCAGAACGGCGTGTACGTGCCCGCGATCAGCACGAAGATCGCCGAGTGGTCCAGGCGCCGCATCCTGGTGTGCGAGCGCTCGTCCCACGAGCCTAGGTGGTAGGCCGCACTCACGCCGAACTGGAACAGCAGCGACGCCCAGTAGATCAGCGCCCCGATCCGCGCGGCGGGGCCGGGCGCGAGCAGCACCAAGACGAGCCCGGCCGGGATCGCCGCGAAGAACGCCGCCTGGTGCAGCCGACCACGGAGCCGCGGCTTGGGGCGGGCGTGGAGGGGGACGGCGGTGCCCATCGAGCCAGCCTACGGCGGCACGCGGCGAGCGGCGCCGCGTATGCTCCGGCGATGGACGCGCCCCCGATCGCGCAGCCGAAGCTCCCGAACCAGGTTTACGAGCGCGAGATCCTGCGCCTGCAGGAACGGCTGGTGCAGATGGAGGGCTGGGTCGCCGACACCGGCGCGCGGATCCTCGTGATCTTCGAGGGGCGCGACGCGGCCGGGAAGGGCGGCGCGATCAAGCGGATCACCGAGCACCTGAACCCGCGCGTGACGCGCCACATCGCGCTGCCGAAACCCACCGAACGCGAACAGACGCAGTGGTACTTCCAGCGGTACACCGCGCACCTGCCGGCCGGGGGCGAGATCGCCCTGTTCGATCGGTCCTGGTACAACCGCGCGGGCGTCGAGCGGGTGCTCGGCTTCTGCACGATGGGCGAGTACCAGGAGTTCCTGCGCCAGTGCCCGATCTTCGAGCGGCTGCTGGTCGAAGACGGGATCCTGGTGATCAAGTACTGGTTCTCGGTCTCCGACGAGGAGCAGGAACGCCGGTTCCGCAAGCGGATCGACGACCCGATGCGGCGCTGGAAGCTCTCCGAGACCGACCTGTACGCGCGGACCCGATGGATCGACTACTCGCGCGCGAAGGACGAGATGTTCGTCCACACCGACATCCCGGAAGCGCCTTGGTACGTCGTGGAGGCCGATCAGAAGAAGCGCGCGCGGATCAACTGCATCGCGCACCTGCTGTCGATCGTGCCGTGGGAGGCGCGGCCGGAGCCGACGATCGAGATGCCGCCGCGCCAGTCGGATGCCGGCTACGTCCGGCCGCCGCGCGACCTCTACACGTACGTTCCCGACCACGCGGCGGAGCTGCTCGCTCCCGACGGCGCCGGCAAGGGCAAGAACAAGAAGAAGTCGTGAGCGGCCCGGCCGGCGGGCCGAACCTGACGGCCCAGATCCTGATCGCCGGCACCGCGATCGGTTTCTTGGTCGTCGACCTGATCTCGGCGCGGATCGCCACCGGCGCGTGGCAACTGGTGCCGCCCCGCACCTCCGCCGACCGGGGAACGTACCTCACGATCCAGCTGACCTCGGGCGTCGGCGTCCTGCTGGCGGTGTGGGCGGCGAGCCGGTCGGTCGCACGGCTGCCGGGGCCCGCCGACGCGTGGCTCGCGGCCGGGCTCACGATCGCGTGGCTCGGCATCGCCCTGCGCGCCTGGTCGGTCCTGTCGCTCGGCGGCGAGTTCCGCCGGACCCTCGTCGAGGGGGGCGATCGCCGCCTCATCACCGACGGTCCGTACCGGATCGTGCTCCACCCCTCCTACACGGCCATCCTCCTCGTCTTCACGGGGATCGGGGTCGCGCTGGCAGACGCGATCGCGCTGCTGGCGCTCGCGGTCCTCCCCACGGTCGGCCTCGTCCTGCGGATCCGGGCCGAGGAGCTGGAGTTGCGCCGGACGTTCGGCGACGTCTACGAGGATTACGCGCGCGGGAAGGCGCGCCTGCTCCCCGGGATCTGGTGAGACGACCTCAGCAGAGGTCGTCGAGCACCTCCGCCACCGGCTTACGGATCCCGGTCACGAAGGGCACCTCCTCCTTCGTGTAGCGGCGGGCCGCCGCGTCGCGGAGCCGCCGGATACAGTCCACGATCCGGTCGGGCTCGTCGGCCTCGAACGCGAGGATCCACTCCCAGTCCCCCAGCCCGAACGCGCTCGTCGTGTTCGCCAGCACGTCGGGGAACTCGCGGCCGGCCTCGCCGTGCTCGCGCAGCAACGCCGCACGCTCCTCCTTCGGCAGGAGGTACCACTCGGGCGTGCGCACGAACGGATAGACGCACGCGAACCGGCGCGGCGCCTCGCCTTTGACGAACGCCGGCCGGTGATCGGGGGTGAACTCGGCCGGCTTCACGACGCCGAGGAACGACCATCTCGGCTCGAGCATCGCGCCGACCTCGGTGCGCCGGAACTCGACGAACGCACGCTGCGCCTCGTCGGCCGACGGCGCCACGAGCCACAGCATCAGGTCGGAATCGGGGCGGAAGCCGGCCGTGGAGTACGTGCCGCGCACCTCGATCGTCCCGCTCCAGCGCTTGAACAGGTCGTCGAGCTCGGCGGCGGCCCGGGCGCGGTCCTCGGGCGCCGCGAGGGCCCGGCGGAGTTCGCGCGTCGTCGCGAACACGGGGTAGTGCGCGTAGATCGTGTCGGTCATCGGTGCGCCTCCCGGTCGATCGAGCGGACGAAGGCCGCCGCCTCGTCGGCGGCCGCCTCGCCGGAGGCCACGCACGAGGTCACGTCGACGCCGTCGAAGGCCTTCCCTGCGACGAAGATACCGGCCGGCAGCGTTCCACGGATCCGCGCGACCCGCTCGACGTGGCCCACCAGGTACTGCGGCGCGGCGTTCGGGCGCCGCACGACGGCCGCGGCCGCGGGCCGCTCCGGGAGCGGGAGGACGGCGGCCAGGTGCCGCGCACAGGCGTCGATCAGCTCGACGTCGTCGGCCTCGAGCAGCTCCTCCTGTCCCTCCCCGCCGACCGCGCAGCGCAACACCGCCCGTGTGCCGGCCGCCTCCGAGGGCCACGCGGTGGAGAACCACGAGCACGCGGTGATCGGCGTTGCGCCGGACGGCGCCACGAAGCCGCTCCCCAGGGGCAGCCCGTCGGCCGTGCCCTCCGGATACGTCAGGAGCACCACGCCTCGCGACACGGTCGGGATCTGGGCCAGCTCGGCCCCCGCCTCACCGGCCGACGGACCGAGGAGGCGACGGGCCGCTGCTGCGTCGACGGCCGCGATCACCGCATCGGCCGGAACCTCCTCGCCGCGGTCGGTACGGACCCGCCACGCCGGGTCGCCGGGCTCGAGCGCCGCCGCGCGGGTCGAGGTCGTTACGCCACCGGGGATCGCGCTCGCGGCGGCAGCGACCAAGGCTTCCAGACCGCCCTCGGATCGCACCCGCAGCGGACCGAGCTCGCCCCGCCGCGCATCGCGCATCGCGGCCATCGATCCGCGCAGCAGCGACCCTTGCGAGGACTCCCAGGCCTCGAGCTCGGGGAACGTCGCCCGCACCGAGAGTCGGTCGACGGAGCCCCCGAACGGATCGGTCAAGATCGGGGCGAGCGCCCGGTCGGTCACCTCGTCGCCGAGACGGCGGCGCAGCAGCGCGCCGATCGAGGTGTCCTCCGTCGAGCGTCGCTTGCGCACCACCAGGTCGGCGAGCGCGCGGCGTCGGCCGCGGCGGGTGATCCCCGGCCAGCGGAACACGTCGCCGAGCTCGCTCGGGATCCCGAACGGCGCACGCGACGGGTACTCGACCAACCCGCGCGCCGTCCACAGCCACGTGCCGGTCGCCGCCGGCCGGCCGATCGCGATCCCCAGCGCCCGGCACAGCTCGACCGCGGCCGGGCGGCGCGCGTAGATCGCCTCGGGCCCCGCCGGCACCCGGATCCCGCCGACGTCGGCCTCGACGATCCCGCCGCCGACCCGGTCGCGCGCCTCGAGGACGGTCACCTCGATCGAGGGGTCCACGGATCGGAGCCGATGCGCAGCGGCGAGCCCGGTGATGCCGGCGCCGACGACGACGACGCGCGACGCGGGCTCAGCCATCGCGCTGGGTCCGCGCGTGGACCACGTCGACGACCCGTTGCAGCGCCTCCACCGGCGTGGCCGGGAGCACGCCGTGCCCGAGGTTGAACACGTGTCCCGGTCGGCCGCCCGCCCGCGCGAGCACGTCGAGGGTCTCGCGTTCGATCACGTCGGCCGGCGCCAGCAGCGCCGCGGGATCGAGGTTGCCCTGGACCGCCGAGCCCGGAAGCCGCGCCCACGCGCGGTCGAGTGGCGTCCGCGCGTCGATCCCGATCGCGTCACCGCCGGCGTCGCGCATCACCTCCAAGAGCTCCGAGGTTCCGACGCCGAACGAGATCGAGGGCACGCCCTCGCCCGCGATCGCCGCGAAGAGCCGCCGCACGTACGGCGCCGCCGAGGTCTCGTAGTGGGCGGGCGAGAGCGCCCCGGCCCACGAGTCGAAGATCTGCACCGCCGCCGCCCCCGCCGTGACCTGCGCGCGGACGTGAGGCTCGATCACCGCGAGCAGGGCGTCCATCAGCCCGTCCCACGTCGCCGGATCGCCGAGCATCAGCGCCTTCGTGCGCGCGAAGTCGCGGCTGGGGCCCCCTTCGATCAGATAGCTCGCCAGCGTGAACGGCGCGCCGGCGAACCCGATCAGCGGCACGTCGAGCTCGGCAACCAGCGTGCGGATCGCGGCGCTCAGGGCCGGCTC
>DATHCP010000002.1:0-14609 GCA_035490535.1 Actinomycetota bacterium
TCCGCTGCGACTACCACCCCACGATGGAGGGGGTCGTGAAGGTCGGCAGCGGCGCGGCGCCGCCGAGCGGCAGCCCGGGCAGCCCGTCGGCGGGCCCCTCCCCGTAGGGCGCATCCGGCCGCCGACGGTACCGTGGTTCCCATGCGGAGAGCGTTCGCCCTGTTCGTCCTGTGTGTCGCCCTCGCCGCATGCACGGGCTCCGGCTCCTCGCCCACGAACGTCCGCGCGACCGCGTCGCCGCTGCCCGAGCTGACCGGCACGGGCCTCGACGGGAGCGAGCTCTCGAGCGCGCCGTACCGCGGCAGGGTTCTGGTCGTGAACGTGTGGGCCTCGTGGTGCGGCCCGTGTACGAAGGAGCAGCCCGAGCTGGTCGAGGTCGCGAAGCGCTATCGGGACCGCGGCGTGGCGTTCATGGGGATCAACTCGATCGACCAGGTCGCGGCCGCCCGCGCATGGGTCGCGCGCTACCACGTCCCCTATCCGAGCATCTCCGACACCGCCGGACGCTACGCCGCCAAGCTGGGCTACCTGGGGCTCCCGGACACCTACGTCGTGGACCGCACCGGGACGATCCGGTTCGTGGTCTCCGGGCCGACCGACGCCGTCCAGCTCTCGGGGCTGCTCGACCAGGTGCTGGCGGGTTCGGCCGACTGAGCCTCAGCGGACCGCGTCGACCGCGACGGCCGCGAACAGCGCCGCGAGGTACACGATCGAGAACGTGAAGAGCTTCCAGGCCCGCGCCGGCGAGGGCCGCCGCCACAGCTGCAGGGCGCGGAACACGAACGTCCCACCCAGGACGACCGCGGTCGCGAGGTAGACCGGGCCCATCGAGGCGACGGGTACCAGCAGCAGCGTGGTGCCGAACAGCACGAGCGCGTAGAGGAAGATCTGCCGGCGGGTCTCGTCCTCGCCGCGGACGACCGGCAGCATCGGCACCCCCGCCGCCGCGTAGTCGTCCTGCACGCGCATCGCGAGGGCCCAGAAGTGCGGCGGCGTCCAGACGAAGATCGTCGCGAACAGCACCCAGGCCGGCCACGCCAGGCCGCCCGTGACCGCGGCCCATCCGACCAGGACCGGCACGGCTCCCGCCGCGCCGCCGATCACGATGTTCTGCGGCGTGCTCCGCTTGAGCCACATCGTGTACACGAAGACGTAGAACGCGATCGCCGAGAGCGCGAGCGTCGCCGCCAGCACGTTCACGGTCAGCGCCAGGAACGTGAACGACACCGCCGCCAGCGCGAAGCCGAACCGCAGCGCCTCGTCGGGATGCACGCGGTGCCCCGGGAGCGGTCGTCGACGGGTACGGCGCATCACCTCGTCGATATCGCGGTCCAGGTACATGTTGATCGCGTTGGCCGCCCCGGCGGCGAGGGTGCCGCCGATCAGCGTCGCCAGGATCAGCCACAGGGACGGGATCCCGCGTTGGGCCAGCAGCATCGCGGGCACCGTCGTGATCAGGAGCAGGACGATGATCCGCGGTTTCGTCAGGGCGACGAAGGCGCTGATCGTGTCGGGGAAGGACCGCGGCTCGGTCGCGGGCTCCGGCGCTCGGTCGGCCGCGTCGCGGATCGCCTCGGGCGTCGGCTCGCGCCGCGCCGTCACAGCGAGCGCGACGACCGCGGCCCACACGAGCGCCGACATCGCGACGTGCCCCGCGCGGGCCCAGGTGGCCAGATCGCTCAACACGTTCGCGCCGCCGATCAGGATCTGCCCGACCAGGAGCGCCAGCGCCAGCGTCGCCAGCCGGACCAGCCGGTCGGAGCGGGGGACCATCGTGCGCGCGCGGACCAGGCACCAGATCACGAGGGCGGTCACCGCGATCGCGAGGAGCCGGTGGGCGAACATCGGCCCGGCGCCGGAGGCCGACAGATCGGGCAGGAGGCGTCCGTCCATCAGCGGCCAATCGCGGAACGCCAGGCCCGCGCCCTCGGCGCGGACGTAGGTGCCGACCAGCAGCAGGCCGTAGGTGGCCGCCGCGGTCCACGCCGTGATCCGTGCGTAGCTCGGGATCCCGCCGCGCTCGGCCGGGCGAGCCCAGATCGCGATCGCGATCGTCAGGCCGAGCACCAAGAACGCCACCGCGAAGTGGAGCGTCACGACGCCGGGGTCCTCGCCGGAGGCGATGATCCAACCGCCGATCGCCGCCTGCGCCAGGAACAGCGGCGCGAGCGCCACGGCGCCCCAGGCCGCGGCGGCCGGGACCGTCGCAGGACGGCGGCCGCCCCGGGACCGGATCAGGTCGGTGACCGCGACGCCGCACAGGACGAGCGAGAGCGTTCCGGCGACGAACGCCAGGAACCGATGCGTGTACTCGATCAGGGTGTGGTACTCGAGGCGCGGGACCCACGAGCCGAAGCAGGTCGGCCAGTCGGGACATCCGTCGCCGGAACCGGTGGCCCGGACCACCCCGCCCCAGGCGATCAACAGCAGCGTGGCCGCGGCGGTGGCGATCGCGAGCCTGCGGAAGGTGCGCTCCATCGGGATGCTCGCCATCCTACGACGGCCCGCGTGAGCGGCGACCCGACGACGGGCGCTTGGGATACTGACGCGATGGTGCTCGACGCCTCTCCGCCGCCGGCGCTGCTCGAGGTGCCGGCGCGGATCGACGAGGTGCTGCGGGAGGCCTTGGCCGCCCGCCGAGCCGAGCTCGCCGCGATCGACCCCGCGGCGACCGAGCCGATCGACGAGGTGATCCGGCTGATCGAGGCCGGCGGCAAGCGGATCCGCCCGTGCTGCTGCTACTGGGGGTTCCGGGCGGCGGGCGGCGCCGACGGGCCGGCGATCCTCCATGCCGCGTCGGCGCTCGAGTTGCTGCACACGATGGCGCTGATCCACGACGACGTGATGGACGGCGCGACCGAGCGGCGCGGGGTGCCGCCGGTGCACGTCCGGCAGGCGGAACGCGCGGCGGCGCGGAACGCCGCGGACCCGGCCGGCGCCGGCGTCGCGCTGGCGATCGTCGCCGGCGACCTCGCGGCCGTGCTCGCCGACGGGCTGTTCCTGGGGTCCGGGTTCGCGCCGGAACGTCTGACGGCCGCGCTCGCGCGCTACCACCGGATGCGGTTGGAGATGGCCGCGGGCCAGGTCCTCGACCTGGCCGGCGCGTCCGGCGACCCGCTCCGGCTGGCCCAGCTGAAGGGCGGGGCGTACACGGTGGGCTGGCCGATCGCGATCGGCGTGGCGCTCGCCGACGGCGACGGCGGGGTCGAGGAGGCGCTCGAGCGGTTCGCGACCCCGCTCGGGCAGGCCTTCCAGCTGGCCGACGACCTCCGCGACGGTGACGCGGCCCCCGGCATCGACCCGGGCGACGTGGCCGCCCTGGTCACCCGGGCACGTGCCGAGCTCCGCGAAGCGCCGATCGACCCCACGGCCGCGTCCGCGCTCGACGCCCTGGCGGCGGCGATCGCGTGAGCGAGGACGTCGCGCTCCTCCGCCGGCTGTTCCGCGACGTGCCGACGTGCCGCGTCGCCACGGTCCGGACCGACGCCGGGCCCCACGTGGCGCCGCGGTGGTTCGTGTGGCTCGAGGACGCGGTATGGATCTCGACGCCGATCGGCGACCAGACCTGGGAGAACGCGGCCGCGGATCCCCGGGTCGCGGTGCTGATCGACCGGGGACGCGACTGGACCGAGCTCGCGGGAGCCCGGCTGGAGGGCGTGGCCGAGCTGCTGCCGGCCGAGCACCCGGACCTGCGCGAGCCGATGTCGGCCTGGCACGACAAGTACCGGCCGATGCTCGCCGGAGGCGGGTTCGAGCGCTTCGCGCGCGACGTGGTCTCGCTGGGCTTCCTGCGGGTCGTTCCGGCCCGGGTCGAGTCCTGGAACCACGCCGTCGAGGGCTGACCCGGGCCGGTTCCGCCCGGCCCGCGGCCCGCCCACCGACTGCGGTAGCCTTCGGCTTGTGAAAGTTTTCACAAGCTGCTCCCCGGAGCGGCTGGGGGGGCCGGATGGAACCGCGCGCGAGCGCTGAGGCGGGGCCGCCCGCGGAGACCGACGTCCTCGTGGTCGGCGCCGGCCCGGGCGGTTCTGCCGCCGCGTATCACCTGGCGCGGCACGGGATCGACGTCACGATCCTCGAGCGCGCCACGTTCCCGCGGGAGAAGGTCTGCGGCGACGGCATCACCCCGCGCGGCGTGAAGGCGATGCAGGCGATGGGCCTGGACACCGACGATCCCGCGTTCGAGCGCGTGATCGGACTGCGGGTGCACGCGCGCCACACGTCGATCGACCTGCCGTGGCCCGAGCTGACGACCTTCCCACCGTTCGGCCTGGTGATGACGCGCCATGACTTCGACCAACTCCTCGCCGAGCGCGCGGTGAAGGCGGGCGCGCGGCTGTTCGAGGCGACCGAGGCCGTCGGGCCCGTGCTCGAAGACGGGTGGGTCCGCGGCGCGATCGTTCGGCCGGCCGGCGACCGGGACGCGCCGCCGCGCGAGATCCGGGCCCGCTTCGTCGTCGCGGCCGACGGCGCCGCGAGCCGCTTCGCCGCGCCGGCGGGCGTCCGGCGCGACGACTCGCGTCCGCTCGGCATCGCGGCGCGGCGCTACTACCGGACCGACCACCACCCCGGCCCGTGGTTCGAATCGTGGCTCGATCTGTGGGACGGCGACATGCTCCTGCCCGGCTACGGGTGGCTGTTCCCGCTTCCGGGCGGCCGCGTGAACCTGGGCGGCGGGCTGCTCAACACCTTCAAGCATTTCAAGGACATCTCGGCCCAACAGCTGTTCGGCGCGTTCGCCCGGATGTTGCCGGAGCGGGAGATCTCCGAGGAGACCGCCGATGGACGCGTCCTGTCGGGCCCGCTGCCGATGAGCCTGAACCGGATCCCGCAGGCGGTGCCGGGGATGCTGCTGGTGGGCGACGCCGCCGGCGCCGTGAACCCGTTCAACGGCGAGGGGATCGCCTACGCGATGGAGACCGGCGAGATCGCCGCCGGGCTCCTGCACGAGGCGCTGATCCGCGACCGGCCCGGCGTCGCGATGCTGTATCCGCAGGTGCTCCTCGACACGTACGGCCGCTACTTCTTCATCGGGCGGCAGTTCGCGAAGGTGGTCGGCAAGCCGGCCGTGATGGGCAGGGCCACGAAGCATCTGCTGCCGAACCGAACCGTGATGCGGTTCGCGCTGCGGGTGATGGGCAACCTGACCGACGGGCCGGACGGAGATCTGCAGGACCGGCTGTTCGACGTGCTCCAGCGGGTGGCGCGGGCGTCGTGAGGGGGAACCGTAGGATGGGGCCGCGATGCTGATCGACTACCTGCCGATCGTCGTGATGGCGGCGCTCGCGACGGTGTTCGCGGTCGGATCCCTCGCGGCTTCCGCCTTGCTGCGCCCGCATCGCCCGAACCCCGTGAAGCTGTCGGCCTACGAATGCGGGAACGATCCGGTCCGGCTGCCGAAGGGCGAGCGGTTCAGCGTGAAGTTCTACCTGACCGCGATGCTGTTCATCATCTTCGACATCGAGGCGATCTTCCTGTTCCCTTGGGCCGTCGAGTTCCGCGCGCTCGGGCTGTTCGGCCTGGCGGAGATGACGATCTTCATCGGGCTCGTGTTCGTCGCGTACGTGTACATCTGGCGCAAGGGCGGATTCGAGTGGTCGGCGACGCCGGTCGAGGAACCCGGTGTGATCGAGCGCGAACGCGAGCTTGAGCTCCACGGGGCCGACCGTGCCCGCTGAGCGTTTCGAGGGCGTGCACCTCGGCAAGACGCCCGAAGAGATCCAAGAGGAGGTCGAGCGCGGCGTCCTGTTGACCACGCTCGACCGGGCGGTCGGCTGGGCGCGCAAGCAGTCGATGTGGCCGGCGACCTTCGGGCTGGCGTGCTGCGCGATCGAGATGATGTCGGCCGGCGCCGGGCAGTACGACCTGAGCCGCTGGGGGATGGAGCTGTTCCGGGCGTCGCCGCGGCAGGCCGACCTGATGATCGTGGCCGGGCGGGTCTCGCAGAAGATGGCGCCGGTGCTGCGGCGGATCTACGACCAGATGGTCGATCCGAAGTGGGTGATCTCGATGGGCGTGTGCGCCTCGGCCGGCGGCATGTTCACGAACTACGCGATCGTCCAGGGGGTGGACACGATCGTGCCGGTCGACGTGTACGTGCCGGGCTGTCCGCCGAAGCCCGAGATGTTGATGTACGGGATCTTGAAGCTGCAGGGCACGGTACGGACGTCGGAGCCGTTCCGGTGAACCCGGCCGAGCTGGCCGAGCGGCTGCGGGGACGGTTCGCCGACGTGGTCGTGGCGCGCGACGAGGTCACGGCGGTGATCGAGCGCGACGCGTTGCTGGACGAGCTCGCGTGGTGCCGCGACGAGCCGGGTGTGGAGCTGGGGTTCCTGTCGAGCCTGAGCGCCACGCACTGGCCGGACGCCGAGCCGGCGTTCTGGATCGACTACGAGCTGCGCTCGATCACCCGGATGCACCGGCTCCGGATCAAGGTCGGCCTGGCGGCGGAGGATCCGCATGTGCCGAGCGTCACCGGGATGTTCCCGACGGCGAACTGGCACGAGCGCGAGACGTTCGACTTCTTCGGGATCGTCTTCGACGGGCATCCCGAGCTGACGCGGATCCTCTTGCCCGACGACTGGGTCGGGCACCCGCTGCGCAAGGACGAGCCGCTCGGCGGGGTGCCCACCTGGTTCCACGGCGCCACCGTGCCCCCGATCGACGAACGGGGGATGGCGTGAGCTCCGACGCCTCCGACCTGGCGGCCGCGCGCGACGGCCTCGCCGACCTGACCGCGGCGTTCCGCGATCCGGCGACCGGCGAGCTGCGTCAGGAGACGATGATCATCAACATGGGGCCGCAGCACCCCTCCACCCACGGGGTGCTCCGTCTCCTGCTCGAGCTGGACGGCGAGACCGTGATCACGTGCAAGCCGGTGATCGGCTATCTGCACACCGGCATCGAGAAGAACACCGAGTACCGGACCTGGGTGCAGGGCGTCACGTACGTCACGCGCGCCGACTACCTCTCGCCGTTCTTCAACGAGCTGGGCTATTGCCTGGGCGTCGAGCGGCTGCTGGGGATCGAGGCGCCGCCGCGGGCCCAGGTGATCCGGGTGCTGGTGTGCGAGCTGAACCGCGTCGCGTCGCACCTCGTGTGGCTCGCGACCGCCGGCCTGGAGCTCGGAGCGGTCTCGGTGATGCTCTACGGCTTCCGCGAGCGTGAGATCATCCTGGACCTGTTCGAGGCGATCACCGGCCTGCGGATGAACCACGCGTACATCCGGCCCGGCGGCGTCGTGATGGACCTGCCCGAGGAGGGACCGGAGAAGCTCCGCGACCTGCTGCGGGTCCTGCCCGGGCGGATCGACGACTACGAGACGCTGCTCGACGACAACCCCATCTGGCGCGAGCGCAACGAGGGCGTCGGCGTCCTGACGGCCGAGCAGGCGCTGGCCCTCGGCGTCACCGGGCCGATCCTGCGAGCCGCGGGTGTGGCCGCCGACCTCCGCAAGGACATCCCGTACGCCGGGTACGAGACCTACGATTTCGAGGTCCCGGTGCGGGCCGAGGCCGACTCGTACGCGCGGTACCGCGTCCGGATCGAGGAGATGCGCCAGTCGCTCCGGATCGTCGAGCAGGCGTTCGCGCGCCTCGACGACACGCCCGGCCCCGTGATGATCGGCGATCCGAAGGTGGGCTGGCCACCGACGCTCTCGATCGGGCCGGACGGGATCGGCAACGACCCGGCGTACCTGCGCCACATCATGGAGGAGTCGATGGAGGCCTTGATCCATCACTTCAAGGCGGTCACGCAGGGCGTGGCGGTTCCGCCCGGCGAGGTCTACAGCGCGGTCGAATCCCCGCGGGGCGAGCTCGGGTTCCACATCGTTTCGACGGGCGAGCACCGTCCGTACCGAGTGAAGATCCGCGATCCGTCGTTCGTCAACGTCCAGGCGCTGCCGGCGATGATCGAGGGGTACCTCGTGGCGGACTCGATCGCCGCGAACGCCTCGCTCGACCCGGTGATGGGTGGGGTGGACCGCTGATGGCGGTGTTCGAGGGCGACGTGCTGGCCGACGCGCGCGCGATCATGGCCCGGTACCCGCAGGAGCACGTGCGCTCGGCGGTGATGCCGTTGCTCTACCTCGCGCAGTCGGTCGACGGGATGCTCACGGCGGAGGCCCTCCGCGAGATCGGTGCGCTGCTCGGCATCACGACCGCCGAGGTCCAGGCCGTCGCCTCCTTCTACTCGATGTACCGGCTGCGCCCCACCGGGGCGCACGTGGTAGGCGTCTGCACGAACCTCGCGTGCAAGCTGCGCGGCGCCGAGGCGGTGTATGTGGCCGCGAGGCAGGCCGCCGGCCTCGCCCACGGGGAGGAGGTCTCCGGCGACGGTCTCTTCACGGTCCACGAGGAGGAATGCCTGGGCGTGTGCGAGCACGCGCCGGGGGTGCAGGTGGACCTGTGCAACCACGACGACGTGACGCCGGAGCGGATCCGCGAGCTGGTCGGGCGCCTGCGCGACGGCGAGGTGCCCGAGCCGGCGCGCGGGACGGCGTTCGGCAGCTTCCGCGCCGCCTCCCGGGCGCTCGCGGGGCTCGAGGCGGTGCCGGGAGCATGACGCTCTCGTTCGAGCGCCGGCTCACGCGCGACTGGGGGGACCCGTCCGTGATCGGCCTGGACGGCTACGTGGCGAACGGTGGGTACGAGGGTCTGAGGCGGGCGCTCGGCATGCCCGACGCCGACATCGTCGAGGTCGTGAAGGCCAGCGGCCTGCGCGGCCGCGGCGGGGCCGGCTTCCCGACCGGGATGAAGTGGGGCTTCGTGCCGCGGGACATCGGCAAGCCCACGTACGTCGTCGTGAACTTCGACGAGTCCGAGCCGGGCACGTGCAACAACCGCGAGCTGGTCGAGCGCGATCCCCACCGGCTGCTGGAGGGTGCGGTGATCGCCGCCCTCGCGATCGGCTGCGAGACGGTCTACCTGTACGTCCGCGGCGAGTACCTGTGGCAGAGCATCGTGCTCGAGCGGGCGATCGCCGAGGCGTACGCGGGCGGCTACCTGGGCGCGGACGTCCGCGGCTCGGGCAAACGTGTCGACCTGGTGCTGCACCGCGGGGCCGGCGCCTACATCTGCGGCGAGGAGACCGCGCTGCTGAACTCCCTGGAGGGCCTGCGCGGGCAACCGCGCCTGCGCCCGCCGTTCCCGGCGGTCGAGGGACTCTTCTCCTGCCCGACCGTGATCAACAACGTCGAGACGCTGATGAACGTCCCCGACATCGTGATCCGCGGCGCCGAGTGGTTCCGCGAGCTCGGCACCGAGAGGTCGCCCGGTACGAAGATGGTCACGATCAGCGGCAAGGTCGAGCGGCCGGGGAACTACGAGGTTCCGCTCGGCACGCCCTTCCGGACGGTGCTGGAGGAGTTCGCCGGCGGCGTGCTCGGCGGGCGCGCCCTGAAGGCCTGGACCCCGGGCGGATCGTCCACGCCGATGCTGACCGCCGAGCACGTCGACACCGGCCTGGACTACGAGTCGCTGGCGGCCGCCGGCTCGCTGCTCGGCACCGCGGCGATCATGGTGATGGACGAGACCGACTGCGTCGTGGACTGCGCCGCGCGGATGGTCCGCTTCTACGCCCACGAGTCCTGCGGCAAGTGCACGCCGTGCCGCGAGGGGAGCTGGTGGGCCACGCGCGTGCTCGCCCGGATCGAGGAGGGCCAGGGTCGGCCGGAGGACGTGCCGGTGATGTCCGACATGGGCACGAACCTGCTCTTCCGCGCGTTCTGTGCCCTGGCCGACGGCACGGCGTCGGTGATCAACTCGAGCCTCGCGCACTTCCGCGACGAGTACGAGGAGCACGTCCGGCTGGGCCGGTGCCCCCTGAAGGCAGATCACGCGGTGCTCGAGGAGGTCGGCGCGTGAGCCAGGCGCCCGACCAGGTCACGCTGACGATCGACGGCCGCGAGGTCACGGTGCCGAAGGGCACGTTGATCATCCGCGCCGCCGAGCGGGTCGGCATCCAGATCCCGCGGTTCTGCGATCACCCGTACCTGGCGCCGGCGGGCGCCTGCCGCCAGTGCTACGTGGAGATCGAGGGCCAGGGGAAGCTGCAGACCTCGTGCACGATGACGGTGGCGCCAGGGATGGTCGTGTCGTCCCAGAACAGCAGCGCGAAGGCCCGCGAGGCGCAGGTCGCGAACCTCGAGTTCCTGCTGCTGAACCACCCCTTGGACTGCCCGATCTGCGATCGGGGTGGGGAGTGCCCGCTGCAGGACCAGGCGCTCGCGTACGGCCCGGGCGAGAGCCGGTTCACGGATGCGAAGCGCGTGTATCCGAAACCCGTGCCGATGTCGCCGCTCGTGAACCTGGACCGGGAGCGCTGCGTGCTCTGCGCGCGCTGCACGCGGTTCTGCGATGAGATCAGCGGCGACCGGTTCCTGGAGCTGTTCGAGCGCGGCGCCGACCAACAGGTGTCGATCGCGGCCGGCGAGGACTTCCGCTCGCCGTTCTCCGGGAACACGATCCAGATCTGCCCGGTCGGTGCGCTGACCGCGGAGCCGTACCGGTTCGTGGCCCGGCCGTTCGACCTGTCCTCGGGCGATGCGATCTGCCAGCACTGCAGCGCCGGCTGCAACGTGCGCGTCGACGTCCGTCGCGACGAGGTCGTGCGCGTCCTGGCGCGGGACAACCCGGACGTGAACGACGCGTGGATCTGCGACAAGGGACGCTTCGCGTTCGGCCGCTGGGACGCGCCGGCGCGGATCACCACGCCGCTGATCCGCGACCGCGGCCTGGAGCCCGCGTCGTTCGGCGAGGTCCTGCCATGGATCGCCGAGCGTTGCCGCGACGCGCGCGTCGCGGTCCTCGCCGGCGGGCGGCTGATGGACGAGGACGCGTACGCGCTGTCGAAGCTCGCGCGCACGGTCCTGCGCACGAACGACCTCGACCACCGGCGGGAGACGCACGGCGGCGTCGCCGAGGAGCTCGCGGCGGCCGGCGCGCTCGACGTCACCTACCGGGACGTCGAGCGCGCGAAGGCGATCGTGGTCGTGGGCTTGGACGCGGAGCAGGAGGTGCCGATCCTGCACCTGCGGATCCGCAAGGCGGCGGCGCGCGGCGCGGAGGTGTTCGTGATCCATCCGCGGCGCACCCGACTGCACGACGTGGCCGAGCACGTGCTGGTCCGGCCGGGCCGGGAGGCGCACGTGCTCGAGCGGATCCGCGACGGCGTCGACGACGGCTCGCCGGAGGCTCGGATCGCCGCCGCGCTCGCCGCCGCCGGCGCCGGCGGCGTCGTGCTGGCCGGCCGGCGTCTGGCCGAGCACCCCTTGGCCACCGACGTGGCGCTCGAGGCGGCCACGAAGCACGGGGCCCGGTTCGCGTTGGTGGACCGGCGGGCGAACGACCGGGGCGCGCTCCGGGCCGGCCTGCACCCCGGGCTGCTGCCCGGCGGCCGGCGTGCGACCGTCCCGGCCGAGCGCGAGGAGGTCGAGGCCGTCTGGGGCTCCCTGATGGCCGAGGCGGACGGGCGCTCGACGATGGGCATCCTCCGCGCGTGCGCCGCGCGTCAGCTCGACGTGCTGATCCTGGTTGGCGTCGATCCGCTCGGCGATCTGCCCGACGCGGCGCTGGCGCGGCAGGCGCTGCAGAACGTGGGAACGCTGGTCGTCCAGTCGCTCGAGCTCGCGGACCTGGAGCCGTACGCCGACGTCTTCCTACCGGCCGCGACGTTCCTGGAACGCGACGGCCACGTGACCGACTGGGAGGGCCGCAGCCAACGGATCCGTGCCACGCGGACCGCGGAAGGGATCAGCCGGCCGGACTGGGAGATCTTCGCGGGGCTCGCGGCCGCGATGGGCGGCGACCTGGGCTTCGACACGCTCGAGGAGCTCCAGGCCGAGATGGCGGCGCTCTGGGCGCCGCGCCGGCCCGCCGACCGCCCGACGGCCTGGGCCGGCGCCGGCGAGCCGCAGTGGGCCGACGACCTCACGCTGTTCACCTATCCGCTCCTGGTCGACGAGGGCCGGCTCTCCGAAGGCGCCGACGCGCTGAAGGCCGGGCTCGAGGAGCCCGCGTTCGCGGAGCTGCATCCGGACGACGCCGCGTCCCGGAACCTCGCCGACGGCGGGTCGGTGCGCCTGAGAACCGACGCGGGCGAGGCCGTGGTGCCGCTCCGCGTCAGCGACGGCGTGGCGGCCGGGAGCATGTTCGTGCCGTTCAAGCAGCCGGGCCTCGCCGCGAACACGCTGCTGTCGGGCCGTTCGACAGCGGCCGTCCGGATCGAGGCCGTTGAGGACGCGACGGTCGGGAGCGAGGACGGATGAGCGCGATCGACTGGGCGATCATGATCGGCAAGGTCGTGATCGTGTTCGCCGGCCTGCTGATCGGCGTCATGCTCTACATCTGGATGGAGCGCAAGGTGATCGCCGACATGCAGACGCGGACCGGGCCGATGCGCGCCGGGCCGCGCGGCGTGCTGATCACGCTGGCCGACGGCGTGAAGCTGTTCTTCAAGGAGGCGATCACCCCGACGAACGCCGACCCGGTCGTGTACCAGATCGCCCCGGCGCTCGCGATGATCCCGGCGTTCCTCGCGTTCGCGGTGATCCCGTTCGGCGCGCCGGTGTTCATCTTCGGGCGCACGGTGCCCCTGCAGCTGTCGGATCTGGACATCGGCGTGCTCTGGGTGCTCGCGATGACCTCGATCGGCGTCTACGCGGTCGTGCTCGCCGGCTGGTCCTCCGGCTCGAACTACCCGCTGCTCGGCGGCGTGCGCTCCACGGCGCAGATGATCAGCTACGAGGTCGCGATGAGCCTGGCGCTCGTGGCCGTGATCATGTTCAGCGGCCACCTGCGGATGTCCGAGATCGTGGCCCAGCAGGGCCGGGTCTGGAACGTGATCCCGCAGTTCCCGGCGTTCCTGCTGTTCCTGATCTGTGCGCTGGCCGAGGTGAACCGACCGCCGTTCGATCTGGCCGAGGCGGAGACCGAGCTGGTGGCGGGCTTCCATACCGAGTACTCGGGGATCAAGTTCGCGCTGTTCTACCTGGGGGAGTACGTGAACACCGTGACCGTCTGCGCGGTCGCGGTGACGTTGTTCCTCGGCGGCTGGCGGGGCTGGTGGCCCTTCGACGGCGCCTGGGCCTGGGTCGGCCCGGTGCTGTGGTTCGTGCTGAAGGTCACCGCCGTCGTCTACGTGCTGATCCTGATCCGCGGAACCCTGCCGCGGATGCGCTACGACCGCCTGATGAACTTCGGCTGGAAGTACCTGATCCCGTTCGGGCTGTTCTGGGTGCTCGCGACGGGCGCGATCATCGTGCTGCCCGATCGCTACGGACGTGGTCGCGGCGCGATCATGGCCGTGGGCCTGATCGTGGCCGTGTGGCTCCTGATGACGATCGTGAAGACGGCGCTCGACCGTCCGCGGGAGGAGGTGGCGGCGTGAGCGACGATCCGATCGCGCCCGGGGCCGCCGATCCCGACGCTCCGGAGCCCGAGCGCCGGCCGGTCACGCCGTGGTGGGCGGTGCTGAAGGGGTTCGCCACCGTCTTCAAGCAGACGTTCCGGCGCGACAACACCGAGCAGTACCCGAAGGAGATCGTCGAGCCGCCGCCGCGCGCCCACACCGGCCGGCACCGCCTGAACCGGCACGAGAACGGCCTGGAGAAGTGCATCGGCTGCGAGCTGTGCGCCTACGCGTGCCCGGCCGACGCGATCTGGGTAGAGGGCGAGGACAACGACCCCGCCGCGCCCGTCAGCCCCGGCGAGCGCCACGCGAAGGACTACCAGATCAACTACCTGCGCTGCATCATGTGCGGCCTGTGCGTCGAGGCCTGCCCGACCCGGGCGCTCACGCTCACGAGCTCCTTCGAGATGGCGTTCACCTCGCGCGAGGACGCGATCTGGACGAAGGAGCGCCTGCTGGAGCCGCCGCCGCCACTCGGCAGTGACGCCGTGGCGAAGGAGGGCCGCTGATGCCCTTCGACAACATCGTGTTCTGGGTGTTCGCGCCGATCTCGATCGCGAGCGCGATCGGCATGCTGCTGATGCGCAACGCGATCCACGCCGCGCTGTTCCTGGTGGTGAACTTCTTCTGCCTGGCGGTGTTCTACCTGCTGCTGGACGCGCCGTTCCTGTTCGCGGTCCAGATCATCGTCTACGCGGGCGCGATCATGGTGCTGTTCCTGTTCGTGATCATGCTGCTGGGCGTCGACAGCAACGTCGACGTGCGCGAGCGGTTGCGCGGGCAGCGGATCGTGGCGGTGGTCCTCGCCGTCGGGTTCGTGGCCGAGCTGTTCGTGGCGCTCCGCGCCGGGATCGGCTTCGCGACGAAGGCTCCCGAGGGCTTCGACCAGGTGAACGCCGGCGGCAACGCGCAGGCCGTGGCGACCGTGCTGTTCCGCGACTACTTCTTCCCGTTCGAGGTCACGTCGATCCTGCTGATCGTCGCCGCGATCGCGGCGATGGTCCTTGCCCGCCGTGAGATGCGCGCCGTGACCCAGGCCGAGCTGGATGCGTCCGATGCCCCCGAGGACGAGCCGGCCGAGGTGGGCACGTGAGGACCCCGATCGCGTACTTCCTGTTCCTGAGCGGGATCCTGTTCGCGCTCGGCTCGGTCGGGGTGCTGCTGCGGAAGAACGCGCTGATCATCTTCATGTCGGTCGAGCT
>DATHCP010000003.1:0-91315 GCA_035490535.1 Actinomycetota bacterium
GCGGCGGCTTCGTCGGCGACCACTGGATCGAGGGCACGTACGAGGACCACCTGACGCCCTTCCTCGAGGAGCTGAAGGAGAAGCCGGCCCTGGTCACGCTCCACACGGTCCTGCCGGAACCCTCGCCGGCGATCCGCGAGACGGTCCGGTCGATCGCCGACGCGGCCCACGGCCTGGTCGTGATGGCCGAGACCGCGGTCACGATCCTGGACGAGGTCTACGGCGTGACGGCCAAGCCCACCGTGATCCCCCACGGCATGCCGCACATCGAGCCGCAGGGACGCCGCCGGCTGAAGGCGAAGCTCGACCTGGACGGCCGGCAGATCATCTCGACCTTCGGGCTCGTCGGACCCGGGAAGGGGCTCGAGTACGTGATCGAGGCGATGCCGGCGGTCGTCGCGCGGCATCCCGACGCGCTCTACCTGATCGCCGGCCAGACCCATCCGGAGCTGCTGCGCCAGCGGGGCGAGGAGTACCGCAACAAGCTGATCGAGCTGGTCGAGGAGCTCGGCCTGACCGACAACGTCCTGTTCGTGAACCAGTACCTCGAGCAGAAGGACATCATCGACTACCTCCTGGCGTCCGACGTCTACGTCACGCCCTACCTTGACCCGAACCAGATCACGAGCGGCACCCTGTCCTACGCGCTCGGCGCCGGCAAGGCGGTCGTGTCCACGCCGTACCTGCACGCGATGGAGGCGCTGGCCGACGACCGCGGACTGCTCGTGGAGTTCCGCTCGGCCGAGGGCATGGCGGAGGCGATCAACCGGATCCTCGACGATCCGAAGATGAAGGCCCGCCTGGAGAAGAACGCGTACCGCTACGCGAACGAGGCCACCTGGCCGAAGGCCGGCGCGCGGTTCCTGGCGGCGATGGAGGAACTCGTCGCCGAGCACCGGCCGAAGCCGAAGGCGAAGCGTACCGAGCGCGCGCCCCGGATCGCCCACCGCGTGCACGCGAACCCACTGATCACGCCGGCCGATATCGCGCCGTCGCAGCCCGGGTTCGAGGTGATCTCCACGATCAACCCGGGCGTGACACGCCTCGGCGACGAGGTGCTGCTGCTGGTCCGGATCGCCGAGCGCCCGACCCACGAGGTGGAACCCGGTCCCGGCGCCACGATGGTCGACCTCTCCGGTGCGAAGCCGCGCCCGGTGCCGCTGCCCACGGGCCTGCAGGCAGACCAGCTGATCGGGATGGCCTACCTCGATACCGAGCGCGAGCCGCCGAGCATCGTGATCGGCTACGTGCCGAAGGACCTGCCCGGGCTCGACCTCTCGGATCCGCGGACGATCCGCTACCGGAACACGGCCGGGGGCTTCACACCGAACCAGGACGAGTTCACCGACTACCTGTCGCACATCTCGCACCTGCGCCTGGCGCGCAGCACCGACGGCCTGCGGTTCACGGTGGACGAGGAGCCGACGATCGTGCCGCAGACCTCGCTCGAGGAATACGGCGTCGAGGATCCGCGGATCACGCTGATCGACGGCGTGTACCAGATCACCTACGTGGCGGTGAGCCGCCTCGGCATCACGACCGCGCGGCTGAGCACCACCGACTTCGTCACGTTCGAACGGCACGGAACGGTGCTCCAGCCCGACCAGAAGGACGTGGTGCTCTTCCCGGAGCGGATCGGCGGGCGCTACGCGGCGTTCACGCGGCCGATGCCGGGCTCGTTCGGCCGGGTGCTGGGGATCTGGCTGGCCGAGAGCGACGACCTGGTCCACTGGGGGAACCACCGCCCCGTCGCGATGCCGCGCAACGGGATGTGGGACGAGATGCGCGTCGGCGCCTCCCTCGTGCCGATCCGCGTGGACGACGGCTGGCTCGAGCTGTACCACGGCGTGGACCGGACGAACCGCTACGGCATGGGCGCGGTCCTGCTGGACGCCGGCGATCCCACCAAGGTGCTGGCCCGCTCGGCGAAGCCGCTGCTGCTGCCCGAGGCCGACTACGAGCACGACGGGTTCCTGCACGACGTGGTCTTCCCGTCGGGTCACGTCGAGCTCGGTGACGGCATGATCCGCGTCTACTACGGCGCCGCCGACACCGCCCTGTGCGCGGCCGACGTCGACCTGGCCGACGTCCTGGGCGCCCTGACCCGCGAGTAGCCGAACGGGCTGACAGCCGGCCCCGAGCCCTGGAAGACTCCCGCACGCATGCTCCGCCAGCTCGCGCGCCTGACGCGCCCGCTCCCGGCCGCCGGCCCCGACGCGATGGCCGTCGCCGTCTACGCCGACCGGCGGGGATCCCTCGTCGCCGCGAACGAGTCCGGCCGGGAGGGTGTGGCCTGCGTCGACGACGCCGCCCGCCTCCTCGACCTCCTGTGCGACGTCTGGACGGCGACCCGGGAACCGTGGGCCGAGCGGTGGGCGCGCGGGCTGCTCGCGTTCGTGCTGTGGATGCAGGAGCCCGACGGCCACTGGATCAACTTCGTCTTCGACTGGGACGGGACCCGCAACACCGACGGGATCACGTCGACCTCGGGGCAGAACTTCTGGCACGCGCGAGCGCTCGTCGGCGTGTCACACGCCTGGCTCACGTTCGGCGACGAGGCGGCACACGAGGCGCTGCAGCGCGGCCTGGACCGCGCGATCTCGCTGCCGGCGCCGCCGGACGTCCGCGCGCTCCACGTCCTGACCGCCCGGCGGCTGATCGCCGACGCCGGGATGGAGCGGCTCGCAGGCCCGATGCGCGACTGGGTCGCGCAGCTGGCCGCCTGCCGCGACGGCGACGTGCTCAAGAACGACGAGGACGCCACCGGCACACCGCACCTGTGGGCGCACATCCAAGAGGGCGTCCTGGCGTGGTGCTCGACCCTCCTCGATGAGCCCGCGCTGCTCGACGTCGCGGTGCGGAGCGCCGAGGCGCTGCTGGTTCCCGCCGTCGAGGAGGCCTTCGCCGGACCGACCTCGAGCCCGTACGACGTGGCCTCGTGCGTGTACGGCCTCGACCGGCTGCACGAAGCGACCGGCGAGGATCGCTGGGCCGCGCTGGCCGCGGACGCCCGCGCGTGGTTCGACGGGCGGAACGCCGCCGCCGCGCCCGTGTACGACCGGACGCGCGGGGTGGTCGCGGACGGGATCGACGGGGACCGCGTCTCGGAGAACTCCGGAGCCGAGGCGAACATCCTCGGCGCCGACGCGCTGTTCGCCGACGCGCTCGAGGTCGCACGCGGGATGGACGATCCCTTCGGCGCCGCCCGGCCGCCGGCCTGAGGCTCAGATCCGGCCGTCGGCGATCTGCTCGGCCAGGTCCACCAGGCCCTTGCGCGTCGAGATCCCGAACTTCGCGGTCCAGGCCTCGGGCCACGTCGAGAACTTCGCGATCACGACCTTCGCGGGTCCGTGCACCAGGACGGTCTGCCCGTTGATCCCCGAGCCCATGTAGATCGGGCCATTCGGATCGACCACCCAGAACTGGTTGCGGTAGTACGCGCCGGGCGGGAACTCGCGGGCGTCGGCGGTCGCCTTGAACGCCGTGATCACGTCCGGCTCGGGGAACAGCGTGTCCCGGATCCACGACACCGGCACGACCGGCCGGTGCCCGCGCCGCCCGCCTTGCAGCAGGAGCTGGCCGAACCGGGCCAGGTCGCGCAGCGCGCAGCACACGCCGCCGTCGGCCATCGCGTTGCCGTGCGCGTCCACCGTGATCTCCGCGTCGAACTCGGCCCCCATCGGCCGCCAGAGTTCCGTCGAGATCAACTCCGGCAGCCTCGCGCCGGCCGCCCGCTCCATCACCCAGCCCAGCACGTCGGTCAGCACCGATCGGTAGTCGAACGGCCCACCGTGCGCTCCCTTGTTCTCGAGCGTTCCGTAGTAGGCCGTGATGTCCGCCGGGAGCGACGCGTCGGTCCGGGGCCGCCACAGGTAGATCTGCTCGTACATGCGCACGTCCGCGTCGAGGTTCGCGTAGTCCTCGTCGAACCGGGTCCCCGCGCGCATGTCCAGGAGGTTCCGGACCGTGCAGCCCTCGAACGACGTGCCGGCGAGCTCGGGAACGTGGGCCGTCACGAGGTCCGCCGGCGCGAGGAGGCCGCGCTCGACCAGCGCGCCGCACACCGCCGACGTCACCGACTTCGAGACCGACATCAGCAGGTGCGTCGTGTCGGGGGTCATGCCCGTGAAGTACCGCTCCGTCACGACCCGGCCCCGGTGCAGGACCAGCAGGCCGTCCGTGAAGGTGTTCTCCAGGAAGCGTGCGAACGACACCGGGCGACCGCCGGCGCGCACGGCGGCGCCCATCAGGTCGCGCTCGGCGCGCGGCAACCGCCACACCGGTCCGTCGCCGCGCGGGATCCGTGCGGTGGGGATCAGGTCGCGGATGTGCTGGAACCCCCAGCGGTTGAACGGCGGGTCCTGCCAGTTCGCGAGCGTCACCAGCCGCTCCGGCGGGAACGGCGGCGAGCCCGACATCAGGCGGGGGTCACTCATGGGTCGGCCGGCGCGCCGGGCGCCGGAGCCTCCCCCTCCTCGGGCGCCGCGGCCTCCGGCTGCGCCGCGGCGGCTCGAGCCGCTCGCGAAGATCGGAGCGGGCGCTCCCACTCCCCGCCGAACCGCGAGACCACCAGCGCCACCGCGCTGACCAGGTAGAGCTGCCCGAACAGCGCCTCCGAGACCGCCAGCATCTTCGGGAAATCCTGCGCGGCCGTGTAGTCGCCGTAGCCCACGGTCGTGAGCGTGACGAAGCTGAAGTACGTGATCTCGAGGGAGTTGGCCTTCTGGGTCTGCACGAAGAACGGCGTCGGTTTGTCGATGTAGTCGATCGTCTTGTAGACGAACGTGAAGAACAGGCCGATCAGCAGGTAGAGACACAGCGCGCCGGCCACGACCTGAACGTCGACCACCTTCTCGTGCGAGAGGCGTCGGAGGATCGCGATCGGAGCTGCGATCGCCATCATGGCCCCGACCGTCGTGGTGGCGAGCGTGGGCCAAGCGGTCGAGGAAGCGCCGCCGATGTAGATCGAGACGATCGCGGCGCCGACCGCGATGATCACGGCGATCCGCGCGACCCGAAGGACGATGCCCCGCTCGGACATCCGCAGGATGAACAGCAACGCCGCGCCCTGGGCCATCAGGGCCAGAACCCGCGCCCAGCCGTGCTCGCCAGAGAACGCGAAGCCGAAGATCGAGACCACGATCAGGAGCAGCGCGACCCCGAACCGCGCCGGGGCCAGGTGCTCGCTCTGCTCGAACTGTTTCCGCAGGCGGCTCATCCCGCCGCAGGATAGGCCGACCGGCCCCCCACCTGGGTAGCCTGCCCGCATGGACGGCAACCGACGGCTCACGCTCACCGCGAACGACGACGGCACCGTGACGGCCACGAGCCGTACCGGCCACACGATCACGATCGACCACGAGGGCGAACGCGGGCTCTCTCCGCTGGAGCTCCTCTTGGCGTCGCTCGGCAGCTGCAGCGCGGTCGATCTGGAGATCCTGATGCGCAAGCAGCGCGACCCGATCGTCCCGTTCGAGATCGAGGTCGTCGGCGAGAAGGAGGACGCGCGGATGCAGTGGCTGCGCGTGACCTACACGGTGCCCGCCGGCACCGACCCGACGAAGCTCGAGCGCGCCCGTTCCAAGACCGCGGACGATCTGTGCTCCGTCTCCCGGACCTTGGCCCGGGGCTGCCCCGTCGAACACGTCACGGAGCTCGCCGGCTGAGCCGGGCTACGATGCCCTCGCCGCCGAGCTCCCAGGGAGGACCCATGGCCACGGTCCACGCGTCGCTGAACCAACCACCGGACGAGGCGGAGGCCTCGATCCGTCGTCAGGCCGCGAGGTTGGGCTACGCCCTCGCCGAGGGCCAGAGCGGCCCGGGGCTGTTCTCGTTCACCCGAGGGGTCTCGCTGTTCTCCTGGGGATCGAAGCTCACCGTGAAGGTCGAGCCGGAATCGACCGGCTCCCAGCTGACCGTCACCACCGACGAGAAGTTCGCGATCTCCGATTGGGGACGCGGCAAGCGCGCGGCAGGCAGGCTCCTGGACGCGATCGGCGCCCAGGAGGAGTGAGGTCGAGCTAGGTCAGCAGCGCGACGTAGGGGTGCAGATCGCCCTCGACGATCCGGTCGATCCGCCAGCCGGTCCCCTCGATCAGCTCCTCCATCTCCGAGGGCGACACCAGCAGGTAGTCGAACCACGGATCCACGAGGTTCCGGTAGCGGACGCGCAGGCGGAGCTGCCCGGCCATCCGACCCCGGCGCCGGTTGCGCTCCTGGTACGCGAGGTGGGCAGGATCCTCGGTCGTGTGGGGATCGGTGCTGCTGGCCACGATCCGATCGGTGAGAGGACGCATCTCCTTCAGCAGCCGCCGGCCCTTCGCCCGCGAGGAGAACAAGCCGAAGTTGTTCCCGTAGAACACGATCGTTCCGAAGGGCCCGAGCGACGCGTCGACGTCCTCGAACCGCATCTGCCGCACGTCGCGGACGCCGCGACGGCGCGCGACCGCGACCGCGCCGGGAGACGGATCGATCGCGACCACCTCGTGCCCGCGTGCCTGAAGCTCGAGCGACACCCGTCCCGGACCACATCCGACATCGAGGACCCGGCCCCCGACCCAGCGGAGCGCACGCCGCTCCGCGGCCGGCCACCGCCGCACGGGCGCGAAGTAGGTCTCGCGGAGCGGCTCGATGAAGCCGTCGTCGCGCTCGATCACCTCGCCGTCGACGTCGCGGCCGTCCAGCACGTCGAGCAGCATCGACCCGAACGCGTCCTGCACCGCGTCACGCTACCGCCGACGGCAGCCCCGAGCGGCCGAGTGACGGCTACCCTGCTCGTCATGACCCGACCGAGCCCATGACCTCCAGCCTGCTCCTGGACGTCTCGAGCCTGATGTACCGGTCGTACTTCGCGCTGCGCCAGCCGGGCTTCTACGCGAAGGACGGCCGGCCGGTGGCGGCCGTCTACGGCTACCTCGACATGGTCACGCGCCTGCAGACCACGCGGCACCCCGATGAGATCGTGCACGTCTACGACCACGACTGGCGCCCGATCGCGCGCACCGAGATCTACCCCGGCTACAAGTCGAAGCGCCAGCCCGACCCGGATGACCTCCCGGCGCAGTTCGGCCTGCTGCGGACCGTGCTGGACGGCACCGGGATGCTGCAAGCGCAGACCGAGGGCTGGGAGGCGGAGGACGCGATCGGCGCGTTCGGCGTGGACGCCCGCGACGACGACCGGATCGAGATCGTCTCGGGCGACCGCGACCTGATCCAGCTGGTGCGCGACCCGGTCGTGAAGCTCCTGTTCACCGTGCGCGGCGTGACCGAGCTGCTCGAGCTGGACGAGGCCGGCGTGCTGACGAAGTACGGGGTGCCGGCGTCGCGCTACGGGGAGTTCGCGATCCTGCGCGGCGATCCGTCCGATGACCTTCCGGGGGTGAAGGGGATCGGTGAGAAGACCGCCCGCACCCTCGTGAACGCGTTCGACTCGATCGACGACATGCTGGCGGCCGCGGCGCGCGGGGACCCCGCGATCACGCTCTCGAACCGGACGAAGCTGCTGGCCTCGCGCGACTACCTCGACGCGATGCGGAAGATCGTGCCGATCAACGCCGACGCGCCGCTGACGCTGTGGGCCGGGGACCGCGATGACGCGGCGCTCGGGGAGCTCGCCGACGAGCTCGGGCTGGGCGGTCCGGTGCAGCGGCTGCTGGCGGCTCTCGACGCGCCGACGGCCTGATCAGCCCGTCGCGGCGTCGTGGACCTGCCAGGTGGTCGCCTCTGCGCCCTTCACGCTCTCCGTCGTGTCCAGCACGATCCCGACGCTGCCGTCCTCGCGCCACATGCACGCGGCGGCCGTCGTGTCGTTCCCGGAGACCGGCACGCAGCGGTAGTCGGTTCCGTCGTGGGTCTCCGCGACGTCGCCCGTCCGGTCCACGGTGGCGCCGCTCTTCTCGATCCCGCCGACGAAGTCGTCGAAGAGCTGATCGGTCGACTCGACCGACCGGCCCGAGACCAGCATCACCAGGAAATCGGGCTGCGCGCCGTTCCCGTACGCGCCGGCGACGACGTCCAGGTCATCGCGTGCGCCGATGTCCTTCATGTCCTTCTCGAAGTCCTTCGCGGACTGCGTCGTGAGGCGCGGGCGGCCCGCCACCGAGTCGGGGAGGTGCGCTCCGCCGGCGAAGAAGACCGCGTGGACCGCGAAGGCGGCCACCGCCGCCACGGCGACCCCGATCAGCGCCTTGACGATCGAGGAGCCGCCGCCACGCGAGGTGGTCGGGGGCACCGCGGTGGGCTGGAAGGCGGGCTCGGGCTGCGGCATCCGGCCGAAGCCGGGGATCCCGGCCATCCCGGGTCGGCCCGGCGGCGGGGGCGGCGGCACGAACCGCGCGTAGCACTTCCAGCAGAAGTCCGCCTCAGGGCCGTTCTCGGCACCGCACGACGGACAGGCACGCTTCTCGTCGACCTGCATGGAGCCCTTCCTCTCTGGGGAAGGCATCGGCATCCCTGGGGGGACCCTGAGCGCCCGATCAGAGCGCCGAGTAGGTGTCGAAGTCGGCCTCGACCTTGGGCACGACCCCGACCACGTACATCCCGTCCAGGCAGCCGGGGCACCAGGACGAGGCCGCGATCGCGTGGGCGGTGGCGATCGGGTCTGAACAGGCCTTCAGGCTGTCGATGATCGCCCCGTACCCGTAGACGTCCCAGCCGTGCTGGATCGTCTCCTTCGTAGCCTGCAGACCCTGTTGCAGCGACGTGTAGTTCTGGACGCCGACGCTGTTGAAGTCGGTCGACCCGTCCATCCCGTGCGTCGTCGCCAGCGGATTCCATGCGGCCTGCGTGAACTCCTGCACCTGCCACGACACGACCAGGACCTGGTTGTTGCGGCACGTCGGCGCCCCGAAGATCCGCAGGAACAGGTCGGCCCAGTCTCCGTAGGAGACGTGGGCGGAGCCCTGGAACGCCGAGGCCACCGCCGCGACGCTCTGACCCTGCAGCTCCTTCTGGAGCGTCGCGATCAGGTGGACCAGGCGCGAACGCGTCGCGTCCAACCGGTCCCACGCGGCTAGCTCGGCGGTGAGCGCCTGCGCCCGCTGCTGGCGGGCGGTGGCCAGCTCCCGGAGCATCGCGCGGCGCGCGGCCATCAGGGCGTCGACGCCGTGCGCGTGCCGCTCGAGCCGCGTCTGGGCGACGAGGAGCTCGGAGGCGATCTGCGACTGCGCGTCGGCCACGGCGTCCCCGAACGCGAGCCGGTCCTGGAGCTCGCCGATCGAGCCGGCGCCGAGGATCAGGTCGAGCGTCTGCGCACCCGGCACGCCGCCCGGGTTGTCCATGAACGACTCGACCGCCGCGTCGTGGAGCCGGATCTGGGTGTCCCGGTACGCGACCTGGACGGCCGCGATCCGGTCCTGGATCCGCATCCGCGCGTGCAGCAGGAGCCCCAGCTCGCGGTCGGCCCGCGCGTAGCGTGCCCCCGCCTCTGCCGCCTGGGCGCGCAGGCCGTCGAGCGTGGCGGCCTCGGAGCGGATCCGTTCGGTGAGCGCCTGGAGCTGCGCCTTCGCCTGGTCGAGCTGGGAGGACGACGACCCCAACGCGTACGGCGCGAACGCGCCTGCCAGCAGGAGCGCGAGCACGGCGGCCGTCGTCCGCGTCCGGGCGCGGCGGCGCCCGAAGGACCCATCCCCGGTCATGTCCCCGGATATCGTCGTCGGGCGGGGTCGGGTTGAATCGTGGTGCGAGGCAAGGCTCCTGGCTCCGGATCCCCGCCCGTAGACTGGGCCGGTGCGTCCGCCGTGCCGGATCGGGATCCAGCTCCCCGAGGTCGAGCGCGCGGTGGGCTGGCCCGAGGTCGCGGCGATCGCGCGAGCGGCCGAGGAGACCGGCTTCGACTCGGTCTGGGTCGGGGATCACCACCTCTACCGCGACGACGGACGGCCCGAGCGGGGACCGTGGGAGGCGTGGTCGATCCTCGCGGCACTGGCCGCGGTGACCGACCGCGTCCGCCTCGGCCCGCTCGTGGCCTGCCTGAACTTCGTCGAGCCCGGCGTGCTCGCCCGGGTGGCCTCGACGGTGGACGCGATCGCGGACGGCCGCCTGGTGCTCGCCGTCGGCGCGGGCTGGAACCGGGCCGAGTTCGACGCGTTCGGGATCGCGTTCGATCACCGGGCGGCGCGGTTCGAGGAGGCGTTCGAGATCGTGCGGCGGCTCCTGGCGGGTGAGCGGGTGACGTTCGCGGGCCGGTACCAGCGGGTGAAAGACGCGGTGGTGCTGCCGGCCCCGATGCGCCGCCCCCCACTGGTGATCGGCTCGAACGGACCACGGATGCTTGCGGCGGCGCTCCCCCACGTTCAGGCGTGGAACACCTGGTTCGACGACTACGACAACCGGCCGGACGGGTTCGCGGAGCTGCGGGCGCGGATCGACGCGGCCTGTGAGACCGCCGGGCGCGATCCGGCGACGCTGGAGCGGAGCGCGTGCCTGTTGGTCCGGGTGGACGAGCGCGCGGCGGCCGAGCGCCCGACCGTCGGGTTCGACGCCGTCCGGCTCGGGGATGCAGCGGCGACGATCGGCGCGATGGCCGAGGCGGGCGCCGACGAGGTGATCGTGGTGGCCGATCCGATCACCGAGACATCGGTGCGGAGCGTGGCCGCCGCGATCGAGCTGGGCTGAGGTTCAGCGCGCGAGACCGCGCGTGAACGCCGAGATCGCCAGGCCGAGCCCGGCGCCGCCGACCAGGTCCAGCGGCAGGTGCGCGCCCACGTACATCCGCCCGTAGCCGGTCGCGCCGACGCCGCCCAGGAGCAGGGGGCGCGCCCAGCCCGGAACCGAGCGCCACGACGTGACCGCGATCGTCGTCGCGACGGCCGTGTGGCCCGAGACCCACCCCAGATCGCCGGCGATCGGCTCGCGGATCCGGACATCGGGGAGGAGCTTCTCGGGCCGTGCTCGGCCGCCGAGCGGCTTGGCCTGCTTCGCGAGGAGCCAGGCGGCCGTGCCGCCGAGGCCCACGGCGGCGGCGAGGTGCCGCCGGCCGGCCAGGAGGGCCACCGCGGCGACCGCCGGCACCGTGCCGAAGGTGCCCATCTGCATCACGGCGCGGACCGGCGCGCGGATCGCGTCCGGAGCCTCGTTCGCCCACCGGAAGACCCGTTCCTCCTCGGGCGGAACCTCGCCGTCGACGACCAGCCGCCGGCTCCAGGCGAACAGCGCCACGCCCGCCGCGAACAGTGCGACGTCGGTGGCGCGGCCTCGGAACATGGCGGCGAGGATACGTGCGGCCCCACGGCTCCGGTCAGATCCGGTCAGATCCGGTCAGATCCGGTCGCCGCGTCGGATCACGGTGCGGATCAGCGGCGCACCCGGCCGGTACGCGAGGTGGACGTGCGAGGGAGCCTCGAGCACCAGCAGGTCGGCGAACCCGCCCGGCGTGACGCGCCCCACGTCGGTCCGCCGGAGCGCCGCGGCTCCCCCCGCCGTCGCCGACCAGACCGCCTCGGCCGGCGTCATCCGCATCGCCGTGACCGCGAGCGCCACGACGAGCGGCACGTTCGTGGTGAACGACGTGCCGGGGTTGCAGTCGGTCGCGAGCGCGACCCGGACGCCGGCGTCCAGGAGCCCGCGGGCGTCGGGCCAGGGGTGGCGTGTCGACAGGTCGGCGACGGGAAGGAGGGTCGCGACGACGTCGGCGCCCGCCAGGGCGTCGACGTCGTCGGCGCTCAGGTACGTCAGGTGGTCGGCGCTCGCGGCGCCGACCTCCGCGGCCAGGCGGGCGCCGGGGCCGTGCTCGAGCTGGTTCGCGTGCAGGCGCAGGCCCAGGCCGCGATCGGCCGCCGCCAGGAGGATCCGCCGCGCCGCGTCCTCGTCGAAGGCGCCGCGGTCGCAGAACACGTCGCACCAGCGGGCGAGGGGCGCGCACGCGTCGAGCATCTCGCCCACCACGAGGTCCACGTAGGCGGCCGGATCGTCGGCGAGCTCCGGCGCCACGACGTGGGCGCCCAGGAACGTCACCTCGTCGGTGATCGTGCCCGCGACGCCGAGCAGGCGAGCCTCGTCGTCGACCGTCAGCCCGTAGCCCGACTTCACCTCCACGGTGGTCGTGCCGGTCCGGAGCGCCTCCTCCGCCAGGCGTCGGGCGTTGGCGCGGAGGTCCTCGTCGCTCGCGGCGCGGGTCGCGGCGACCGTCGTTCGGATCCCGCCGGCCGCGTACGTCTCGCCGCGCATCCGCGCGTCGAACTCGCCCGCGCGATCGCCGGCGAAGACCAGGTGCGTGTGGGCGTCCACGAAGCCGGGCAGGACCGCCGCGCCGGCGGCGTCGATCCGCGGGCCCGGAACCCCTTCGGGGGCCGCGTCCGTGGGGCCGATCCACACGACCCGCTCACCCTCGATCGCGACCGCGGCGTTCCGGAGCAGCCCGAGCGGCCCCTCGCCCAGCTCCGGATCGTTCGTGACGAGCTCGCCGACGCCCGCGACGAGCACGCCTCAGGCCTCGGCCATCGGCACGCGCACGCCGCGCTCGCGCGCGACCTCCTCCGCGTGCTCGTACCCCGCGTCGACGTGGCGGAGCACGCCCATCGCCGGGTCGTTCGTCAGCACGCGCTCGGCCTTCTCCCCCGCCTCCTCCGTGCCGTCGACCACGACGACCTGCCCGGCGTGGATCGAGCGGCCGATCCCCACGCCGCCGCCGTGGTGGATGCTGACCCACGACGCGCCGCTCGCCGTGTTCACCAAGGCGTTCAGCAGCGGCCAGTCGGCGATCGCATCCGAGCCGTCGGCCATCGCCTCGGTCTCGCGGTACGGGCTCGCGACGCTCCCGCTGTCCAGGTGATCCCGTCCGATCACGATCGGCGCGGTCAGCTCGCCGCTGGCCACGAGCTCGTTGAACCGGACCCCGGCGACCGCGCGTTCGCCGTAGCCGAGCCAGCAGATCCGGGCCGGCAGCCCCTGGAACGCCACGCGTTCTCCGGCCATCGCGAGCCAGCGCTGCAGGCGCTCGTCGTCGGGGAACAGCGCAGCCACCGCGCGATCGGTCGTCGCGATGTCCTCGGGATCGCCCGAGAGCGCCGCCCAGCGGAACGGGCCCTTGCCCTCGCAGAACATCGGGCGCACGAACGCCGGCACGAACCCCGGATACGCGTAGGCCCGGTCGTGCGCGAGCCCGCCCTGCTCGGCGCCCCCGCGCAGGTTGTTGCCGTAGTCGAACGCGATCGCGCCGGCTTCCTGGAACGCCACGATCGCATCCACGTGCGCGGCCATCGAGTCGAACGACCGGCGCTCGTAGCCGGCCGCGTCGGCGGCCCGCAGCGCGTCGGCCTCGGCGACCGACAGCCCCGACGGCACGTAGCCCCCGAGCGGATCGTGGGCGCTGGTCTGGTCCGTGACGACGTCGGGGCGCCAGCCGCGCCGCACGAGCTCCGGCAGCACGTCGGCGCAGTTGCCGAGCAGTCCGATCGACACCGCCTCGCGCGCGTCGCGGGCATCCTCGGCCCACCGCAGGGCCTCGTCGAGGTCGGCGGTCTCGCGGTCGAGGTACCGCGTCTTGATCCGGCGCTCGATCCGCGAGGGATCCACCTCGACGCAGATCGCGACGCCGTCGTTCATCGTCACGGCCAGCGGCTGCGCGCCGCCCATCCCGCCGAGCCCGCCCGTCAGCGTGATCGTGCCGGCGAGCGTCCCGCCGAAGTGCTGCGAGGCACACTCGGCGAACGTCTCGAAGGTCCCCTGCAGGATCCCCTGCGTGCCGATGTAGATCCACGAGCCTGCGGTCATCTGCCCGTACATCGTCAGGCCGAGCGCCTCGAGGCGTCGGAACTCGTCCCACGTCGCCCACTCCGGCACCAGGTTCGAATTCGCGATCAGCACGCGCGGCGCCCATGGGTGGGTGCGCAGCACCCCGACCGGCTTGCCGGACTGGACCAGGAGGGTCTCATCGTCGCGGAGGCGCCGCAGCTCGCGCACGATCGCGTCGAAGGCCGCCCACGAACGGGCCGCGCGGCCGGTTCCGCCGTAGACCACGAGGTCGTCGGGACGCTCGGCGACGTCGGGGTCCAGGTTGTTCATCAGCATCCGCATCGCGGCTTCCTGCGGCCAGCCGAGGCAGGTCAGCTCGGAGCCGCGGGGCGCGCGGACCTCGCGGGCTCCGGCGGTCGTCGACGTCACGCGTCTCACCTCCCCGGCGACCCGACCGGCCGCCGCGAGCAGCCTAGTCCGTGACCAGGTCCACGCGGACGCGGGTCAGCGAGACGCGGATCGGCTGGCGGTAGTCCTCGGCGAGCCGCGGCCACGCCAGATCCAGGCGGCGGGCCTCGTGGTCGTACTTGCCGACGTACGCCGCCACCGCGTCCAGGCGAGGACCCTCGGGGAGTTCGGCGAGGCCCTCGAACGTGACGACATCGTCTCCGCCCTCGTCGGTGCGCAGGGCGATGGACACGCGCGGGTTCGCACGCAGGTTCCGAACCTTCGGCGCCCCAGGCATGCTCCAGATCCACAGCACCTCGCCCTCGGCCAGGAACCACACCGGCGAAGGCTGCGGCTGGCCCTCGACCGTCACGGTCGTGAGCCACAGCACGAGCTCCTCGTCGAGGCGCCGGATCGCGTGCGCGTGATGGGGATCCGAACGGTTCAGGACGGACACGGCCGTAGTATCCCTGGCCGGCGGGGACGTTCGGACGGAGGAGGAACGATGCCGGCTTCACGGGTGGACGTGCGCGCGATCCAGCGGCCGATCCGCGAGGGCTTCGCGGCCGATCCGTCGACCGCGGTGCGACGGCTCCGCGTCACGGGCGGTACGGCGGACCTTGCCGACCCGCTGCACTGCGAGGTCGAACCCGACTCCGTGCCGGGCTGGTCGATCCGCTCCGGCGCCCACCCGTCGGTCGGCGGCACGGGCGACGTGCCGTGCTCGGGCGATCTGCTCCTGGCGTCGCTCGCGGCGTGCCAGGAGACGACGCTGCGGATGGTGGCCGCGAACCAAGGGATCCCGATCGAGCACCTCGAGGTCATCGCCGAGGCCGACTGGGATCCGCGCGGCACGCTGGCGATGGGCCGGGAGTATCCGGTCGGCCTGCGGACGATCTCCGTGCGCACCACCGTCACGATCGCCGGCGACGAGGGCGGCGAGCGGGCCGCACGCCTGCTCCGCAGCGCGGAGCGCTACTGCGTGATCCTCGACACGCTCCGGACCGGGGTCGAGGTCGAGGCGTCCTTCGAGGTCCGTGCCGCCGGTGCTTGAGGAGCCGGCCGGCGTCGCCGCCGCCCGTGCGGCCGGTCTGACGTTCGACGTCGTACGGACCGAGCGACCCTCCAGTGCGCAGGAGAGCGCCGAGCTGCAGGGCATCGCGCTCGACCGGCTGCTGCGCACGATCGTGATCCGCCGCGGCGCCGACGACTACGTGTTCGTGCTGGTGCCGGGCGGGCGGCAGATCGACTGGCCGAAGCTCCGCGCGCACCTCGGCACCCGGCGGCTCTCGCTGCCCGAGGAGGCCGAGGCGAAGGCGGCGACCGGCTACGAACGCGGCGCGATCACGCCGTTCGGCGCGAAACACGCCTGGCCCGTGATCGCCGACGCATCCGTCGCCGGCCAGGCCACGGTGGCGATCGGCGCGGGCGCTCGCGGCGTGAACCTCCACGTGGGATCCGCCGATCTGCTGCGCGCCCTTGACGCCGACGTCGTCGACGTGACCGCTTAGGCGCGCTCGCGCACGATCCGCAGCAGCACCAGGATCGCGGCGCCGACCGCGAGGAGGATCGCCAGGAGCACGTAGCGCTGCGCGGAGCTGCTGATCTTGAGCTCCGAGGAGAGCTTCGAGCCGAGCGTCGTGTAGACGCCGTTGAGCGAACCGAGGTTGCCGGTGGCGACGTTCGCGGGGGTTCCTCCGGTGGTCGAGGCGATCGATGCCAGCGCGTTCTTGCCTGCGTTGCCCTTGTCGTTCCCCACGATCGCGACCGTGTACACCGGGACGCCGAGCGTCTGCGCCTGCTTGGTGGCCGTGTCGGTGTCGACGGTCCCCCCTTGGTTCACCCCGTCGGACAGGAGGATCACCGCGGAGTCGACCGGTGCGTCGGCGAGCCACAGCCCCTGGATCTCCTGCAGGGCGCTCGCGAGTCCGTCGCCCATCACCGTGCCCGGCGGCGGGTCGCGGAACAGATCCTGGAGCGCCGCGTCGACCTGTGCGCGATCGGTCGACGGCGGCGCGAGCACGCTCGCTTTCGCGTCGAACGCGACGAGCCCGACGCGGAAGTTGGGCGGTACGGAGTCGACGAAGCTCCGGGCCGCGTCCTGCGCCGCCGCGAGCCGCGTGCCGGGCTTCGCGTTGCCCATCGACTGCGAGGTGTCGATCGCCAGCATCACGATCGGCCCGTTCTGGTTCTTCTCCACTCGGAACTTCGACACCGCCACCCCGATCGAGGCGACGGCGCCGATCAGGAGCACCACCGGGAGGACCCGGAGCCACCAGGGCGATCTCGCGAACGCCGACCGCTGGCCCGGCCGCTTCGGAGCCGGCGTGGACCGCATCGGCTCGGATCGCGGCGCCTGCGCGCCGAGCCGCATGTCCCGTGGCGGCAGCTTCGCGGGCGGGCGCTTCGAAGGAGCCGGGCCCGGGGATCGACCACTCAAGCCCAGCACGTAGACGACGGCGACGATGCCCACCAGGAGGGCGACCGTCACGAGGATCACGGTCACGGGGTAACGCTAGCCCGAGACAGGGCTCCGGAGAACGACCGGAAGCCTTACGGCCGAGGCCGGAGTTCGACCGTGCCGTCCGTCACGCGGGTCTCGAAGGCCGGAACCGGACGGGGCGCCGGGGCTCGGACGACCCCGCCGTCGGTCAGACGGAAGACGCTCCCGTGCGCCGGACACGTCACGGTCGCGAGCGAGTCGAGCACCTTGACCGCGCCCCGGTCCAGCGGCGCGCCCTGATGGGTGCACCGGTTGCCGATCGCGAAGATCCGGTCGCCGGCCCGATAGAGCAGGACCTGGGTGCCATCCACATCGGCGCGGGTCGCCCGGCGGTCCGGAAGGTCCGCGACCGGCATCACCGGCGTCCAGGCGTCGTCCGACATGGGCTGCATCGTACGTGGTGCCGGCGCACCCTCAGGCCGTCGCGCCGACGAACGCCAGGATCCGGCGCCACGCGTCGGCGCTCGCCTCGGCGTGCTCGACCGCGTGCCGGTCGAAGAACGAGTGCGGCGCCTCCGGATACACCACGATCTCCTCCTCGACCCCGGCGGCGACCAGCGCCTCGCGGAACGCCTCCACGGCCTCGGCCGGCACGGCCTGGTCGGCGCCGCCGAAGAGCCCGAGCACCGGGCACGCATACGAGGCCGCGCGCTCGACCGGCGCGGCCCGGTCGTCCTCGTCGGCCCGCTGGACGCGGCCGTAGAATCCGATCACGCCGTCCAGCCCTTGCCCGGCCGCGGCCTCGTTGAACGAAGCACGGCCCCCGAAGCAGAACCCGACCGTGTAGGTCCGCACGGCCGCGCCGCCATCCGGCGAGCGCACGTGCGCGATCGCCGCGGCCGCATCGAGGGCGACCTGTTCCGGCGTGGTCCGCCGGACATGGGCCATCGCATCGAAGTCGTCGTCGCGCGCACCGGTCCCCGCGGTCCGGCCGAAGTAGTCGAACGCGGTCGCGTGGACGCCCGCCTCGGCGAACCGCTCGGCCAGCTCGCGGTAGAAGGGATGCAGGCCGCGGACGTCCGGGAAGATCACGACGCCCGGCGCCTCGGCCACCGCGGCGCGCGCTCCGTAGGCCGCGAGCCGGGTGCCGTCGCCTGCCTCGAGCACGAGCTCGCCGGCGCCGGCGAGCCCGGCGCCGCCCGCGATCGGAGGCAGTGGCGGGCGCGCCTCGGGTCCGTAGCACATCGGTGGGCCTCCTCGAACGCTCGGGTCCGAGCGCATCGTACGGTCGCGGCTCGATAGGGTGCGGTCCGTGACCGTCCTGCACGTGTTCGCGGTGATCGCGGGAACCGTGCTGCTCCTCGTCGTGTCGTGGGAGACGTTCGAGACGCTGGTGCTTCCCCGCCGCGTGGACCGGCGGCTGCGGTTGACGCGTCTGTACTTCCGGAGCACATGGAAGGTCTGGTCGGCGATCGGGCGGGGCGGCTCCGGGCCTCGCCGCGAGACCTACCTCAGCGTGTACGCGCCCTTGTCCCTCCTGTTCCTGTTCGCGGGTTGGGCGCTGGGGGTGATCCTGTCGTTCGCGCTGATCCAGTGGGGCCTGCAGCTCGCGACGGTCGGGCACCGCGCCGGTGGGTTCGGCACGTACCTGTACTTCAGCGCCACGACGTTCTGGACGCTCGGCCTGGGCGATGTGCAACCCCAGACCTCGCCGGGCCGCGCGCTCACCGCGATCGAGGCGGGCCTCGGGTTCGCCTACCTGGCGCTCGCGATCTCGTACCTGCCGGTGATGTACCAGGCGTTCTCCCGCCGCGAGGCCACGATCTCGATGCTCGATCAGTGGGCGGGCTCGCCGCCGAGCGCCCTGGAGATCTACCGGCGCGCGAGCCAGTTCGACGACCTCGCCTCGGTGAACGGGCTGCTCGCCGACTGGGAGCGGTGGTCCTCGGAGCTGCTCGAGAGCCACCTGTCGTACCCGATCCTCGCGTGGTTCCGGTCGCAGCACGACAACCAGTCCTGGCTCGCCGCGCTCACCACGATCCTCGACGCCTCGGCGCTCGCCCTCGCCGGGGTCGACGGCGTCTCCCCGTGGCAGGCGCGGCGGACCTTCGCGATGGCCCGGCACGCGGCGGTCGACCTCGCACAGGTCCTGGCCAACCGCACCGAACCGACCGCCCACATGCGCCCGCAGGACCGCACGTCGGTGCGCGAAGCGCTGGAAGCGGCGGGCGTGACGCTGCACCCTCGGTTGGAGGAGCGCGTCGCACCGTTCCGCCAGATGTACGAGCCGTACGTCCACGCCCTCTCGCACCGGCTCCAGATGCCGCTTCCGCCGTTCGCCGGCGGCGTCGGCGGTCCGGACGACTGGGAGAGCTCCGGCTGGACGATCCCGGGCTGAGCCCGCCGGCTCAGTCGGGGCGCAGTCCGACCGCGCGGTCGAGCAGGTTCAGCTGGTCGGCGAGCCACGTCGCGGGCGTGTGGGCCAGCACCGTCCGCGAGAGCCCCCGGGCGCGCCGCGTGCGTTCATCCGAGCCCATCTCGAGCGCCTGGGCGATCGCGTCGGCGGTCTCGCGCACGTCGAACGGGTTCACGCCGATCGCATGCCTGCCGAGCCGGCCGAACGCGCCGGCGTTGCGGGACAGGACCAGCGCGCCGACCTTGCGGTTCACGAGCGGCCCCTCCATCGCGACGAGGTTCATCCCGTCGAACACCGGGTTCACGATCATCGCGTCGTAGACCCCGTAGGCCGCCACCGCGTACGGCAGGTCGTGCTGCAGGCGCACGACGATCGGCGCCCAGCCGTCGCGGCCGAGCTCGGTGTTGATCCGGTGCGCTTCGGCCAGGCATTCGTCGCCGTACTCGCGGTAGGCATCGAGCTCCTCGCGCGAGGGCGTGAGCAGCGCCAGGAACCGGACGCGGCCGTGCCACTGCGGATGCCGCCGCAGGAAAAGCTCGTAGGCGCGGAAGCCGCGCAGGATGTTCTTCGAGGGCTCGAGCCGGTCGACGCGGAGCAGGAGCTTCTGGTCGCCGAGCGAGGCCTTGATCTCGGCGCGGATCGCGCGAACCTCGGGATCGGCCGACATCGCGCGCAGCGGCTCGGCGCTGACCGAGACCGGGAACGCGCGCACGAGCGAGGTCCGGCCCTCGAGCGTCAGGCGCCAGCGTCGGAGGTCGGCCTTCGCCCCCTGCAGCGCCCGCGACGAGAGCAGGAAGTTCTCGGCCCAGGTCCGGGTCTGGAAGCCGATCACGTCGGCGCCGGCCACCCCGCGCACGAGCGCCTCCCGCATCCCGACCGGCAGCAGCCGCATGTAGGTCTGCCCGGGATGCGGCACGTGGGAGAAGTGCACGATCCGCGCGCGGGGCCGCAGATCACGCAGGTACCGCGGCACGAGCGACAGGTGGTAGTCCTGGATCAGGAACACCGCGTCGGACGGCGCGGTGTCCAGGACCTCGGCGAAGGCCCGGTTCGCCTTCTCATAGGCGCTCCACGCCTCGTCGGTCGACGCATCGAACACCGGCGCCCGCGCGATGTCCCACAGGAAATGGCTCGTGAACCACAGCACGCCGTTCGCGATCTCGTTGTAGTAGCCGTCGTACACGTCGGGATCGAGCGGAACGAACCGCAGGCGCAGGCCGATCGACTCGTCGACCGCGGCCTCGTCGGGCACCACGCGATCGGCCTCGGACAGCGCCGCCGAGACCCACAGGGCCTCGTCCCGGTAGAAGACGCCCGACAGGGTCGTGACCAGGCCGCCCGCGCCGCGCTGCGGCGCGAAGCCGCCCGCCCCGTCCGGCTCGAACGTGACGGGCCCGCGGTTCGACGCGATCACCAGCGGCGATTCGATCGCTGGCGGGACGCCGGTCGTCGCCATCACCCCGGAGTCTAGGGATATGGCGCGCGAAGCAACCTGGCCCGTCTGGGGACTTGCCGGTTCGGCAGGCGGATGTTGCAATCGCCCCAACGCTTTGGCGCCGCGCCGCCGGATGGGCTGCGTGGAACCGGCTCAGGGATGGGGGATACAGATGCTGCCTTCGGCGTTCGAGTACCACCGCCCGTCCACCCTCGAGGAAGCGCTCGCGCTGCTGGCCGAGCACGGGGAGGACGCGAAGGTCCTGGCCGGGGGCCAGAGCCTGATCCCGTTGATGAAGCTCCGCTTCGCCGCCCCCGAGCACCTGGTCGACGTGAACCGGATCGAGGGGCTCGACGGGATCGAGGAGCGTGACGGGTCGCTGCGGATCGGGGCGTTGGTGCGCCACAACCACCTCGCCGCCTCCGACGTGATCGCGAAGTACCCGACGATCGCCGCGGCGGCCCCGCAGATCGCCGATCCGATCGTGCGGAACCTCGGCACGATCGGCGGCTCGCTGTCGCACGCCGACCCGGCCGGTGACCTCGGCTCCGTGATGCTCGCGCTCGGCGCCAGCGTGATCCTGCGGAAGGCCGGCGGGGAGCGCGAGGTCCCGATCGGGGAGTTCCTGCTCGACACGTTCCAGACCTCGATCCAGCCCGACGAGATGCTGACCGAGATCCGCGTCCCAACCCCGTCGGCAGGCTCCGGCGGGACCTACCTGAAGATGGAGCGGAAGGTCGGCGACTTCGCCACGGTCGGCGCGGCGATCTTCGTGCAGATGGCCAACGGCACGATCGGATCGGCGGGCATCGGCCTCACGTCGGTCGGCCTGAAGAACCTGAAGGCCACGACGGCCGAGGCGGCCCTCGCCGGCGCCACGCCCGGGGACGACGCCTTCGCGGAGGCCGGCCGGCTCGCGGCCGAGGCCGCCGAACCGGTCACCGACGTCCGAGGCAGCGAGGCGTACAAGCGGCACGTCGTCGACGTCTACGTCCGGCGGGGACTCGCCCGCGCCGTCGAGATGGCTCGCGGCTGAGCCCCGAACAGGAGGATCGAACCGATGGAAGTCACGATCACCGTCAACGGGGCCGCGCAGACGGTCGACGTCGAGCCGCGCGAGCTGCTGGTCCACGTGATCCGCGAGGAGCTCGGCCTGACCGGCACGCACATCGGCTGCGACACCACGAGCTGCGGCGCGTGCACCGTGCTGCTCGACGGCACGCCGGTCAAGTCCTGCACCGTCTTCGGCGTGCAGGCCGACGGCCGGTCGATCACCACGGTCGAGGGGTTGGGCGCCGGCGGCCTGAGCCCCATGCAGGAGGCCTTCAAGCAGGAGCACGGCCTGCAGTGCGGCTTCTGCACGCCGGGGATGATGCTGGTCGGCACCGCGCTGTTGGAGCAGAACCCCGATCCCACCGACGACGAGGTCCGGTGGGCGATCTCCGGCAACATCTGCCGCTGCACCGGGTACATCAACATCGTCGCCGCGATCCGCGCGGCGGCGGCCGCCCAGTCGCAGCCGCCCGCCGCGGCCTCCGCGTGAGCCCGCACCCGTAAAGGAGACGAACCGACATGGCGACCCAGGAGCAGGAGATCCGCGGTATCGGCCACAGCGTGCGCCGGAAGGAGGACGACCGCTTCATCCGCGGGCAGGGCAACTACATCGACGACATCGTGCTGCCGCGGATGCTGCACATGGCGATCCTCCGCAGCCCCTACGCGCACGCGAAGATCAACTCCGTCGACACCTCGCGCGCCGCGGCGGTCCCCGGAGTGATCGCGGTCGTGACCGGCGACCTGATGGCCCAGCACAACCTCGCGTGGATGCCGACGCTCTCCGGCGACACGCAGGCGGTGCTCGCCACCGACAAGGTCCGGTTCCAGGGCCAGGAGGTCGCCGCGGTCGTCGCCGAAGACGCGTACACCGCCGTGGACGCCCTCGAGCTGATCGACGTGGACTACGACCCGCTGCCGCCGGTCGTGACGCCGCAGCAGGCGTTGGAGTCCGGTGCCCCGGTGATCCGCGACGAGAAGGAAGGGCAGACCGACAACCACATCTATCACTGGGAGAACGGCGACAAGGACGCCACCGACAAGGCCTTCGCCGAGGCCGACCGAGTCGTGTCCCTCGACACCCACTACCCGCGGTCGCACCCCTCGCCGCTGGAGACCTGCGGATGCGTCGCCGACGTGAACATGGGGACCGGCCAGGTCACGATCTACATGACCTCGCAGGCGCCGCATGCGATCCGCACCGTGTTCGCGCTGGTCACGGGCCTGCCGGAGGAGAACATCCGGATCTTCTCCCCCGACATCGGCGGCGGGTTCGGCAACAAGGTGCCGGTCTACCCCGGCTACGTCGTGGCCACGGCGGCGTCGCTCCTGCTCGGCCGCCCGGTGAAGTGGATCGAGGACCGCACCGAGAACCTGATCTCCACCGGGTTCGCGCGCGACTTCCACATGCATGGCGAGATGGCGCTGAAGGACGACGGCACGATGCTCGGCCTCCGCGTGTCGCTGCTGGCCGATGAGGGCGCGTTCCACGCCGACGCACAGCCCTCGAAGTTCAAGGTCGGCCTGTTCCACATCGTCACCGGGTCCTACGACTTCCCGGCGGCACACGTGAGCGCCGACGGCGCCTACACGAACAAGGCGCCCGGCGGCGTCGCGTATCGCTGCTCGTTCCGCGTCACGGAGGCGTCCTACATGATCGAGCGCCTCGTGCAGAACGCCGCGTACGAACTCGGCATGGATCCGTCCGATCTCCGGCTGAAGAACTTCATCGAGAAGGACCAGTTCCCGTACACGTCGGCGAGCGGGTTCGTCTACGACTCGGGCGACTACCAGGGCGCGATGAACCTCGCGCTGGAGAAGATCGGCTACGCCGACCTGCGCAAGGAGCAGGAGGCGGCGCGCGCCGAGGGCAAGCTCTACGGGATCGGCCTTGCCAGCTTCACCGAGGTGGTCGGCGCCGGCCCCCACAAGGACTACGACATCCTCGGTCTGAAGATGAACGACGGCGCCGAGCTCCGGATCCACCCGACCGGCAAAGCGATCCTGAAGATCAGCTCACAGACCCAGGGCCAGGGGCACGAGACGACGTTCGCGCAGATCGTCGCCTCCGAGCTGGGGATCCAGCCGGAGGACGTGAAGGTCCAGCACGGCGACACGGACAACACGCCGTACGGGCTGGGCACCTACGCGTCCCGCTCCACGCCGACCGTCGGTGCGGCCACCGCGATGGTGTGCCGTCGGATCCGCGAGAAGGCGACGAAGCTCGCCGCGCACCTGCTCGAGGTCTCCGAGGACGACGTCGAGTTCAGCGCACCGAACTTCACGGTCAAGGGCGCACCGGACAAGGCCGTCACGATCGGCGACGTGGCCTTCGCCGCGTACACGAACTTCCCCGACGGCATGGAGCCCGGGCTCGAGGGCTCGTACTACTACGACCCGCCGAACCTGACGTTCCCGTTCGGGACCTACGCGGTTTCGGTCGAGGTCGACGCCGACACCGGCGAATGGAAGGTGCGGCGGATGGTCGCGGTCGACGACTGCGGCGTCCGGATCAACCCGATGATCGTGGCGGGCCAGATCCAGGGCGGCCTGACCGAGGGGTTCGGCACCGCCGCGATGGAGCAGATCACGTTCGACGAGGTCGGCAACTGCATCGGCTCGAACTTCGTCGACTACCTGCTCCCCACCGCGTGGGAGACGCCGAAGTTCGAGCTGTTCGAGACCGTCACGCCGTCACCGCACCACCCGATCGGCGCGAAGGGCGTGGGCGAGTCGGCGACCGTCGGCTCGCCGGCCGCGTTCGTGAACGCCGTGATCGACGCGCTGTGGCCGCTCGGGGTGCGCAACATCGACATGCCGCTCACCTCGGCGAAGGTCTGGGAGGCGATCCAGGCGGCGAGGGCGGCGGGCTGATCCGCGCGGAGGTGAGAGGCTTCCCCACATGAAGCCCGAGGTCCTGGGCCTGGCCGCCGAGCTGTCGGCACGCGGCGAGCCGTTCGTGCTCGCGACCGTCGTGTGGCGACGCGCGCCCTCGTCGGGCAAGGCCGGAGCCACGGCGCTGATCACCCAGGACCGCACGGTCCGCGGATGGCTCGGTGGCGCGTGCGCCGAGCCGACCGTGGTGCGGGAGGCGCTGAAGGCGCTCGATGACGGTGCGCCGCGGTTGCTGTTCCTGGGCACGCCGGAGGAGCTGGAGGTCCATGCGCGCGACGGCGTCGTGACGGTACCGATCGCATGCCAGAGCGAAGGCGCCTTGGAGGTGTACGTGGAACCCGTGATGCCCCAGCCGCAGGTGATCGCGATCGGACGGTCACCGGTCGCCGCGTCGCTCGCCGCCCTGGCCGCCGGCCTCGGTTGGCGGGCCGTCCGGATCGACGAAGACGCCGACGGACCCTCCGAGCGGGACGGCGTCCGGGTCCTGGCCGAGCTCGACCTCGCGGCCGCCGGCGCCGACGACCGGTCCTACGTCGTCGTGGCCACCCAGGGCCACTACGACGAGGAAGCGCTGACCCGGGCCCTCGAGACCCCGGCCGCCTACGTGGGGCTGGTCGCATCCATGAAGCGCGCGGCCTCGGTGCTCGGCTACCTGGCCGACCGGGGAACGTCCTCGGAGGCGCTCGCCCGGGTGCACGCGCCCGCGGGCCTCGACCTCGGCCACGTCTCCACCGAGGAGATCGCGGTCGCGATCCTCGCGGAGATCGTGCAGCTGCGTGCGGCCGGAACGCTCGCTCCGGCCGAACCGGCCACACCGGCGCGGCACGAGGAGATCGATCCGGTCTGTGGGATGACCGTCGACGTCGCCGACGCGCGGTTCCGGACCGTCCACGAGGACCGGACGTACTACTTCTGCTCGGCGGCCTGCCTGGAGACGTTCTCGGCGGATCCGGAGCGGTTCGTCACCGTCGCGGGGTGACAGCCCCGGGTTCAGCGCTCCGAATCGTCCGGCGACAGCCGGCCGATCAACGCCCACGCCGACGGAACGAGTGCGGCCGCGACGAACAGCTTGATCACGTCACCGACCACGAACGGATACAGCCCGAGCTCCAGGGCGGTCTGGAGGCTCTTGGGCTCCCCGGCGATCGTCGCGGGGAGCGCCTGGTAGAGCCAGGGCACGCCGATCGCGTAGATCACGATCGAGCCCAGGAGCATCGCCGAGATCGACGTGCGGATCGACCGATCCCACCCGTGCCGCGAGAGCCAGCCGACCAGCGCCGCCGCGAGCACGAAGCCCCACAGGTAGCCGCCGGTCACCGAGGCCAGGCGGAGTACCTCCGCGCCGGAGGCTCCCGCCGCGAAGAACGGCAGGCCCACGGCCCCCTCGAGCAGGTACAGACCGACCGATGCGACGCCGAGCCCTGGACCGAGCGCCGCCCCGACGAGCAGCACGCCGAGGGTCTGGCCGGTGATCGGCACCGGGGTGAACGGGAGCGGAACCGACAGCTGCGCGAGCCCCGCGATCAGGAGCGAGCCGCCCACGACGCAGGCGACCTGGAACCATGCCCGGGCCGCCGAGCGTGACCGGGGCGGTGCCAACCGAAGCGCGAGCGTCGTCACCGAGCTGCCCCCTCCCGTTCCGTGGACCCGGAGCATAGGCGAGGGCGCAACGCCCCGCAGGGACGCGGCGGGTGCGCGGGGTCAGCCGACGGGCTCGAGCGCGGCCGCCGGGGTGATCGCGCCCGGCAGCTCCACGTGGAACGAAGCGCCGCCGCCGGCGCGGTCCTCGACCCAGGCGCGCCCGCCGTGCAACTGCGCGAAGTTCGCGACGATCGAGAGCCCGACGCCGACGCCCGGCGCGTAGCTCTTCACGTCGTCGCCATGGTCGAACGGCTCGAAGATCCGCGCCCGCAGCTCGGGCGGCACCCCCGCGCCGTCGTCCTCGACCACCAGCAGGACACCCTCGTCCTGCGGTTCGACGCGGACCCACAGGTTCGTGCCGGTCGAGTGCCGCTGCACGTTCACCAGCAGACTCTCGACGATGCGCTCCACCTTGGCCGCGTCGACGTCCACGACGAGCGGCGCCGCATCGACGTGGACGGTGCGGGTCTCTGCCACGCCCGTCTCCGCGATCGCCTGCCGGACCAGCTCGGCCACATCGGTGGGCGCCCGGCGGGGCTCGATGATCCCCTGCGCGAGCCGGTCGAGGTCGAGCAGGTCCGACACGAGCCGGTTCAGCTTGCGTGCGTTCGCCTCGAGCCGTTCGGTCAGGTCGCGGACGTCCTCCCGTGACAGGCCGAGATCGTCGGCGGTGCGCAGCGAGATCGCGCATCCGAGCACGGCCGACAGGGGGGTCCGCAGCTCGTGCGAGACCGCGGTCAGGAACTGGGTCTTCAGCTCGTCGGCCTGCCGCAGCCGGTCGGCGGCCTCGCGCTCGATCTGCGCCTGTTTGCGGAGCTGGCGCGACGCGCCCAGGACGATCGGCAGCAGCACCAGGTAGAGCACGCCGAGCCCGACGATCAGCAGGAGCTGGATCCGGTGGACGTCGCGGGCCACGGTCGACTCGGTGGGGCCGTAGGGGACGTACATCTCGAACACACCGGCCGGAGCCTGGCCCTTCCCGAACGTCAGGGGCGTGTACACCTCGAGGAGCTCGCCGTAGGCGTTGAGCAGCTTCTCCGTGCCGACGTCGACCTCCTCCCCGTCCTCATCCCCGCCGCCGGGCGCATCGGCATCGAGCAGCTCCGAGTGGGTCTCGCCGGCGAGCGACTCGGCGAGGCTGTCGGACGGTCCGTCGGGCGAGCTGCGCCCGATCAGGCTGTGGTCGTCGGAGTACACGATCGTCGCGTCGCGGTTCCAGATCTTGATCCGGGCGAGCTGGCCGCCCTGCGCTCCGGCGAGCGCCCGGTCGAGCTCGGCGATCTGGCGATCGCTCAGTCCCGAGGTCAGCTCGCCCGCGGAGAGCTGCGGCTGGATCCCGAGCGTGGCGACCAGCTTCGTCGACTCCACCGCGTTCGCGAGGGCCCGCTGGCGCACCTGGGACTCCAGGCCGCGCTGGAGCACCACCCCGAGCACCAGGATCGGCAGGGCGGCGGCGATCGCCACCTTCTGCAGCAGGCTGAGCCTCGAGGACATCACGAGCTCCCGGTCGGGGTTCCCTTCCGGGATATCGAGCTCCCGAACGCGCCGCTTGAGGGGCTCGGAGGCCTCCTGGCGCGGAAGGCTTCTCAGCCGGCGAGGCGCTCCACCAACGCGAGCTCGTCCGGCTCGAAGCGCCGCCCGTCGCCGGCATCCGCGTTCGCGCGGACGTGCTCGGGGTCGCCGCTACCGGGGATCGCGACCGAGATCCGCGGATCGGCGACGCACCAGCGCAGCAGCGCCTCGGGCCACGACGCGACCCCGAGCGGCGCGAGGTCGACGGCGGAGGGTGCCCTGCGGAGCAGGTCCCCATCGCCGAAGGGGCGCATCGCGATCACACCCAGACCCAGCTCCGCGGCCAGCGGCAGGATCTCCCGCTCCGCGTCGCGCTCACGGGGGTTCCACGGGACCTGAACCATCCCGATCCGTCCGGAGCGCATCGCCCGCGCCAGTTCGTCGAACGCGGTGGCCGCGTAGTGCGTCGCGCCGAGCACCCCGATCCGGCCGGCGTCCCGTTCGGCCTCCATCCAGTCGAGCTGCGCCCGCCAGGCCGTGAGGTTATGGACCTGCAGCACGTCGACGCGATCGCCGAAGTACCGGAGCTGCGCGGCGAACTGGCGCCGCCCCTCCTCCTCCGAGCCCGACCAGATCTTCGTGGCCACGATCGCCTCCGGCCGGCGAGACCCGAGCGCGCGGCCCAGCACCTGCTCGGCGCGCCCGTACATCGGCGAGGAGTCGATCAGGTTCGCCCCGGTTCCGAGGGCCGCGGTCACGACGGCCCGCGCGCGCGGCTCGTCTCCCGGCACGACGTCCAGGGCGTTCCAGGTGCCGAGGCCGACCACCGGCACCTCGAGGCCGGTGGATCCGAACGCACGTCGCTCCATCGGGTCGCAACGTACCCGCGTTCGACGGCCCGCGCGGGACCTCGCTAGCATCGGCGCGATGTCGGCCGAGACCGGAGCGCTCGTGCGTCGCTTCTACGACGAGGTCTGGAACGGCGGCGACGTCGAGGTCGCGCGGGACCTCTTCGCGGAGGACTACGTCCGCCACGACCTGCGGCCGACGACGGCGGGCGCCGGCGGGGCTGGCATGGCCGCGATCGCGCGAGCCTTCCGCGCCGCGTTCCCGGATCTGCGGATGACGGTCGACGTGCTGATCGCCGAGGACGACCTGGTCGCCGCCCGCTGGACCTCGACCGGAACCTTCACCGGCCCGTGGGGCGATGTCGAGCCCACGGGGCGACGTGCGACGTTCAGCGGCGTCAACATCTTCCGGATCCGGAACGGGCGGATCGTCGAGCTCTGGAACCATCGCGACGACCTCGGCCTGATGGAGCAGGTGGGCGCGCCGGTGTTCGCGGGGAGCCCCCGCGATCCGGACGGACCGACCGCGGACGCCTGAGCCGTGCCTCCGCAGACGCTGCTCCTGCCCGGCATCCTCACGCCGGCCGAGGACCGCTACCGGCCGCTGATCGCCGCGCTCGGCCGCGACGCGGAGGCGATCCCGAAGGAGCTCGAGGTGTACGCACCGGGCCGTTCGGCGAGCTACGGGATCCGCGACGAGCTGGACGGGATCGATCGCGCGGCCGACGCGGCCGGCTTCGAGACGTTCCATCTGGTCGGGCACTCGGCCGGCGGAGCGATCGCGCTCGCCTACGTGGCCGCTCGGCCGGGGCGGGTCCGCACGCTCGCGCTCGACGAACCCGCGACGGACTTCTCCCCCGAGGCGCAGGAAGCCGTCGCCGCCGACGCGCGGGCGAGCGCCAAGGGCGGCCCGGGGGCCTTCGCCGCCCGGCTGGTCCGGCCGGGCGTGCGCGTTCCGGAGCCGGCCGCGGCGCCGCCGGTGGACCGCGTGGTGGGTGCGGCCACCTTCTCCCGCGCGCTGCTGCGGCACCGGATCGATCCCCGGGCCTTCCCCCGCTTCCCGGGTCCGGTGCTCTTCACGATGGGCACCGACAGCGACTTCCGCTGGGAGCGGATGGCCGAGCGCCTCCAGGACTCCTTCGGAACCTTTACGGTGCATCGCGATGCCGGACGGAACCACCTCGAGCCCGGGTTCGTGGCCGACCCGGGCGCGGCCGCCTCGCGGCTCCTCGCCCTCTGGCGGTCGAGCCGGGGCGATCCCTGGCCGGCCAGTCCCTGAGGCCGGTCCGGCTACGTACAACGTGGAAAGGCGCCGCGCGGGCATGCGGTCCGCTGGCGCGCGGGAAGAGAGGGGGTTCTACGTGAGGCGAACGCTTCGCGTCGGCGCGGCGGTGGCGGTGCTTGCCGTCATGGTCGCGGCGTGCAAATCGAACTCGTCCACGGCGGGTGGATCGGGCGCGCCGAACAGCTCCGCCACGATCGTCCACGGGACGACCGACTCGATCGTCTCGCTGGACCCGGCCGGTCAGTACGACCTCGGGTCGCAGCAGATCAGCGGGGAGATCTACGACAACCTGCTGGTGATCCCGGCCGGCGGGAACACGCCGGAGGCCTCGGCCGCGCAGTCGTGCGCCTACTCGGACCCGAAGACCTACACGTGCACGCTGAAGCCGGGACTGAAGTTCAGCGACGGCTCGCCGCTCACGTCCGAGGACGTCGCGTTCTCCTTCAAGCGCAACCTCGAGATCAACGACCCGAACGGCGCGTGCAGCCTGCTCAACGCGATCAACAAGCCGGGGGCGGACGGCTGCAAGTGGAACCCCGCGTCGATCGACACCCCGGACGACGCGACGATCACGTTCCACCTCAACGCGCCCGACGCGACCTGGCCGATGATCCTGACATCGTCGGCCGCCTATATCGTGCCGTCGGATGTCTTCCCCGAGACCAAGCTCCAGCCCGACGACAAGGTGATCGGCTCGGGCCACTACACGCTGACGAAGTACACGCCCGGCCAGCAGGTCGTGCTGGCGCCGAACCCCAACTGGTGGGGCGATCCGCCGGCGAACGGGGGCGTGATCGTCCAGTACTTCGACAAGTCCTCGGCGCTGAAGCTGGCGCTCGAGCAGGGCGACGTCGACGTGGGCTGGCGGACGTTCACCCCGACGGACGTCGAGGGGATGAAGGGCGAGTCGCAGCTCCAGGTCCTCACGGGGCCGGGCTCCGAGATCCGGTACCTGGTCTTCAACGAGAGCTTCCCGGCGGGCAAGGAGCTGGCGGTGCGGCAAGCGGTCGCGATGACGGTCGACCGTCAGGCGATCGTGCACAACGTGTACAACGACACGGTCGCGCCGCTGTGGTCGATGGTTCCGTCGGCCCTCCCGGGCCACATCGATGCCTTCAAGGACGCCTACGGGGATAGCCCGGACGTGGCCGGCGCGAAGAAGGCCCTGCAGGACGCGGGGATCTCCACGCCGGTGCCGCTCGAGATCTGGTGGACGCCCACGCACTACGGCGACTCGTCGGCCGACGAGTACGCCGAGATCAAGCGGTCCCTCGAGTCGAGCGGGCTGTTCACGGTGACCCTGAAGTCCACCGAGTGGGACACCTACATCAACGCCGCGGTGACGGACCAGTACCCGAACTACCAGCTGGGCTGGTTCCCGGACTATCCGGACCCGGACAACTACGTCTTCACGTTCTACTCGAGCGCGTCGTTCCTGAACGACCACTACAAGAACGCGAAGGTGGACCAGCTCCTGGCCGACGAGCGCGCCTCGACCGACCAGGCGCAACGCGTGAAGGACTTCCAGGAGATCCAGAAGATCGGAGCCCAGGACGTTCCGATCGTCCCGATCTGGGAGGGACGTCAGCTGGCGGTCACCACGCAAGGGATCACCGGCGTGCAGGACACCCTGGACGTCGCCTACCTCCTGCGGTACTGGATGATCGGCAAGAGCTCCTAGTTCGCGGTTCCGTCCGGACCCGGCCTTCGGCCGGGTCCGGACGACGCCTCGCCGTAGCATGGCCCTTCGATGAAGCGATCCTCATCGCTGCGCGGCTACGTCATCACGCGGACGCTGCTCGCGATCCCGATGCTGCTGATCCTGCTGACGGTGGTCTTCCTCTTGATGCGCGTGGCGCCGGGGGATCCGATCAGCGCGGCGCTCGGTGGGAAACTCCCCGCCGCGGAGCTCGCGCGCCGTAAGCACGACGCGGGCTACGATCGGCCGCTCGCCGTCCAGTACGTCGAGTACCTGAAGGACGTTGCGACCCTGAACTTCGGCACCACGATCCTGGACAACCGGCCGGTGACCCAGGTGATCGCGCAGAACGGGGCCGCCACGCTCGAGTTGACCTTCTTCGCGATGATCGTCGCGATGGTGGCCGGCGTCGGGATCGGCCTGCTCGCAGGGGCGTACCGAGATACGGCGATCGACCTGGGCGGCCGGCTGTTCGGGATCGTGCTCTACGCGGCGCCCGTGTTCTTCCTGGGATTCCTCGCCCAGCTGACGTTCGGCAAGTGGCTCGACTGGTTACCGACCTCCGGCCAGACGAGCCCCGTCGTCGGCGCGACGCTCCAGACGCACACGAACATCCTGGTGATCGACGCGATCATCGACCGCAACTGGTCCGCGCTCCAAGACGTCCTGCGCCACCTGATCATGCCGTCCGTCGTGCTCGGGCTGGTGATCGGAGGGATCTTCATCCGGCTCGTCCGCGTCAACCTGCTCCAGACGATGAAGGGTGACTACGTCGAGGCGGCCAGGGCCCGCGGGGTGAAGGAGCCACGCGTCGTCTACAAGCACGCGTTCAAGAACGCCCTCGTGCCGGTGATCACGATCATGGGTCTGACGTTCGCCCTCCTGCTGGGCGGCGCCGTGCTGACGGAGGAGACGTTCAACTGGCCGGGCATCGGCGCGGAGCTGGTGCGCTACCTCGACAACCGGGACTACATCGCCGTGCAGGGGATCGTCGTCGTCACCGGGATCATCGTGGTGATCGTGAGCCTGGCGATCGACATCCTCAACGCCTGGGTCGATCCGAGGATCCGGTACTGATGGCCTCGCAGCTCGAGACGCCGCCGGTGCCGTCCTCTCCTCAGGAGCTCGACGACCTCGCGCCGATGCAGCGCCGCCGGCTCGGCGCGCTCCGGCGGATGTGGGCGCCGATGCACGACGCCAAGGGCATGCCCAAGGCCATCGTGTGGGTCGGGATCGGGATCACGGTCGCCTTCATCCTGATGGCGATCTTCGCCACGCAGATCGCTCCGTACGCGTTCGACCAGTACAAGACGGCCGAGGGCGTGCGCTTCATCAAGCAACAGGCTCCGTCTGCGCAGCATCTGTTCGGCACGAACGTGATGTCGACCGACGTGCTCTCGCGCGTGATCTTCGGGTCGCGGACCGCGATCGAGGTCGTCCTGCTGTCGCTGTTCGTCTCGATGGGGATCGGTTTGCCGCTCGGGCTGATCTCGGGCTACCACGGCGGCAAGCTCGACCGGACGCTCCTCGTGTTCATGGACGCGATGCTCGCGTTCCCGTCATTGCTGTTCGCGATCGTGATCGCGTTCCTGCTGTCCAAGACGTTCGGACATGGGGTCGTCACGGCGGCGCTCGCGATCTCGATCGTCTACGTCCCGCAGTACTTCCGCGTCGTGCGCAACCACGTGATCAGCATCCGCGAGGAGTCCTACGTCGAGGCCGCCCGGGCGATGGGCGCGAGGCCATGGACGATCATGCGCCGCTACGTCCTGCAGAACGTGATCCAGAACGTTCCGATCATCGCGACGCTGAACGCGGCCGACGCGATCCTCACGCTCGCGGCGCTCGGGTTCCTGGGCTACGGGATCCAGCCGACCGAAGCCGCGGAATGGGGGTACGACATCCAGCGCGCGATCTCCGACGCCGGCGCGGGGATCTGGTGGACCGGCCTGTTCCCCGGGCTCGCGATCGTGCTGCTGGTGACCGGGCTGACGCTGGTCGGCGAAGGGCTCAACGACGTGCTGAACCCGGTGATCCGCAAGCGCCCGATCGAACCCGTCGAGCTCCCGCCCCGGGAGGGTGCGGAGGCGGAGCCGGAGCCCGGGGACGAGGACCAGACGTGAACCCGCCGGTCCTGTCCGTCCGCGACCTGCGCGTGTGGTACGGCACGGCACGTGGAGCCGTCCGCGCGGTCGACGGCGTCTCGTTCGACCTCACGCCGGGCGAGACCCTCGGCCTGGTCGGCGAGTCCGGCTGCGGGAAGTCCACGCTCGGCCGCGGGCTGATGGGGCTGCTGCCCGAGGGCACCGCGATCGACGGGGAGATCCATTACGAGGACCGCGACCTGCTGGCGTTGCCGCCGAAACAGCAACGCAGCGTCCGGGGGCCCGACATCGCGATGATCTTCCAGGAGCCGATGACGCGCCTCGACCCGTTGATGCGGATCGACGATCACTTCGCCGAGACGCTGAAGACGCACGAGCCCGACCTGTCGGCGCAGGAGATCCGCACGCGGTCGCTGGAGGCGCTCGGCGGCATGGGGATCCCGCCCACCCGGTTCCGCCAGTACCCGCACGAGTTCTCCGGCGGCATGCGCCAGCGGATCATGATCGCGCTGGCGCTGGTGCTCCGTCCGCGCGTCGTGATCGCCGACGAGCCGACCACCGCCCTCGACGTGCTGGTCGAGGCCCAGATCCTGGGGATCCTCGCCGACCTGCGGCGGAACTTCGACACCGCGTTGCTGCTGATCACGCACAACCTGGGCATCGTGGCCGAGGCCTGCGACCGGGTCGCGGTGATGTACGCCGGCCGGATCGTCGAGGAGGGGAGCTCGCGCGACGTGTTCCGCGAGCCGCAGCACCCCTACACGCAGGCGCTCCTCGGCTCGATCATCTCGCTGTCCACGACCGAGCTGCGCTCGATCCCCGGCGCCCCGCCCGACCTGAGCATGCCGCCGCCCGGCTGCCGGTTCCACCCGCGCTGCGACCAGGCGATGGTGGTCTGCGCCGATCGCGAGCCGATCGAGGAGCGTCCGCTGCCGGGTCGCCGCGTCAGCTGCTGGCGCTACGGGCCCGACGAGGAGATCCCGCCGGGCGGCACCGAGCCGCTCGTCCGAGAGGAGATCGCGGTTGCGGACGAAGCGTGAGGAGGACACGCCGCTGCTCGACGTCCGCGACCTGACGACCCACTTCTCGCTGCGTGGATCGTTCGGCGGGCGGCTGATCGGGCGCGACGCCGGCTCGGTGAAGGCCGTCGACGGCGTCTCCTTCCAGCTGCACCACGGCGAGGTCCTCGGCCTCGTCGGAGAATCGGGCAGCGGCAAGACGACGCTCGGCCGGACGATCCTGCGCCTCGCCGACGCCACGGGCGGCTCGATCCGCCTGGACGGCGAAGAGATCGCCCACCTGTCCGAGTCGGCGTTCCGACCCTACCGGCGCCGGATGCAGATCGTGTTCCAGGATCCGCACGCCTCGCTGAACCCGGCGATGGACCTGCTGACCGCGGTCGGCCACCCGCTCGTGATCCACGGCCTCGTGAAGGACAAGGCCGCGCTGCGGGTCGCGGTCGGCGACGCGCTCGAACGCGTCGGCCTCGCGCCGGTCGAGCGGTTCTTCGACAAGTACCCGAGCGACCTCTCCGGCGGACAGAAGCAGCGCGCGGTGCTGGCCAGGGCGATCATCCTCGGGCCCGAGCTGCTCGTGGCCGACGAGCCGGTCTCGATGCTCGACATGAGCGTGCGCGCGAAGATCCTCGAGCTGATGCTGAAGCTGAAAGACGAGCTCGACCTGACGTACCTCTACATCACCCACGACCTGGCCACCGCGAAGTTCTTCTGCGACCGGATCGCGATCATGTACCTCGGCCGGATCGTCGAGATCGGCCCGACGGCCTCGATCTTCGCCGATCCGAAGCACCCGTACACCGTGTCCCTGCTGCGGGCGATCCCCGATCCCGATCCGGACCGCACCGTCCCGCGCGACCTGCCGCGCGGCGAGGTTCCCGATGCCGTCCAGCCCCCGCTCGGCTGTTCGTTCCATCCGCGATGCCCGCGGGCGTTCGGCCGCTGCGGATGGGAGAGCCGCGATCTGGCCGATCTGTTCGAGCGCCGGTGGACCGCGATGGCCGAGGCCGACTACGAGCACGAACGCGCGACGGTCGGCGACCTCGCCCGGATCGAGGCGGCGACGACGGCCGCGACCGTGCCGGCGGGGCGGGGCCGGACCGGGGAGGACGTCCTCGAGCTGCTCGCCACGATCCGCGACGCGGACGCCGCGGAACCGTTCTGGTCGGGCGTGCGGGAGATGACCGCGAACGGCGATCACGTCGACGTGACGTTCACCGACGGGGAGGATCCGTCGCTGCGGGCAGCCGGCGACGTCGAGGTGGCGTGCCACCTCTACGAGGGGGCCACCTCCGCCTAGATACCCTCGATCGCGGCAACCAGCTCGCGGCAGAAATCCGGGATGTCGGCAACGACGCGGCCCCACACGAGGTTGCCGTCGCGCAGGGCGGGCGCGTCGACCCAGATCGCGCCCGCGTTCACCAGGTCGTCCTTGATCCCGAGGCTCCCGGTCGCACGCGATCCCCGCACGATGCCGGCCGAGATCCCGACCAGGCCCGCATGGCAGATCATGCCGACGATCTTGCCGGCCTCGTGGGCGCCTCGGACGATCGCCAGGACATCCTCGTGCCGCCGGAGCTTGTCCGGAGCCCAGCCGCCGGGCACCACGACCGCGTCGAGCGTCTCGACCGCGACGTCGGCCGTGCCGACGTCGCTCGATGCCAGCAGCCCGTTCTTGCCGCGGACCTCCCGGCCGGCGGCGGTGCCGACGATCAGGACCTCGGCGCCCTCCTCCCGCAGACGCATCACGGTGACCCAGAACTCGAGGTCCTCGAACCCCTCGTCGAGGAAGACCGCAACCCGGCGCCCCTCCAGCCGGCCGTCGGCGTTCATACCGCCTGCAGCGCCTCCAAGGCGTTCGGCACCGTCGCCTCCGGCGTCACGCGGTACCAGGCTCGCGCGATCCGCCCCTCCTCGTTCACCAGGAACGACGAGCGGATGATGTCGGTCACGACCTCGCCGGTCGATCGCGTGCGCTCGCCCCACGTCCCGTAAGCGTCGGCGACCGCGTGGTCCTCGTCGGCGAGCAGCGGGAACCCGAGGTGGTACTTCTCGTCGAACGCGAGCTGCTTCGGCGGCGGGTCGGGCGAGATCCCCACGACGTCGGCCCCGATGGAGGTGAACTCCTGCCGGTGGTCGCGGAGCGAGCACGACTGCGTCGTGCAGCCGGGGGTGTCGGCCTCGGGATAGAAGTAGATCAGCAGCTTGCGCCCGGCGAAGTCCTCCAACCGGACCGTCTCGCCATGCTGGTCCAGCAGCGAGAACGACGGGGCGGCATCGCCGGGTTCGAGGGTCGTCACCCCCCGAGGGTAGCGCGTTAGGCTTCGAGCGCCCGAGGCGCGGAGGCCCGGATGGTCTGCGGGAACTGCGGAACCGACAACGGCGAAGGCCGGAAGTTCTGCATGGAGTGCGGGGCGCCGTTGGCGCTCGGCTGCCCCGTCTGCGGCAGCCAGAATCCGCCCAGGAGCAAGTTCTGCGGCGAGTGTGGCTCGCCGATCGCCTCCGCGGAGGACGCGCCGGCGACCGCAGCCGCGGCGCGCCCGGCCGCCGAGCGCCGGCTCGTGACGGTTTTGTTCGCCGACCTCGTCGGCTCCACGCGCATGGCCGAGGGCCGCGACCCGGAGGAGGTGCGCGACCTCCTCACCCGGTACTTCGACACCGCCCGCGACGTGATCGAACGCTACGGCGGCCTGGTCGAGAAGTTCATCGGCGACGCGGTGATGGCGGTCTGGGGCACCCCGACCGCGCACGAGGACGACGCGGAGCGCGCGGTGCGCGCGGCGCTCGAGCTGCTGGACGGCGTGGAGGCGCTCGGCGAGATGGTCGGCGTGGACCTGCGGGCCCGCGCCGGGGTCCTGACCGGCGAGGCCGCCACGATGATCGGCGCGGTCGACCAGGGGATCGTGGCCGGCGACCTGGTCAACACCGCATCCCGCCTGCAGTCCGCGGCCGAGCCCGGCACCGTCCTGGTCGGCGACGCGACGTTCCAAGCGGCCGGGAAGGCGATCACGTTCGAACGGATCGGCGACCTCGCGCTGAAGGGGAAGGAAGCGCCGGTCCCCGCGTGGCGTGCGCTCCGGATCGTCGGCGAACGCGGCGGGGTCAACCGGACCGAAGCGATCGAGCCGCCGTTCGTCGGCCGCACGGAGGAGCTCCGGTTGATCAAGGAGCTGTTGCGTGTCACCGGCACGGAGCGGAAGGCGAGGCTCGTCTCGGTCGTCGGGATCGGCGGGATCGGCAAGTCACGCCTCGCGTGGGAGTTCGAGAAGTACGCCGACGGGCTCGTGGAGGAGCTGTACTGGCACCGCGGCCGCTGCCCCGCCTATGGCGACGGCGTCACGTTCTGGGCGCTCGGCGAGATGGTGCGCATGCGTGCCCGGATCGCCGAGACCGACGACCCGGCCGCCGCCTCACGCGCGCTGGCCACCTCGGTGGCCGACCTGATCGCCGATCCCGAGGAGCGCCGCTGGATCGAGCCGCGCCTCGCGCACCTCCTCGGCCTCGAGCCCGCGCCGCCGGGCGATCGCGCCGAGCTGTTCGCCGCGTGGCGCACGTTCTTCGAGCGCATCGCCGAGCGCGGCACCACGGTGCTGGTCTTCGAGGATCTCCAGTGGGCCGACGCCGGGATGCTCGACTTCATCGAGTCGATGATCGAGTGGTCCCGGAACCTGCCGATCCTGATCGTGACGCTCGCCCGGCCCGAGCTGGCCGAACGCCGGCCCACGTGGGGCGCCGGCTCGCGCAGCCTCACCGCCTTGCACCTGGAGCCCTTGCCGGACGCAGCGATGACCCAGCTGGTCACCGGCTTCGTCCGCGACCTTCCCGCCGAGAGCGTCGAACGGATCGTCACGCGCGCCGAGGGCGTCCCGATGTACGCGGTCGAGACCGTTCGGATGCTGGCCGACCGCGGCGTCCTGCACGCGGCCGAGGGAGCGTACGAGCCGGTGGGTGAGGTGGGTGAGCTCGACATCCCGCCCACCCTGCACGCGCTGATCGCCGCGCGCCTCGACGGGCTGGCGCCGGAGGATCGCGGCCTGCTCCAGGACGCGAGCGTGCTCGGGAAGAGCTTCACGCTCGACGGGCTCGCCGCGATCGCGGGGCTCGCGGCTCCGGAGCTGGAGCCGAGGCTCCGGGAGCTGACGCGGAAGGAGTTCCTGGAGTTGGACGCCGACCCACGCTCGCCCGAGCGTGGGATGTACACGTTCACCCAGTCGATGATCCGCGAGGTCGCCTACGCGACGCTCGCGCGCGCCGACCGGCGCGCCCGCCACCTCGCCGCGGCCCATCACCTCGAGTCCCTCGGGGACGAGGAGCTGGCGGCGGTGGTCGCGACGCACTACGTCGAGGCCTACCGGGAATCGCCGGCGGGGCCGGAGGCCGACGCTCTGGCCGCCCGCGCCCGCGACTGGCTCTCGCAGGCCGCCGAACGTGCGACGTCCCTGGGCTCGCCCGAGCAGGCCCTCGCGTACGCGGAGATCGCGCTCGACGTCACTCCGGCGGGCACCGAGCGGGCAGCGATCCTCGAGGTCGCCGGCCGCGCGGCGGTGCACGCGGCCGAGTTCCCTCGCGCCGTTGCGTTCCTCGAGGAGGCGATCGCCATCCTCGGCGGGATCGGGGACCTCGAGTCGGTCGCGCGTGTGACGGCCCGCCTGTGGCGCGCGCTCGCACCCCAGAACCGCCGGATCGAAGGCGCCGAGCGGATGGAGGCCGCGCTGGCCGACCTCGGGGATGAGGGCCACGAGGAGGTCCGCGCCAAGGTCTACGCGTCGCTTGCCAGCGCGTACGTGATCACCGACGCCGCCGAGGTCGCGATCGGATGGGCGGAGCGCGCCCTGGAACTCGCCGAGCGGAACCACCTCACCGAGACGTTGGTCGAGGCGCTCGGCGCGAAGTCGCTCGGGCTGTTCAACCTGGGCCGGCATCGCGAGGCGACGATCCTGGCGCGCGGGACGCTGCAACTCGCAGAGGAGATCGGGAGCATCCGGATCGCGGGCGAGGCGTTCATGGGGATCGCGGTCTACGGCTCCGAGGACGACCCGATCGGCTCGCTCCACGCCTTCGAGGAAGCGGCCGACATGGCGCGGCGTGCCGGTGACCGTCCGCTCGAACTGGTGACGCTTCCGAACCTCGCCGAGTCCGCGATCGAGCTCGGGCACTGGCCCGAGGCGGAGGACGCGATCGCGCGCCTCGACGGCAGGGAGCTCACCCCGATGACCAGGGACAGCGTCGTGTGTTGCGAGGCGTCGCTGCTCGCGCATCGCGGCGAACCGGATCGGGCGCTCACGCGCCTGGAGAGCGTGCGGGTCGAGGTCGAGGCGACCGAGATGGTGCCGCTCCGCGCGTGGTTCTTGCGCGTGCGCTCGGCCGTGCTGCTCCTGCACGGCGATCTGGACGCGGCGTACGACGAGGCGATGGGCGCCGTGGCGCTCGATCCTGCCGGGATGAATACGCCGCTCGCAACGCGAGAGGCGTCCCGTGCCGCCGTGTGGGCGCGCGACGCCGAGCGCGTGCGCCGGGCGATCGCCGCGGTGGGCGTGCTGGGCGGCCGTTGGATCGACGCGGTGCGCCTGACGGCGACCGCCGGCCTCGCCGCGATCGAGGGGCGGCGGATCGACGCGGTGGCCGGCTACGGACGCGCGATCGACGCGTGGCGCGACCTGAACTGTTCGTTCGACCTGGCCTGCTGCGCGATCGACATGGCGGCGGTGCTCCCCGGAGAGCCGCTGACGGAGGAGACGCTCGCGGACGCGACCGCCTACCTTCGCGATATCGGCGCCGTCGCGCTCTTGGAGCGGCTGGCGGCGTTCACCCGCGAGGGCGAGGCCGCATCGACGACGGCCTGAGCGTCAGAACGTGATGCTCCTCGCGATCACCGTGTCGACCTGGTCCGGCTGGTCCGTGAACGACACGGACATCCGGCAGTCGAAGACCTTGTTCACGCCGCGGATCAGGTTCCACAGCTCGAACGTGATCGCCTGCCTCGCGTGCGCGGCCAGGCGCACGTTCCACGCCCAGGTCGCGTACGGCTCCTTGGTGATCACGTTGTAGTGGTGCCACTCCGACACCTTCCAGGTGCCGATCAGCACCTCACGGATCCGCCACCGGTTCCGCATGTTCAGCGGCACCCCGCAGCCCTGCACATGCAAGGTCTGGTCCTGGTCGCTGTCGTTCTGCAGCATCACCCAGAAGCGGATGTCGGTCCCTTCATCCATCAAGCCCGTCGCGGTCTGATGGGAGCCACTCGTGTTGTAGACGTTGTTGCCCTTGTACGGCGTCGGGAGGTACGGCTTCTTGTTGAAGGCGCAGCCGTGGTCGAAGCCGCACAGGCGCACCCACGCGTCCGCCCGTGCCTGCACCGGAGGCAGGGCGGCGGCACGCGCCGCCGAGCGCGCCCCCGCCGCGGGCGAGAACGCCGCGATCGAGGTCACCACCATCAGGAACACCACCAGCGGGAGGGAACGCTTCATCGTCGGGCCACCTTCGGGGGTCGGGGGTGTGTTCGGCCTTAGGTATCGGTCGGGATCGGGGCGTGCCTGAATCCGCGCTCGTCCCGGGTGAGCTCGTACCGTACCGCGGATCGGCCCCCGCCCCGCGGGATCCGCTCCACGAGCCGGAGCCCGACCTTCTCCGCCACGCGGATCGATGCGGCGTTCGCGGCGCTCGCGTAGATCCGCACGACCTCGGCCGCGAGCGCGTCGAAGCCGTACTCCGTCAGCGCCGCAACGGCTTCGGTCGCGTAGCCGAGGCCCTGGAACGCCGGGGAGATCGTGTAGCCGAGCTTCAGCACCTCGGGCTCCGCCTCGCCGACGCTCAACCCCACGTCTCCGATCAGTTCCTCGTCCTCGCGGCGGATCGCGGACAGCTGCACCCAGCCGCCCGGCTCCCCCGGAGCCCGGCCGGCCATCTCCTCGATCTCGGCCCGGACGCCCTCGACGTCGGTCCGGTCCCAGCCCTGGTGGCGGTGGACGACGGGATCGCTGCGGTACGCGGAGATCGTCGGCGCGTCCTCGGGCAGGGAGCGCCGCAGGACGAGCCGCTCGGTTCCGAGCGCGGCGAAACCCGTGTCCACGCGCATCCCCGAAGGGTACCCGGGCCGACGGCCCGGCCCGGATCCGGGGTAGCCTCGCGCATGCCGTCGCACCGCCTGGCCGTCGTCGGGCACATCGAGTGGATCCGGTTCGCGCGCGTGCCGGCCGTGCCGGAGGCCGGCGGGATCGTGCACGCGAGCGAGACCTGGGAGGGCGCCGGCGGCGGGGGCGGCGTCGCCGCGGTGCAGCTCGCCAAGCTCGCCGGCTCGAGCTTGTTCCTGTCGGCGCTCGGCGACGACCGGACGGCCGACGAGGCCCGCGCCGACCTCGCGACCAAGAGCGTCGAGCTCCACGCGGCGACGCGGCCGGAGCCGACCCGGACCGCGCTCACGATGATCGACGACCGCCACGAGCGGACGATCGTGACGCTCGGCGACCGGCTGCATCCGCTCGAGGACGATCCCCTGCCGTGGGATCGACTGGCCGAGGTCGACGGCGTGCTCTTCACGGCCGGCGACGCCGGCGTGGTTCGCCGCGCACGCCGTGCCCGCGTGCTGGTCGCGACGAGCCGGGCCCTCGACGTGCTGGCCGAGGCCGACGTGCCGATCGATGCGATCGTCGGCAGCGCTGTCGACCCCGCCGAACGCTACGACCGCGGCGACCTGCCGATCGAGCCGGGCGTCGTCGTGCGCACCGAGGGCTCGAGCGGCGGCACCTGGGAGACCACGGACGGGCGGACCGGGCGCTACGCGCCGGTACCGCCGCCCGGACCGATCGTCGACACGTACGGCGCCGGCGACAGCTTCGAGGCGGGGCTGACCTACGGGCTGGCGATCGGTTTGGACGTCGCGGACGCGGTCGTGCTCGCGACCCGCTGCGGCGCGTACGCGGTCAGCGGGCGCGGCCCCACCGGCGGCCAGCTCCGCGCGGCCGACCTCGACTGAAGGCAGGACCCCCTGCCTGCCGATGTCACGTTCGTATGGTGAGATCGCCGCGTCCCTCGCACCCTTCCACGAGCCGGTGGTACAAGGGGTTCGTGGGATCACGCTTGCGGATCTCGGTCCTCAGCGTCGTCGTGGCCGTGGCGCTCGTGCTCGGCCTGATCGGCGTCACGCGCGGCCGCGCGGACGCGACGCCTGCGCTCCAGCCCGTGGGAGCGCAGGAGTTGCTCGCCTCGGCGATCAACGCGTCCGCGCGGCCGTTCACGATCTCCGGCTCGGTGACCAGCACGGTCGACGTGGGACTGCCGTCCCTCCCGGCCGGGCTCGGCGGCGGCGCCACCGGCCCTGCCGCGATGCTGCTCGGCACCCAGGACTACCGCGTGTGGCGCTCGCCCGACGGCGTCCGCCTGGCGCATCTGACCGACCTGGGCGAGCAGGTCGCGGTGGCCAACGCGACCGACGCCTGGTTCTGGGATTCGAACGCCATGCGCGCCGTGCACCTGGCGGCGCCCACGGCGTCCTCCGGCGGCGACCACCCCGCCTGGTTCGCGCCGATCCTCGGCGGCACCGGCGCGACCGGCGCGCCGAAGCTCGATCCCTCCACGCTCGCGAGCGTCGCGTTGCTGGGTCTGGCGCCGTACGCGGACGTCTCCGTGGGCACCACCGCCGTCGTCGCCGGCCGCCCCGTCTACGACCTGATCCTCACGCCGACCGCACCGGACACGCTGATCGGCCGGATCACGGTGTCGATCGACGCCGCGAACCGACTGCCCCTCCAGCTCGCGATCACCCCGAAGGGTGCCGACGCCCCGGCGGTACGGATCGGGTTCACGTCGGTTTCGTTCGATCCGATCGACCCGTCGATGTTCGACTTCGTGCCGCCGCCCGGCGCGACGGTCGTGGAGCCTTCGCCGTCGAGCCACGCCGGACGGACGGAAGGACACCTGGACGGCCATCCGCAGACGGTCGTGTTCGGCTCAGGGTTCGGCACGCGGATCGCCGTCAAGCTCACGCGGCCGCTCCCGGCCGAGGCCGGCGCCCTGCTTCCGTTCGGTGGTCCGCTGTTCTCCGTGATGACCACCCGCGCCGGGGGCGCGACGTGGCTCCTGGCGGGACCGGTCGGGCTGGACACGCTGCGCGAGGACGCCACGAAGCTCCCGTGACCGCCGCGATCGTCGCGCGCGGCCTCTCGAAGCGCTACGGCGAACTCGCCGCGGTCGACCACCTGGACCTCACGGTCGAGCCCGGGCAGCTCTTCGGCTTCCTGGGCCCCAACGGCGCCGGCAAGACCACCACGATCCGGATGGCGCTCGGGCTGATCCTGCCGACCGAGGGCGAGGTCGACCTGCTGGGCGAGCGGGTCGGGCCGGCGCATGCCCCGCTCGAACGCGTGGGCGCGCTCGTCGAAGAGCCCGCCTTCTGGAAGTACCTGAGCGGCCGGAAGAACCTGGAGTACTTCGCGCGAGCGGGCGCGGGCACCGATCGCGCCGGTTCGCGCGCGCGTCTGGAGCGCGTCGATCACGTGCTCGCGACGGTCGGGCTGCTCGAGGCGGCCGACAAGAGGGTGAAGGCCTACAGCCAGGGGATGCGGCAGCGCCTCGGGATCGCCCTGGCCCTGCTCGGCGAGCCCGAGCTGCTGGTCCTGGACGAGCCCACGAACGGCCTCGATCCGAGCGGGATGCGCGAGATCCGGCTGCTGCTGCGCGCGCTTGCCGACCAGGGCACGACGATCTTCGTCTCGAGCCACCTGCTGGCCGAGGTCGAGGCGATGTGCGACCGCGTCGGCGTGATGGCGCACGGCCGCCTGGTGGCCGAGGGCTCACCGGGCTCGCTGGGCGGCGGCGCCGACCGGGTGCGCATCGAGGTCGACGACGCCGCGGCGGCCCTTCGCGTCGGCGCCGGTCTGAACGGTGTGCAGCTGGAGGGGATCGGCGCGGGTCCCGGTTCCGGCACGATCACCGCGACGTTCGCCGACGGAATCGGCCCGGCCGACCTGAACGCGGCGTTCGTCCGGGCCGGGATCCGCGTCCACGCGTTGATCCCCGTGCGCGAGAGCCTCGAGGACGTGTTCCTGCACCTCGTGGAGGGCGAAGATGTACCGCGTTGAGCTCGCGAAGGCGCTCCATCGCTGGCGCACCTGGCTGCTCGCCGCGGCGATCGCCGGGATCCCGTTCGTGATCGTGCTGGCGATCAAGGCGAACCCCCCCACGCCGCAAGACTCACAGGACGCGCCACCGTTCCTGCTCCAGGTCTCGACCAGCGGGATGTACGCGGCGCTGACCGGCCTCGCCGTGGTCCAGCCCTTCTTCCTGCCGCTCGCGACCGGGTTGTTCGCCGGCGACGCGATCGCCGGCGAGTCCCAGGCCGGGACGCTGCGGTACCTCCTCCTCCGTCCGGTCCGACGCACGCGGCTGGTCGTGGCGAAGTACACGTCGGCGATGACGCTCCTCGGCTTCCTCGTCGTGGCCACGATCGCGAGTGGCCTGATCTGGGGCGCGATCGTGTTCGGGCTGCATCCGATGCCGACGCTCTCGGGCACGACGCTGTCGGTGCTCGAGGGGCTCGGGCGGATCGCCGCTTCCGGTGCCTACATGGTCCTGGCGATGTCGGGCATCGCGTGCATCGGCGTGTGCATCTCCACCCGCACCGACTCCGGCCCGGGCGCCGCGGTCGCCACGATCGTGATCGCGATCGCCAGTCAGATCATGGGGCAGATCCCGAGCCTGCACGCGGTCCACCCGTACCTGCCCACGAACGGCTGGCTCGCGTTCATCGGCTTCTTCCGCTTCCCGGTCGACTGGAGCGGGATGCGCGAAGGCCTGCTGGTCAGCGCGGCGTACTCCACGGTCTTCCTGAGCCTCGCGATCTCGGGGTTCCGTCGCCGCGATGTCACGTCCTAGCCGGGAGCGCTGCATCGCAGCTCGGCTTGTACGGTTGCGCCCGGAGGCATAGCCTCCGGTCATGGTCGCGACCGTCGAGCAGCGAACCATCGCCGGCTCGCACCGCCGGCGAGGGAGGGTGCTGCTCGCGGTCGCGGCCATCGTGCTCGCCGCCGCGTTCGTCGGCGCCGAGATCTTCCTGACCACGACGTATCAACCGTTGAACGCGCCGGCCGGCGGTCATACCGACACGACCTATCGACAGGGAGCGCCGTTCTCGTACGCGTTCACCGTGTGGAACACCGGGCGCGTTCCGGTGACGATCACCGGCGTCGACCAGGGACCAACCCGGTTCTTCAGCCTGTACCGCGTCGACCAGATGCTGGTCTCTCCCCCGAACTCCTTCGGGTCGATCACGGGACCGGCCCCCGACTTCACACCGTTCCAGGGGTTCACGCTGCAACCCGGCGAGGCTCGAAGCATCCTGATCCGGGCCACCTTCCACGGATGCCGCCACTACGCGCACGACACCGCGATCACGGTCGAACAGCAACGCCTGACCTTCCGGACGTTCGGCGCCTCGCGCACGGTGTGGTTCCCGATCCCTCATTTCACGATCCGTTCGCCGAACGTCTGTCCGGGAAGAGCATGAACGGCGATGCGGTGATGGGAGCGGCGGGACCGCGTCCCGGATGGCGCCGCCGCGCGGCGATCGGCGCCCTGTTGATCTTCGGACTGCCGACGCTCCTCATCGGAGGACTGATCCTCGGTGTGCACGGACTCTCCCGGTACCAACCGCTCACCACCGGCTCGCTCGGAGTGGGACGCCCGCGGTACCGCGAGGGCGAGCGGTTCGACTTCGCCTACACGCTGCAGAACACGGGGCGATGGAGCGTGACGATCACCGGCCTCGACCTGCCGAGCCCCAGCTTGCTGCGCACCACCGGGATCTTCGTCTCGAAACCGGGCGCGAGCCTGAACGACGCCGGCGATACCTCGCCGAGGTTCTACGAGCCGTTCCAGAAGTTCACGCTCGCTCCCCACGAAGTGCGCGGGATCCTGATCCACAACACCTTCGCCAACTGCAACCTCTTCCACTCGAAGGATGTCGCCGCGGTGGGCTCGGTGGCGGAGTCGGTCGACTTCCAGGTGTTCGGGTACCACGGTCACCAGTGGGTGCCCGTGCGGTTCGCGATCCCGATGCCGAAGGAGTGTCCTGGCCGCTGACCGGGAGGTGACGAGGCGCCCTCCCGGAGGAGGGCGCCTCGCCGGTGGAGCCTCACATCACGTCGAGGACCTCGTGCACCGAGATGCCGCCGCCGCCCTGCAGGACCGGGCAGTCCTTGGCCAGCGTCGTCGCCTCGTCCAGCGAGCCGGCCTCCAGGATCGAGTAGCCGGTCACCGCCGCCGCGCCGCCATCGCGCACCGCGCCGTCGTTCGCGATCGTCTTGGCCTGACCCGAGGTCGGGTTGCCGCCGTCGACCACGGCCGAGCCGAGCGTGTGGAACCACCCGTCCCAGGCCTTCATCGCCGCGGCCTGCTCGGCCTCGGTCTCGGGCATGCTGCCACCGGTGTAGAGCAGCAGGTACTTCGCCATGCCTTCCTCCCTCGCTCGGGGTCCGCGTTCGGGACCGTCGACCCAACGACGAACGCGGACCGCCGGGTTCGACAACCGGGGCCGGAACGCGATAGCTATCTGCTATGCCCCCCGAGCGGCAGGAAGCCCTCGCCACGATCCGCGACGGCGACGCGCGGCTCGCCGCGCTGTTCGCGCGCCTCGACGAGGAGGCGTTCGTGCGGCGCGGGACGATCGGCGATGGCGACTGGTCGGCGAAGGACCTGATGGGCCACATCGCGTTGTGGGAGGAGATCGCGCTCGCCTGCATCGACCCGTGGCTCCGCGGCGAGGACCCGGAGCTCGAGGAGCGATTCACCCAGGGCAACGCGGATGCGATCAACGCCTGGAACGAGCGGCGTAAGCTCGAGTGGCCCCTCGCCCGGGTTCGGGACGAAGCCGCCAGGACCCACACCGAACTCGTCGAGCGGATCGAGGCGATGACCGACGAGGAGTGGTCGGCGCCGAAACGGTTCGAAGACGAACGGTCGGCGCCCGACCTGGCGACCCAGCTGGGCGGGATCCTCAGCGCCGACCGGCCGTTCAACCACGCCGACGCGCACCTGCCCGACCTCGAGGCCTACGTCACCTCGCTCGGCGATCCGCCGCGGTAGGCCGCGGCGGCAGCAGGAGCGGAGGCCGCGGCGGCTGCGTGAAGTCGAAGTCGGCGATCAGGTCACCCAGCCCGGGCGTTTCCTCCGCCACGAACGGCCGGCTGTCCGGGCGGCCGTCGGTCGTCGGGTCGAGGCGCTGCCCGTTCAGGAAGTCGTCCTCGATGAACCTCAGGTACGAGTCGGTCGACAGCTCCTGGTGGTCGATGTACCCGGTCCTCGCGTACGGGCTGATCACGAGTCCCGGCACACGCAGGCCGAACCCCTGCGGGTTCGCGTTCGGCGGCGGCACGTGGTCGTAGAAGCCACCCCAGTCGTCCCACGAGAGGAAGATCGCGGTGCTGTCCCACTCCGGGCCGCGCATCGCGGCGTCGACGATCTTCGTGACCCACGCCTGCCCGTTCGCGATCGACGCGGGCGGGTGCTCGCTGTCGCGGCCGTTGGGGACGATCCACGTCACGTTCGGCAGCGTCCCCTGCCGCGCGTCGCGGAAGTACGCGCGGGCGACCTGGACGTTGCGGAGCTGGTGATCCTGGTGCACCGTTCGGAACTTCGGCAGCGGGTTCCAGATGTCCGGGGTGTCCACCGTTTGCCCGCGATAGGGGCAGAACATCGCCTGGTCGCCGCAATCGGGCTGGCTGCCGCGCTGGACGAAGTACCGCCAGCTGATGTGATGCGTGAACAGCAGGTAGCTGAGGTCGGTCCACGCGAACGGGGGCTGTCCGTCCTGGTTCGGGATCTGTCCGTGGTGATCGTCCCGCTGGTCGAGCTGCGTGTGACAGCTCATCGGATCGCTCGGGTTCTCGCAGCTCGCGCTCCAGCCGGACACCATGTCCAGGTGCGCGGGCTCGCTCCAGGAGCGGACCCCTTCGAACATGTGGTCCTGCAGCACGAAGTGCTTCGCGTAGGCCCAGTAGTTCGGGATCTCCGCGGCGGTGTGGTAGCCGATCGAATCCGGCACGCGGGCGTGCGAGTGCGTGCCCGTGCACTGCGGGGCGGTCCGGCGTGTGGTGCAGTAGGCGAGCCGGCCCCGGAGCGCCATCCGCACGAACCCGTCCATCCGACCGTGATCGACGTCCAGGCGAGCGGCCGCGTCCGAGTGCGGCCCGCCGTCGTCGATCAGGCTCCGGTCGTGGAACGGGTGGACGCAGTGGCCGACGAGCGCATCCGGGATGCAGGCCGTCGGAACCCCATCCTTCATCGGGATCCCGTCGGCGCCCGGGAACGTCGCGAAGTAGTTGTCGAACGACCGGTTCTCCTGCATCACCACGATCACGTGGCGGATCAGATGGATCCCGGAGGCGTCCCCGAGCTGCGCCTCGACCGATCCGACGAGGCCTGCGGGAGGGATCGAGGTCCTCGACGAGCAGGAGACGGTGAGTGCGCCGATCAGCACCGCGGCCGAGGCCGCGAGCCCCGCGCGACGCATCCTGGTCGACGCCACGCGGGGGATGCGTCGCGCGGGGTGGAGCGGTTCAGCGGTGGATCGGCTTGTCCGTGCGGACCGGGCCGTTGAACGGAACCCCGAACCCCACACCCTCCAGCACGTAGTGCACGGTGGCGCCCCCGTCGGCGGTCACGGACACGTTGAAGCCCGAGGCAACGTAGATCGACCCGTTCAGCGCCGCCTCCAGGTGACCGGTCGCCGAGCCGCCGTCGACCGTGCCCTGCCAGATGATCGAGCCGGCTCCGAGCGTGATCCCCTTGCGGACCGTAAGCGTGGCGGCCACACCGTTCGTCACCGGCACGTCGAGGCTGATCCCCGACAGCTCGCCCTTCCCGCTCTTCGTGCCGCTCCCGGTGGCGCTCAGGATCACGGTGTTGCCCGCATCCTGCGTATACACGAGCGAGCCGCTCGCGTCGGTCCAGAGGCTGCCCGCGGTCACGCGCGCCTTCTGCGCGGTCTTCGGATCCTTCACCGTGACGAGGTTCGACGCCGCTTGCGCGAGCGGTGGCCCGACCAGGTACCCGACGATCGCCGCCGCCAGCACCAGCCCCGACACGCGGACCCACTTCCCTGCCTGCATCGCTCCGCCCCTCTCTCGGTGGACGTCCGGATGCGAACGAGTGTCGGTCTCGTTCCGCCCCGACGCAACGACGCGGGGGCGTGCGGGTCCTACTCGAGGCCGTAGAGGCGGCGGGCCGCCGGCGTCATCCGTGCGAGCTCGGACGCCGGGATCGCCGGGGGTCGGTGCTCGGGCTCCGCGTCTCCACGCCGGAAGAACTTGCGCCGCCCGACCATCGCGGGGGGCTCCGGCTTCGGGGGTCGGGGGACCGACGGGTGCCGAAGTCCCTCGGTGACCTCGGCCGCGGGATGCGCCTCCGGAACCGTTGGACCTCGCCGCAGCCCGTCACCAACCCCATCACGTCGTTGACGTTCCTGAACTGCATCCCTCAGAACGTCGGGCTTTCGAACTTCTCGAACTTCTCGAACTTCTCGAACTTCGTGTTGCTGAACTTCCTGAACTTCCTGTGTTCCAACTTCGCGTACCTGGGGGGTTGGAGGTTGCTTCGCAACTTCCTCCGACACCAACCTCCTCTCGACCTTCGCGAGCGCGCCCAGCAAGCGCGTCCGCAGGTCGGACGTCCGTCGGTCAGCTTCCTTGACCATCTCGTCCGTCGAGGCGTCGGCGCGGGAACGTCGGCCCACATCCGACAGATCGATGTCCAGCCGGAAGGGGTACCGGGCGGCCGGCGCCGGAGCGTCCCGCCACGCGGGACCGGGCGCATCCGCCAGCGGATCCTCCCGGTAGCGGCCGACGAATTCCAGCTTGCCGGGCTCCGCACCGATCACGCGGTCCTCGACCGAGGCGTCCACCAAGCCGGTCAGCAGCATCGGGCGGCGGATCCTGGGACCGGTACGGCCCTGGGAGCGCTCGGCCGCCTCGGCGCGGAGCTGCCGCTGCTCCTCATCGTCCCGCCGCCGGAACTCGGCCGCGAAACGCTCTGCGCCCCAACGAGAAGCCCGCATCCGGGCGTAGGTGAGGAGGGCAGCTTCGATGCCGTCGTCGTCCTCGGGCACGTCGGTGTCGTCGCCCCACGTGCGGAGGTCTTCCAGCCAGAACGCCCCCTCTGCCGCCATCCCGATGGGTATCGGCACGCGAGCGGGGGGACCTTCAGCCGGAGAGCCGATCCACCTCCGCGACCAGCGGATCCGCCCCGAGACCCGCGAAGACCTCCCGGGCGCGCGCCCGCCGGTGCGCCGCCTCGGCCCTGCCGAGGCGGCCCAGGCACCGGGCGGCGCCCAGCAGGGCACCGCCGGTGGCCGGCACGTGCCCGTAGTCGGCCCATCCCTCGGCCGCCTCGTCGAACAGGGCCGCGGCGCCCTCGTCGTCGCCGTCCGCCTCGGCGAGGGCGGCCCGCGCCGTTGCGACCGAGAGCAGGTGGCGGCGGGTGAACGTCCTCGCCCGCTCGAGGAGTCGCCGCGCGGCGTCCACGTCGCCGGCGGCGATACACAACCGCACGAGGTCGGCGATCGAGCCTTCGAGGTACCAATCGAGACGGATCTCCGTCATCGCCTCGAGCTCGGCGACGATCGCGAGCGCGTCCTGCGGCCTGCCGTCGCGCAGCGCGACGAGACCGGCCGTCACGAACGCCGGCACGACCACCTGGGCGTCGCGGAGTTCGCGACCGACCACGACCAGGTCCTCGGCGGCCGCACGCGCCTCGTCGAGGCGGCCCCGCCACAACAGGACCTGCGTGCGCCAGGGTGTGGTGAGCCCCGCGGCGTACCGCCCACCGACCTCGTCGGCGTGGCGGAGCACGTCGTCCGCGATCCGCAGCAGCTCATCCCACTCCCCCGCGTCGAACAGCGGGCCGAGGCTGGTGGTCCAGCAGCCGACGAGCATCTCGCTGAGCGCCCGGTGCTCCGCGAGTGCGGCGCCGGCCGCCGTCGCCTCGAGCGCCGGCGCGGGCCCCTCGGCGGCCCACAGCACCTCGGCGAGGATCAGCAGCACGCGCGCGTTCTCGCGGGACAGCCCGAGCCGCTCGGTCAGCTCTCGCGCTTCTCGGAGGTCGTCCAGCCCGCCGAGGTCGCCCAGGTAGCACCGGGACATGCCCCGGTAGGACAGCGCGCGCGGCCGGCTCGCCTCGGCGCCGAGCTTCCCGACGAGCTCCAGCGCGCGCTCGGAGACCTCGATCGCCTCCTCGAAGTGCCCGGTCAGCAGGTGGTCCGAGGCGATCGACGCGTAACAGTCGGCGAGCTCCGGGCCGGGCGGCTCGGCCTCGAGGTCGGCCACCGCCTGCGCGAGCAGCTCCCGCGAGCCGGCGGTGTCGCCTTGTTCCCAGCGGACGGTCGCCAGCCAGTTCTCCGCGGCGCCCGCGACCAGCCGGTCGCCGTTCGCGCGTGCGGCGGCGATCACCTCCTCGTAGGCGGCGCGCGCCTCCGGATAGCGGCCTCGATAGAACGACGCCTCCGCCTGCGCCGCGAGGATCGCCGCGCGCTCAGGCGCCTCCGCCGGCAGCGTCGCCAACGCGCGGCCGAACGAGGCGTACGCGCTGTCGACGTCCAGGCTCATCTGGCGCTCGCCGGCCATCACCCAGTACCGCCGTGTGGCGTCCTCGAGGTCGCCGACATCGGTGCGGCCGGCCGAGCGCAACAGCTCCAGGGCGCGGTCGTGATGGAACGCGAGGACCTCGGCTTTGTCCGAGACGCGCTCGCCGGCGATCCCCTCGATCCATGCCGCCGCCGCGACGTGCTTCGCCGCCCTGGGCTCGCGCGGGATCTGGCCGTACGCGACGTCGCGGATCAGGGCGTGCGAGAACGCGTACTCGTGCTGATCCCGGATCGAGGACTCGCGCGAGCGCCGGACCAGCTCGCTCCGCACGAGCTCGTGCAGGCGGGCCTCGACATCGGCCGGATCGGCGCCGCCGATCGCGGCCAGCGCGCCGGACCAGAAGACCTTCCCGACCACCGAGGCGTCCTGCAGCAGGAACTTCTGCTCCACCGGCAGCGTGTCCAGGCGCGCCGCGATCAGGGCCTGCAGGCTCTCCGGCGGCGTGATCTCCGGATCGCCCCCGCCGGCCGGTCCCACGAACATCCGGGCGAGCTCCTCGGCGAACAACGGGTTGCCGCCGGCGCGTTCGATCAAGGCGCCGCCGACCGCCGAGACCGTCTCTGCCGGCAGCAGCGAGGCAACGAGGCTCCGCGTGTCGGTCTCGCTGAGCGGCGCCAGCGACACCGTGCTCGCGTTGCGCGTGCCGCCGCCCCAGTTCGGCACGCGATCGAACAACTCCGGCCGCGCCGAGCACAGGATCAGCATCGGCCCGACGCTCCATTCGACGAGGTACTCCACGAACGCGAGCAGCGCGTCGTCGGCCCAGTGCAGGTCCTCGAGCACGACGACGAGCGGCCAGTGCGCCGCGACCGCCTCCAGGAACCGGCGCCAGGCGCTGAACGCCTCGGTGCGATCGGCCCCCTCGGACTGCGGCTCGTCCAGTCCGATCAGCGGCGCGAGGCGTCCCCGGACCCAGCCGCGCTCGCCCGGATCGTCCACGACCGCCTCGACCGTGGCGGTCAGCTTCGCGCGGGCCTCGGCGGCGTCGTCCGATTCGAGGATGCCGGCCTGCGCCTTCACGACCTGCCCCAGCGCCCAGAACGTCACGCCCTCGCCGTAGGACAGGCTCCGCCCCTGCCGCCAGGCGATCACCTCGGGAAGGTCGTCGAGGTAGGTGAAGAACTCGCGGATCACCCGGCTCTTGCCCACGCCGGGCTCGCCCATCAGGGTCACCAGCTGCACCGAGGGCTCGCGAACCGCGCGGGCGAACGTCCGCTTCAGCAGCTCGAGCTCGTCCTCGCGGTCGACCATCGGGGTCGAGCTCCGATCGAGCATCTCCGCGCCGAAGCGGCTCCGCGCCGATCGCGCGACCCAGATGTGCAGCGGCTTCGCCTTGCCCTTGACCTCGACGGGTTCGACCTCGTCGAAGTCGAAGGCCTCGGCCGTCAAGCCGTGCGCGCGCTCGCCCACGATCACGCCGCCGACGGGCGCGACCGTCTGCAGCCTGGAGGCGGTGCTCACCACGTCCCCGACCGCGATCCCCTGCTTCGTCCGATCGGCGCCGACGGCCACCACGGCCTCGCCGGTCTCCACCCCGATCCGGACCTGGAGGTTCAGCTCGGGCTGCGACTCGTTCAGGACCTCGATCGCCGGGGGGATCCGCAGCGCGCTCAGCAGCGCGCGCTGCGCGTCGTCCTCGTGGGCGACCGGCGCGCCGTAGACCGCCATCACCGCGTCGCCGATGTACTTCTCCACGACGCCGCCGAACCGCTCGATCTCGCGCGAGACGGTGGCGTGGTAGGTGGCCAGCGCGTCGCGGACGTCCTCGGGGTCGGCCAGGTCGAACGTCGCGGTGAAGCCCACGAGGTCGCAGAACAGGATCGTGACGACCTTGCGTTCGACGCTGCTGCCCACGGCCGCAGTGTATGGCGGCCGGACCAGCGGATTCAGCGGCCGGCCGGCGGGCTAGGCCGGCTCGGCCACCCAGCGCATCGGGTCGCCGGCCCCGAGGTCCTCCACCCCGGCGTCGATCAGCGCGCCGGCCACGAGCGTGCGCCGGTGCGCGGCGAACGTCAGGACGTGCGCGATCATGCCGCCGTAGGTGAAGACCTCCGGGTCCTCGCAGATCGCGTCCACGAAGGTCTCGTCCAGGCGCCCCTCGTCCCCGACCGTCCGGACCCGCTCGAGGAAGGCGGATCCTTCCCGGTCGAGGCGTGCCCGCATCGATGCGATCGACTCATGCTGCTCGACGTCCCAGTCGTACGGTCGGCCGTCGATCGCCGCGTTCCACATCGCCATCTGCCCGACCAGCCGCGACAGGAGCGACCGCAACGTCGGATCGTCGTCGACCCCTTCGACCGAGATCCGGATCGGCTCGTCGAGCTGCGCGTCGCTCAGCGTGCCGGCACGCGTGATCATCTCGCCGACGAGCCAGACGTGGTGCTCCACCATGCGGTTCAGCAGGTCCATCGGACCCTCCTTCGTTCGTGCGGGCAGCCGCAGGCTGCCCGGCGGATGGAAGTGCACGCCGCTCGGCGCGTCCAACTGGAACCGGCGGGGCTCGCGTCGCCACGCGGCGGGCGCGGCGCCGTAGGAACGGGCGAAGGCCCGCGTGAACGCCTCGTTCGAGCCGTAGCCGGCCTCGATCGCGACGTCCAGGACGGAGCGATCCGTCGTCACCAGCCGGTAGGCGGCCCGCTCCAGGAGCACCCGCCGGCGGAACGCGCCCGGCGGCTCACCGGCCGTCGCCGCCACCACGCGATCGAGGTGGTACCGCGAGAGGTGGACGCGGGCGGCAAGGTCGGCTCCGGAGGCCTCGTGATCGTCCAGGGCCGAGGACAGGACCTCGACGAAGGAGCGGAAGGTGTCGGTCGCGGTGCTCACGTCCCCATCCTCGTCGAGTCGCCCGTTCACGGCTTGATCGGCGTTGCGCTTCCCGCGGAACCGACCTCCGATTGACCCCCCGGGCAGCGCCGACTAGCGTTCCCTCCGAGCGCAGCGGGAGGGGAGCCCATGTCGAAGGCAGATGACGACGAGGTCTCACTCGTCGACTTCGTGAACGACCTTGCCGACGATCCGGAGCTGGAAGCGCTCTTCGATCTCGAGCCCATCGCGGTGATGATGGAGCGCGGCCTGAGCGTCGATCAGCAGGCGCTGCTGATGGGCGGCACCGCCGGCGAGATCCGCGACGAGCTGAACCGCGAGCTCGAGAGCAGCGACGCGACCGGCGCGGTCGCGTTCGTGATCAAGATGCTGAAGCCGGTCGTCATCAAGATGAAGCCGGCGCCGGGTGGCGACCACTGAGCGGCCCGTCACCGGCTCCCTGACGATCGTCGGCTCCGGGATCCGGCCGGGGCTGCACACCACGAGCGAGGCGCGGGCCAGGATCGTGCGCGCCGACAAGGTCCTCTACCTGCTCGCCGAGCCCGCTCCCACCACGTGGATCGAGAAGCTCAACCCCTCGGCCGAGTCGCTGACGCATCTGTACGAGTCCGACCGCACGCACGACGAGGTCTACGAGGCGCTCGTGGAGGCGATGCTCGTTCCGGTCCGTGCGGGACTCGACGTCTGCATGGTGACGTACGGCAACCCCGCGGTGTTCGACGAGTCCTCGCACGAGGCGGTCCGGCGGGCGCGCGCCGAGGGCTATCCGGCGAAGATCCTTCCGGGGGTCTCGGCGCTCGACTGCCTGTTCGTCGACCTCGGCGTCGACCCCGGCCGCCACGGGCTGCAGACCTACGAGGGGTCCGACTTCGCGCTCGGGGACTTCACGCCGAACGTGCGCGTGCCGCTGGTCCTGTGGCAGATCAGCGTGATCGGGAACACCCGCACCGGCGGCTCCGTGAACGTCGACGGGCTGCGCGTCCTCGCCGATCGGCTGGCCGAGCACTACGGCGCCGACCACGAGGTGACGATCTACGAGGCCACCCCGTTCCCGGTCGGCCGCCCGCTGATCGAACGCTGTGCCGTGCGCGCGCTGCCCGAGGCGGGCGTGACCGGGCTCTCCACCCTCTACGTGCCGCCGCTCGTGGTTCGGGCGGCCGGCTGAGCGAGGCGGCGGCTGCGGCGCACCACCGGGCTTCGCGCGGCTGGGCGGCAGCGGCCTCTCGGGAGATGCCTGGCGCTCCTATACTCGCGGCCTGAGCCAGCCGGCGTCCCGAGGAGGACTCGTCATGCCCCAGATCATCGTCACCGCGGCGGTCAACGACGTCGAGGAGTGGTTGAAGTTCAAGGCCGAGATGGTTCCCGCGATGTCGTCGGTCGCGTCGGACGGGGCCAGTTACGTCGCGGCGGATGGCAGCAACCAGGTCGCCAGCACGTGGGACGTTCCCGACATGGAAGCCTTCCAGGCAGCCCAGGGCTCCTTCTCTGCGGAGCTGGCCGAGATGGCGGAGCGAGCAGGCATGATCCGCTCGACCATGGTGGTGTACGTCAAGAAGTAGCCCTCCGTCTCTGCTCGGGACCGCGCGACGATCGGTGCGTGAGACGAGCTGCACCGCGGGGAGTAGCTCTGGGTCGAGGAGCGGATCACCGAGCTGCTGGACTCCGACGACCGCCGCTCGCTCTTCGCGCAGGCGTGTGCGTCCGGAACCAGTCGAAGTTCTACGACCGTTTCGACGCGGTGGTCCTGCTCAGCGCGCCTGTGGACGTGATCCTCGACCGGGTCGCGCGCAGAACGACGAACGACTACGGCGGGTCGCCGGTGGAGCGAGCGATGATCGTCGATGACCTCGCCACGTTCGAACCGCTGCTCCGGCAGGGGTGCACGCACGAGCTGGACGCGAGCCGGCCGTTGGATGAGCTCGTCGCCGACCTGATCGAGATCGCATCCGATGACGACGGCACCCGCGTGTAGGCTCGCTCGACCCCAGGACGGGAGGACGTCGTGAAGCTGCTCCTCACCTCCGCCGGCATCAAGAACCCGAGCATCCAGGACGCGCTGGTCGGCCTCCTGAGCAAACCGATCGCCGAGTCCGACGCCCTTTGCATCCCCACCGCGGGATACGGGCATCCGATGGGAACCCCGGCCGGCGCATGGCGGTTCATCACCGGCAACGCCGGCACCCCCATGTGTGAGCTGGGGTGGAGGTCGGTCGGGGTGCTGGAGCTGACGGCCCTGCCCAGCATCGGGGAGGAGCGTTGGATCCCTTGGGTCCGCGATGCCGACGTCCTGCTGGCGAACGGCGGCGACGCCCTCTACCTCGCTCACTGGATGCGGGAGTCCGGGCTGGCCGATCTCCTGCCGTCCCTCGACGGGACGGTATGGGCGGGATTGAACGCCGGGAGCATGGTGATGACGCCCCGTATCGGAGTGGACTTCATGGGGTGGGAGCCGCCCGGCGGCCTCGACGAGGCGCTCGGGTTCGTCGACTTCTCGATCTTCCCCCATGTGGACCATCCGGATCTTCCCGAGAACACGATGGCTGCAGCCGAGCGATGGGCGGCGGGCATCCCCGGGCCCGCATACGCGATCGACGACGACACCGCGATCGCGGTGACCGAGGGCTCCGTCGAGGTCGTCTCCGAGGGCCAGTGGAAGCGGTTCACTCCGACCGGATAGCGTGAGCCGGTGGAACGGTCGGAGCGGTCCTTCTGGGCCACGTGGCACGACGACTACGACGACCCGGGCTCGGACCTCTCCCAACGTCTGATCGCCGTCCAGCGCCGACTCTCCGACGCGATCGACGCGCGGGCTGGCGAGGTCCGCGTCATCAGCGCCTGCGCGGGGCAGGCACACGACGTCCTCGGCGTGCTCGAGGGCCACCCGCGTGCGTCGGAGGTGCACGCCTGGCTCGTCGAGTCCGACGATCACAACGCCGGGGTCGCGCGTCGTCGAGCCGAAGCCGCGGGCCTGACGCAGGTTCGCGTGCTCCACGCGGACGCCGGGATCACCGGCACCTACCGGGACGCGGTGCCCGCCGACGTCCTGCTGCTCTGCGGGATCTTCGGCAACGTCACCGACGAGGACCTCCGTCGGCTCGTGACGAACGCCTCGAGGCTGTGTGCACCGCACGCGACGGTGTTGTGGACGCGGCATCGGCGTGAGCCCGATCGGTCGGAGGACGTCCGAGCGTGGTTCGACGAGGCGGGCTACGAGGAGATCGCGTTCGATTCGCCCGGACCGGACCGGTTCGCCCTGGGGACGGTCCGCCTGACGGCGCCGCCCTTGCCGTACACACCCGATCTCCGGCTCTTCGCGTTCAGGGTGTGGGAGGGGTGAACCCCAAGACCCCGGGGCACGCTAACGTTCGGCGGTGCGCAACGTCCGGCAACGCCTCTTGATCGGGCGGATCCTGGCGGTAGTGGGCTTCGTGATCGTCACGCTCGGAAGCGCGATCCCGCTGGTCGCATACGACGCCGGGGGCTTCCCGAGCCAAGGGGTGCAGGTGGAACGGGTCGCGACGGTTCCTCCTATCGGGATCCTTGTCGTGATCTTCATCGCGGGCGTGCTCCTCGCGGTGGCCAAGGGCAAGCGCTCCGTGTGGCCCATCGTCATCGGGATCGGCATGTGGCCGGTCATCGATTTGGAAGCCAGGAAACCCAGCCTCGTCCCGACGCCGGGGGCTGGAAGGCTCATCGTGCCCATCGGCATCCTCGTCGCTGCTGTGGGACTCCTGTTGCTTCCGTCCCCAGACCGCGGAGTCACTGCCTCGAACCTCGGCTCGTGATCGCGCGGGTCGGGCGCCACTCAAAGACCTCCCTCCTCGCATCGTCGGGGGCGTGAGACGATCGGGTTGTGATCCGGAAACGCTGGGACTCCGACGATCGCGGGCGCGGCGTGGCTTCGGGAGATGCCTTCGCCGAACCCGTAGCGGAGTTCGGCGAGCTGATGGCCCAACCCGGTTGGATCGCGGAGGAGCCCGAAGCACATCTCCTGCCACACCTCGTGGCCGCATGTGCCGAACCCGACTCGACCCTCGAACTGACCTCCACGGAGACCGTGGACGACATCTTCGTCGTGGAGCTCACCGCCAAGGAGTCAGCGCGCTCGACGGGTGAACTCCGGCGCGCCGCCGTCGGCCTCCTCGCGGCGTTCGCCGAGGAGGCCACCTTCATCCGGCAGCGCCAGGACGGCGATGTCCTCGAGTTCGACGTGGCCACCGGAACAGCTCCTGCAGAGGCCAGGTTCGCGCCGCACGGGCATCTCGTGCGTCTCCGGATCCGTCCTCGGGTCTGAACGCGCTCCGAGCGGCACGCTCAAGGAACGATGCAGAAGATGTTGACCGTGACGTGCTCGCCCGACCGAACCGTCACGGTTCGAGGCCGCCCGCACGGATCCTTCCCCCCGTTGATGTGCGGGCTGCTGGCGGTGAGCGTGTAGGTGCCCGGCGAGACGGCGACGGAGAAGCTGCCGTCGGAGCCCGCAGGAACGGACCCTCTGCCCGAGATGTGGATCGTGCCCGGGAGCGGGGTCGGGAGTCCGGGCGCCGGTCCGCCCTCCCGGTAGTAGTGGCCGGAGATCGTGGTCGTCGACCGGTGACACGCGGGAGCGAACAGAGCCAGCGTCAGAACGAAGCACGCGCAGAGTACGGTCCGCATGTCCCGAAGGTCATGCCTCCAACCCGGGAACGGTGACAGGTCCCACGCCGCGAGGCAACGAACGGCCTGCTGTCCGGCGGCGGTTGCTCGCGGACCGCACATCGGCCTACGGTATCCCTGTGGCCATCGAGCCAAAGACCGAGATCGGGGAACGGGTCACATCACGCGCGTTCGTGATCGGGCTCATCGTCATCACACTCGTTGCTGGTCTCGTCGGCTACGCGATCGGGTCCGGACACGCGAAGACGCAGGAGCGCCACGGTACGGCCTACGTCGGCAACCGGATGGCGAGCATCAGGTCGGGGAACCGCTACTACGGCGTCGAGGCGAGCGTCCCCTGGTTCGACCGATCGGGGACCTTCCACGACGACGGATGGCCGAGCTGCCTCGGCGAGGCGGGCGGCGAGGTCCCCGTCACCTTCGGCCTGGCCCCCGTGTCGCCGCCGAACGCGGGCCTGACCTTCGGGGCCGTCACGTTCATCGATTGTCGACCGGGCCAGCAGCGAGGCATGTGAGCCGGCCGCACGGGGTGAGGTCGTCGACCCCACCCCGTGCTTCCGGCCTTCACGGTCAGTAGCCGAAGCCGCCGCCCGCGCCTGCTCCGCCTCCACCGTGGTGCATGAACACCAGGTAGATCGCGAAGTACACGACCGCGCCGACCGCCAGGTAGATCCCGAGCCAGCGCTTCCACCGCCGGCCGTAGCCGGATGCCTTCTGTGCCATCGTTCGCCTCCCTGTTCGCGGAACTTCGCTCGTGGGGTACTACCGGCGGACGAGGCGAACGGATCACTCGCGCGCCTGTGGATCGGCTGAGAGTTCAGGAACCGGACGGGCCTAGTCCTCGTCGGGACGGCGCAGCTGCTTCGTCCGCGAGCGCCGCTTCTTGTCGGCCAGCCGGCGTTCGTTCGCGGCCCGGCTCGGCCTCGTTGCCTTCCGCGACGGGGGTGGCGGCGCGATCGCGCGGGCCAGCGTCTCCGCGAGCCGGTCGCGGGCCGCCTCGCGGTTCTGCAGCTGCGAGCGGCGTGAGGAGGCGACGATCGTCAGCACGCCGTCGTGGAGGCGCCGGCTCAGACGTTCCAGCGCGCGGGCGCGCTGCACGGGTCCGAGCGAGGGCGACCGCGCGACGTCGAAGCTCAGCTCCACGCGCGAGTCGGCCGTGTTCACACCCTGGCCGCCCGGGCCGGACGCGTGGCTGAACCGCCACCGGAGCTCACGCTCCGGGATCAGGACCGAACGCGACACCCGCAGCGGACCTGCCACGACCGCAGTATGCCCGTCGGTCGCGACGAACCAGGGACGAACGACCCCAACCGTGGCGGGGGGCACCCGGAACGATGGCGCCATGACCGGAACGCGCACCGTGGGGCTGATCGCGATCAAGGCCGTGCATTCGGTCCTGTTCTTCGCGATCGGTGGCTGCTTGGTGTACTTCTTGATCGCCGGGTTCGCGCGGCGTTCGGATCGACGCGCGGCGCTCGCCGGCGCCGTGGTCGCCGGGGAGGCAGCGATCTACGCCGTGAACGGGATGCGCTGCCCCCTCACGGATCTGGCCGAGGACCTCGGCGCCGAGGATGGCTCGGTCGCCGACATCTACCTGCCCGGGCCACTGCGGCGGAACCTGCCGGTCATCACCGGTCCGATGTTCGCGCTCGCCCTCGCGCTGCACGCGCGCAACCTCGTGCGGGCCGGTCCATGGCCTACGATGGACCGACCCGACCGAAGGAGCCCGCGATGCGATGGATCGTGACCCTGGCCGTGACGGGCCTGTTGCTCGCCGCGCCGATGGAGGCCTCGGCGAGCCACCGTCCGAACACGTACTGCAGCGTCACCGGCGACATCTGTCAGAGCACCGCGCGGGTCCACGGCGTGCGGATGCTCCGGGTCTCGCTGGCCGCGAAGTTCTTCTCCCGATACACGCTGTGCGTGACGGCGCCGGACAGGACCACGACCTGTCGGAACTTCAAGATCCACTCCACCGGCATCACCTTCGGCTCCTCGATCGTGTGGAAGAACCATTTCCCGCGGAAGGGACCGGGTGCCTACACCGTGGTGTGGAAGAGCGGCGGCGCGCGCGTCGGTCACGTCCTGGGCTTCCACCAGTAGCTCAGAGCTGCGCGAGCAGCTCGATCGGGAACGGCGGCTGCGCGAGCGGCCGAACCGCGAGCCGGAACAGCAGCAGCGGGTTGTCGTCGCCGGCGGAGCGGTTCAGGTGCAGCTCGTCGCATCCGGTGCAACGGTGGATCAGCACCCATTCGCCGTCGCCGCGGACCGCGATCGCGATCGGCTCCATCAGCGACCCGCAGATCGCGGCGCGGTCGCCGGGATCGTCGTCGACGTGCCGGCTCCACAAGCAGTTCGGGCAGTGGTTGCGATGCGCCGAACCGACGGCGTCGGTGGAGACGTCCAGACGGCAATGGCCGCAACGGAACGAACGGAGCCGCTCGTCGCGGGGATGGCCGCGTCGGTCGCGTGCCATGGGTGGACCTCCGGGTAGATGGTGGACACAGGGCGCCGTGGCCCGGAGGTTCGGATCGCCCTAGCGGGCGTGCGAACGGGTGCCGAGGCACGACGGAACGACCACCGTCACAGCGATCATCAAGCCACCGCCTCCCGTTCTGGCCGCGCGTGTCCGCGGCGGATGCGACCGTACCAACCGAGAGCCCGGCGCGCAACGGTGTGTACGGTGAACCGATGGGAGCCCGGTCGCCCGAACGCGTCGAGGTCTCGCGGCCCGACAAGCTGCTGTGGCCCGCGCTCGGCATCACGAAGCGCCGCTACGTCGATTACCTGGAGGCGGTCGCGCCCCGCATGGTGCCGTGGCTGCGCGGCCGGCCGCTCACGGTGGTGCGCGGCCCCGACGGCGTCGACGGTGAGCGGTACTTCCAGAAGGCCGCCTCGAAGCACACGCCGCCCTGGATCCGCACGGTGCGGATCCCGGCGCCCAGCGCGAAGCGCGACGTCGACTACGTGGTCTGCGACTCGGCGGCGGCGCTCGCCTGGCTCGGCAACCAGGCCGCCCTCGAGTTCCACCCCGCGCCGGTGCGCGCCGACCGGCTCGATCGCCTCGATCTGCTGACCGTGGACCTCGATCCACCCGAGGGTGCGTTCGAAGCCGCCGCCGAGGTCGCGCTGGAGGTGCTCGAGGTGTTCGGGGAGCTCGGCATGGAGGCCGGCGTGAAGACGACGGGCGGCAAGGGCCTGCACGTCGTGGCGCCGATCGAGCGGCGGCTGTCGCAGCCGGAGCTCCGCGCAGCCGCGTCGGCGCTCGCGCGGATCGTCGAGGGCCGGATGCCCGGGAAGATCACGGAGGAGTTCCGTAAGGCCGACCGCGGCGGGCGCGTGCTCCTCGACCCCTCGCGCAACGGCGCGGGCGCGACGATCGTAGCCCCGTACTCGCCGCGCGAACGTCCGGAGGGCACCGTCTCCTTCCCGCTCACGCCCGAGCAGCTCGGCTCGGTCCGGCCGGCGGACTTCACGATCGCGACGGCGCCGGGGCTGCTCGACGGCCCGGGGCCGCGCCGCTGGGACGCGCTCGTCTCGGCGCGGTCCCGCGTACCGAGGGAGCTCCTGACCCGGAAGTAGGTCAGGATCCGTCGGCCGGATCGGCCGGCGGCGTGTCGACCGGCGCCGCGACCGGCGGGGGCGCCTCGGCAGGCGCCGGCGCCTTCTTCCGCCCGGGGAACTGGTCGACCTCGGTCTCGTCCCAGACCGTGCTGTTCTTGCCGATCGACTCGACGTTGAACTGGTACTCGAACACCAAGGTGCCGCCGTAGCCGGCGCCGAACAGCACGAGGGCGGCGGCGATCACCGACAGGCCGGTCACGACCCCGGAGGACTTCCCGTCGTGCAAGGACCCGAGCCGGATCACGAGGTCGGCGATCACGAGCACGGTGACCGTGAGCATCACGGTCATGTGCCAGTTCGCCGTACGCCAGACCTGGGTGTGCTGGGCCGTGCCGAGGGTTCCGCCCTTCCGGCGGGGCAGCCCCTTCCACCAGTCCCAGAACCCCGTGAGGATCGTGCCGAGCGACACCACGAACCCGACGACCAGGACCAGGGTCGCGGCGATGAAGAAGTCGTGCGCCACCGCGGCATCGTTGCGTCCGCCGATCACCGAGACCAGGTCGAACAGGGCCGCGAGCGCGTAGCACACGACCGGAAAGTCGGTCAGCGGCGGATGGGTCGGCTTGCCCGACCACCCCCGGATGCCGAAGAACCTCCGGCCCTTCATGGTCCAGGTCGGACGGATCGAGAAGTACCTCGGCACGACGCTCTCCCTCCCTCGCACGGCTCCTGCCCCGAAGCCTTACCCGTCGGCGGGCGCGTGGCAACCGAGCCGGGCCGCCGGAGGGCTCAACCCTTGCCCTCGCCGCGACGAACACCCTCGCAGGTGTCGGTTCGCGAACGGGCGGGAGACTGGTAGGGAGATGTTCCAGCTGCGGCACCCTTCCCCGGTCGCGGTCGACGCCGGCATCCCGCCGGACGCGCCGCGGCGTTCCCCCCACCGCTCCCTCCCTCGCACGCTCGGTCACGTCCTGGTCGTCGCCGCGACGTTCCTGGTGATCGCCGCCTCTTCGATCGCCTTCGGCCTGCGGGTGACGCCGCTGCGCTCGGTCTCGGCGCTGGGTCAGACCGTGGCGGTCGGGGTGACCACTCCCTCGTTCAGCCTCTCCGGCCCCGGCGAGGTCGACCTGTTCGGCCAGCCCCTTCCCACGAAGGTCCGCTTCCTCGGCCCGGTCCGGCCGCGGCTCGTCCTGACGAACATCACGATCAACCAGCAGGTCGCCGGCCTGTTCGCGCCGGGCAGCGGCGACGGCGCTGCGGCGCGGCTCGGCGACCTGCTCGCCGGCGCATGGCGCCGCTACTTCGTGTCCGAGATCGCGTTCGTGGCGCTCGGGGCGTTGCTGCTCCTCGGGGCCGTCGCGGGCTGGCGACGGCACGCGTGGACCTGGCGGCGGACCGTCGCGACGATCGCCGGGGGGCTGGTGCTGGTGGAGGCGCTCAACGTCGGCGTGATCATGCTGACCGCCTACACGGCGCCAGGACGCTTCCACGACGTGCACTCCCTGGGCGAGCTGGTCGGGCAGAGCGAGCAGGGGCCGATCGCCGCCGCGCCCGGTCCCGCGCTGCCCGGGGTGCAGGCCGTGGTCCTCGGGGATTCGACGGCCGCGGGCCTCGGCGAACCGCCGGTCCCGGGCGCCACGCCGGTCGACCAGGCGTGCGGGCGGAGCGTGGATGCCTACGCCGAGCACCTGGCCGACGTGAACCGCTGGCGCGTCGAGAACCTCGCATGCAGCGGCGCGACGATCCAGGCCGGCGTGCTGGGGCCGCAGGACGTCGACGGGAAGCTGCTGTCGGCGCAACTCGCGGTGGCCAAGCGCGCCGTCGCCGCCTCGACGATCATCGTGAGCGTCGGCGCCAACGATCTCCAGTGGGGCCCGATGATCCGGCTCTGCGCGATCTCGGACCGCTGCGACGACCGAGCGTCCACCGTGTTCTTCCAGCGATCGCTCGCGTTGTTCACGCGCGACTACTACGAGCTGCTCCGGCAGCTGGCCGCGCTGCCCCGCGACCCCCAGGTGCTGATCAACCTCTACTACTCGCCGTTCGACACGAGCGCCGACTGCCTGCCCGGCCTCACCCCCGCGAAGATCGGGGTGCTGCTCGCCCGGCTCGATGCGCTGAACGCGGTCCTCGCGCAGGGCGCCGCGACCTTCGGGTACCTCGCGACCCAGCCCGACTTCAGCGGGCATGGTGCCTGCGGGCCGCAGTCCTACGTCCAGGGCATGGACGACCCCGCGCCGTTCCATCCGAACGCCCGCGGCCAGCTCGTGATCGCGCTCGCGGACGAGCGCGCCCTGCTGGGCGCGCCGTAGCCCGGTTGACCCGCGCGCGCCGGGCGCGCGATGCTGCGGGCACGCGAACAGGGAGGGGTCCCATGCGAGCTCGAGCGGTGCTGTCCATCGTCGCCGTCGCGGCGGTCTGCGGTGCGATGCTGCTGTCCGGGATCGCGGCCGGCGTCACGAAGGCCGCGACCACCGTCACGATCAAGGCCCAGAACGGCGACTTCTCCGGCACGATCAGCTCGCCGCGGCCGAAGCGCTGCGCGAACAACCGGACGGTGAAGGTCTACCACCAGAAGGGGAAGGACCAGAACCTCAAGGTGGACACGGTGATCGGCAGCGACATCTCGTCGTTGAACGGCGACCACTACGAGTGGTCGACCGGGAACTCGGGCGCGCCGAACGGCAAGTACTACGCGCGCGCGGTCGCGACGGCGAACTGCAAGGCCGACTCGAGCCCCACCGTCAAGAACGTCAGGAACCCGTAGCGGGGGTCGGCTCGCCCAGGCGCGTCAGCCGCTCCCGGACGTGCCCCGCCTGGAGCGTGTTCCCTTTCGCCTCGAAGAGCGCTAACGCCTCGCGGGCCGCCTCGACCGCCTCCTCGGTCCGGCCGGCGAGCTCGAGGACCTCGGCGAGCGCGACCCGGGCATCCGCTCGGTCGGAGGGGAAGTCCGTCTCGTCCACGATCGCGATCCCGCGTCGCGCGGTTGCTTCGGCTTCGTCGAAGGCGCCTCGGCGTGCGGCGACCATCCCCTGAACGCCGAGCCCGATCACCAGCTCCGCGATGCCGTAGCTCTCACGCTTGATCGCCTCCGACGCAGCCCGGTCGGCCTCGTCGTAACGACCGAGCGCGTACAGCGCCTGGGCACGGAAGGCGGACACGATCCCGACGGCGTCCGAGCCCATCTCCTGGAGTCGTCCGACGGCCTCCCCGAGGATCCGATCCGCCTCGGCCGCGTTCCCGGACAGGAGTTCGAGCAATCCGATCTGCTGCGATCCGTGGGCGAGCGGGAGGTCCCGGCCGAGTTCACGCAGCCGGCGATCGCTCTCCTCGATCCGCGCCCGGGCGCCGGCGAGGTCGCCGCGCATCATCAGGACGGTTCCCATCGACGCGGAGATGTCGCGCTCCGCGACCGGGATCCCTCGCGCCTCCTTCGCGAGCGCCCCGAGGGCGCGGATCGCCTCGTCGGTGTGCATCGGCCCCCACGGCCCGACGGACGAGAGCCAACCGAGCTCCTCGCCGTACATGAAGCGGTCCCCGGCGTCGCGGAACAGGTCCGCCGCCCGACGCCACCGCGGCTCCGCCTCGGCCGCACGGCTCGCGCTCCAGGCGATGTCCCCCAGGACCGTCCAGGCGAACGCCTCACCGAGGATGTCGCCCGCATCCGTGAGGATCGGGAGGCACTCCTCGACGTCGCGCTGGACCTGATCCCGGTCGGGCCGTCCCCACGACCGGATCAGCGCCCGGAGGACGCGGGCACGGGCGACGATCGCCTCGGCTCCCTCGGCGCGGGCGATATCGACGGCTCTGGTCGCCGCGGCTTCTCCTCGCTCCAGCTCGCCCCGCTCGGCGTACGCCATCGCGAGATCCGTGAGCACCGGAACCAGCGCCGGATCCGCGGGCCCCATCAACGAGATCGCCCGGGTCATCAACGTCACGGCGGCCGGCATGTCGCCCCGGTCGTAGGCTGCCTTGCCGGCGGCGCGCAGCGACGCCGCAGCGCGTTCGGCGAGCGCGGCCACGCGACCCGGATCCGTGCCGAGCTCCTCGAGGTAGCGACAGGCTCGTTCGAGGTGGTACCCGATCAGCTCCTGCTGCTGCGGCGCACGCTCCGCCAGCCAGCCCGCGAACCGCTCGTGCATCTCGGCCCGTGACGTCTTGGTCAGGCCGTCGTAGGCGGCATCGCGGATCAGCAGGTGACGGAACGCCAGGGCCTCGGCACCGATCAGGTCCGATCGCTCGGGGCGCACGAACTGCTTGCGCACGAGCGAGTTCACGCGGCTCGCGATCTCCGGATCATCGGAGAGGGCGCGGAGCGCGTCCGGATAGAAGACCTGCCCGATCACGCTCGCGGCCAGGAGCGTGTCGCGGTCTCCGGTGTCGAGTCGGTCGATCCGCGCGGCCAGCAGCGCCGAGGTCGTCGGCGGGATCGCGAGCTCGCCCAGGTCTCCGACGGCGCTCCAGACGTCGTCGATCACCGCGAGCCGTCCCTCGTCGATCAGCATCGCGAGCATCTCCTCGGCGAACAACGGGTGTCCTTCGGCCGCGCTCGCCACGCGGGTCCGGACGTCGTCGGAGACGGACTGGACGGCGAGGAGGTTCGCCACGAGCTCGGCGCATTCCTCGTCGGACAGCGGTTCGAGGGAGATCGAGGTCGCGTTCAGCTTGCCGCCGCCCCAGGCCGGGCGGACCTCGAGCAGCTCGGGCCGGGCCATGCAGGCGAGCAGGACCGGCGCGTCGACCGACCAGTCAGCCACGTGCTCGATCAACGCGAGCATCGTCGGCTCGGCCCACTGGACGTCGTCGATCAGGAACACCAGCGGCCGCTCGCTGGCGATCGACTCCAGCAGGCGACGGATCGCCCACAGCGTCTCCTCGGGGCTGACCTCCTCGCCCTCGATGCCGAGGACCTGCGCGACCTGTGCCGCGATCCGGTCGCGGTTCGCGTCGTCGTGCACGAGCGCGGCGATCCGATCGTGGACCTCGGCCGGCGTCTCGCCGCCGGCCAGCCCGGCGGCCTGCCGGACCGCCTCGACGACCGGCAGGAAGGTGATCCCGTCACCGTATGGAAGGCACCGGCCGCGGAGCACGGTCGCCCGGTCGCCCAGCGCGACCACGAACGCCTCGAGCAGGCGCGACTTCCCGACGCCACCGACGCCGAGAACCGTGAAGAGCTGGCACGCATGGTCGGAGACCGTGCGATCGAACGCGTCGAGCAACAGCGACAGCTCGCGTTCGCGTCCGACCATCGGGGCGTCGAGCCGCCGCGCGAAGCCCGCGGCGGCCGGATCCACCTTCGAGACCCGATAGGCGACGAGCGGCTCGTCCTTGCCCTTGACCTCGAGGCCGTCGATCCGCTCCGCGATCACGGCGTCGCGGACCAGCCGGTAGGTCTCCGCGCCGATCAGGATCTCTCCCGGGCCGGCGTTCTGCTCGAGCCGCGCGGCCACGTTGACCGGATCGCCGGAGGCCATCGGCCCGTCGGGCGCGTCCGCGACCACGACCTCGCCGGTGTTCACACCGGTCCGCACGCGGATCGTCCGGCTGGCGTCGAGCCCCAGCTCGTCGTTCAACGCCGCGATCGCGTCCTCGAGGTCACCCGCGGCTCGGACGGCACGGAGCGCGTCGTCCTCCCGCAGCCGCGGCACGCCGAAGACGGCCAACACCGCGTCGCCGATGAACTTCTCGACGGTCCCCCCGTGGCGCTCGATCGCGATGCGGAGGGCGTCGAAGTACCGACCCTGCACCGCCCGGAACCGCTCCGGGTCGAGCGCCGCGCCGAGCTCGGTCGAGCCGACCATGTCCGTGAACAGGATCGTGACGATGCGCCTCGCGCTCGGCCCGGCGTCCGCCGCTGGGCTCAGCGCCTCGCCGCAGGCCGGGCAGAACGCGTAGTCGTCCGACACCGCCCGCCCGCAGTTCCCGCAGGTCCGCACGGACACAACCTATCCGGGGCGGGTCCGCCTCGCTCAGAGGTAGCGCGCGGTCGCCATCCCGAGCACGGCGAAGATCAGCAGCACGAGGCTGATCCGGGCCAGGATCTTCAGACGGTTCTGCAACGCCACCATCTGGGCGCCGACCTCGGGGCTGGGCGGTGCGCCCGAGGCGGCCACCTCGCCCGCCAGCTTGAAGAACCGCCCGACGGTCGGCCGGGTTCCGACGATCCCGATCACCATCGCCGCGATCGCGCACAGCGCCCCGAACGTGAGGGTTCCGCCGAAGGAGGAGTTCGTCCACTCCGAGAAGCTGCCGTAGTACGTGTGCCAGTCGTGCCAGTACAGGAACAGGCCCCCGAGGACCGTGATCGCGGCCGTCGTCAGGATCCAGTCGACGAGGTGTCGCTTGCCCAGCAACTCGGTCATGAACGGCGCGCCGGCCGGCGCGATCGCCGCGGCGCTCGGCTGCACGAAGACCACCAGCAGGAACACCGAGCCGACCCAGATCACGCCGGCCAGGATGTGGATCACGCGGAAGACCACCATGAACGTGTCGCTCGCCAGCACCGGGCTCCCCCCTCGGCGCGCGTTCGCGCCTCCGGCGCAACCGTAGCCCGCGCCGACCGGCGGCGCTCGTTACGACGCCGGGAAGGCCGGGACCGGCTCGGAGAGGCCCTGGGCGCGCACCAGGACCGCAACGTCGGCGATCACCGCACCCACGTTGAGGAAGAACGACAGCAACCCCCACCAGCCCTGAACGAGGGTCATCCGCAGGAACTGTCGGGCCAGTTCGGTCGCGTGGACACGGCACAGTACGGCGTCGACCCGATAGGCGCGTTCGACGAGCAGCCTGCCGACGTGGCGCCGGACCACGAACCGCGTGGCAGGCCGGGCCTCGCAGACCTCACACGGTGCTCCCTGCATGGGATACCTCCTGTGCCAGAGGCATCCCCCCGTACCCGTCGTATCGGAACGAGCCGGGAGGCCTTGAGGAACCGACGGTAGGCTCACCGCATGGCGACGACGTACTCGGCCGCGGAGGTGGCCTCGCGGGCCGGCGTGGACCCCGGCGAGGTTGCGCGCATGACGGAGCTCGGCATCCTCGCGCCCGAGGCTCCGGACCGGTACGCGGCGGGCGACGTCCGCCGGGTCCTGCTCGCCCGATCGCTGGATGACGCGGGGATCCGGCTCGAGGACGTCGCGGCCGGGATCGAGCGCGGCGACGTGTCGCTCGCGTTCCTCGACGCGGCGGCCTACGAGCGGTTCTCGATGCTGGCCGACGAGACCTTCCGGCAGGCCAGCGACCGCACGGGCGTCTCGCTCGAGCAACTGATGATGATCCGAGAAGCGACGGGGCTGGCCGCACCGTCCCCGGAGGACCGCCTGCGGGAGGACGAGCTGCCGATCGTGCGGTTCCTGGAGATCCAGGCCCACGAGGGCTTCCGGCCTCTCGCGGCCGAGCGGCTGTTGCGGGTCTACGGCGAGGAGACCCGGCGGATCGCCGAGTCCGAGGCCGCGTGGTGGAACACCGAGGTGATCGAGCCGGCGATCGCCGCCGGCGCGTCCACGGAGGAAGTCGGCAACGCGGCGCTCTCGGACCGGATCTCCCCGCTCGCCGAGGCCGCGATGCTCGCGATGTACCACGCCCAGCAGGGCCGGGCCTGGACCGCGAACATCGTCGAGGGCTTCGAACAGGTCCTGGCGAACGCCGGCATCCACAGCCGGCTGCCGCGCCTGCCGGCGATCTGCTTCCTGGACATCACCGGCTACACCCGGCTCACGCAGGAGCGCGGCGACGACGCGGCCGCAGAGCTGGCCACGACGGTCGCCCAGCTCGTGCGGCGGAGCTCCGTCCAGCACGGCGGCAAGCCGATCAAGTGGCTCGGCGACGGCGTGATGTTCCACTTCCCCGATCCGGGGCCGGGGGTCCGCGCGGCGCTCGAGATGCTCGAGAGCCTGGCGGCGGCCGGGCTGCCGCCGGCGCACGTCGGCCTGCACAGCGGTCCGGTCCTGTTCCAGGAAGGCGACTACTTCGGACAGACCGTCAACCTGAGCGCGCGGGTGGCCGAGTACGCACGGCCGGGCGAGGTCCTGGTGAGCAAGGCGGTGGTCGAGGCCGCGGGCGACGACGCGTTCGCGTTCGGCGACATCGGCGCCGTGGAGCTGAAGGGCGTGGCCGGACCGATGCACCTGTTCCGCGCCGCGCTCGCCTGAGCCCTAGCAGGGCCGGTGCAGGTGGTAGCTGGGGAACCGCGCCTTCGCCTGGGCGAACGTCGCGAAGTGCACCAGGTACTTCTTCGAGAGCTCGTGCCACGTCGGGTCGTCCGCGCAGTAGATCGTGTGCGCCGTCGGATAGCTGGAGGCGTAGAAGCCGCCCGTCGACGTCGAGGTCCCCGGCGAGCCCCCGACGTACGTCCGGTAGGCGGCGACCCAGTCGTCGGCTTCCTGCCGCTGGGCCGCCTTCAGCGAGAGCTGTCCTTCACAGACGAGCTGGTGCAGGCGATCCTCCAACACGTCCTTCGTCCGCGCTCCCCACGCCCCCGCATACGGCTCGGGCCAGAGGTTCCGGATCGCGTTCGAGCCGCCGATCTCGAGGGAGATCAGATGATCGACCTCGTGCGCGTACGGGACCCACGCGACGCCGTAGCGCCGGTAGACGGCCGCCTTCTCCGCCTCCGAGACGTTGCGCACGCGCGAGGCGTACCCGGGGACGCAGATCTTCCCCTTCCCCACGGGGAAGGCGACGCCCGGCGTCAGCGCGTGCCGCGGGAAGTCGGCCGCCGGGATGTGCGGATGGGCCGCCGTTGCCGGCGTGACCGCCGCCGAGGAAGGCGCGAGCGCCAGGACGACCAGGAACGCGGCGGCGCCGAGCGTGCGGGGGAGGCGCATCGTTGCCACTCAGCGTAACGCGACGGGTCAGCCGTGGAGGCGTTCGACCGCGATCTTCAGGATCGACGTGAGTCCCGTGGTGCCGGTGACGACGATCGCTCCGTGATCCCACACCGCCTGGCTGCCCGCGCTGGGCGCCGGCCAGGGACGGGCCTGGAGACCGCCGTGGGCGAACGACGTGTCGACCGCTCCTCCCGCACGGAACCGCGCCACGAACATGTCGGGGTTCCGGAACCCGACCAGCACGAGCTTGCCGTTCGGCTGCTGGAGGAGCCCGTCGGCCTGATCGACGCTGCCCGCGTCGTAGATCGTGACGCCGTCTCCTCCGCCGAACGTCGGATCCAGCGTCCCGTTGCCGAGGATCCGGATCAGGGCGACGTCGTTCGACACCGGCCCGGTTACCGTGCCCGCCACGACGACCGCGCCGCCGTCGGCCGTCACGACGCTCGTCGCCTCGTTGAAGGCCGGGGTCGGATCGAACAGCGCCATCCCGTCGGCGTCGAACCCGGAGGCCAACGAGCCGTTCGCTCGGTACCGCGCGACCGCGAAGGAGGTGACGGCCACGCCGTCGTACGCCTCGCCGACCGCGACCAGCTGGTTCCCGACGCGGGTCACGCCCGCGCATCGCGACTCCGTCGTGCCGGGGAACGCCGTGGTGACCATGCCGGTGCCGCCGAAGGTGGGGTCGAGCGCCCCACCCGGGCGGTACCGGGCCAGCGCGAACTCGTCATCCGTCCCGCCCGCGTAGCCGCACACCACGAACCGACCGTCCGGCAGGACGGTCATCGCGTGCCCCGACGCGCCGTTCGGCCCGAACGGCGTCGTCACCACCCCGTCCCCGCCGCCGAACGTGCGGTCAAGCTTCCCGTCCTTCGTCAGGCGGAGCACCAGGAACCGGAGCGCCCCCGCGACCGGATCGAAGGCCTGCCCCGCCACGAGGATCTTGCCGTCCGGCAGCACCGCGACCGCGTGCGCCAGGTCGGCATCGCTGAAGATGTTCTTCGTGAACCGCCCGTCCCCGCCGCCGAACGTTCGGTCGAGCTTCCCGTCGGCGTCGAAACGGACGACCGCCAGGTCCTCGGCCTCCTCGAACCCGGCGTCGCCGGCGACGACGATCTTGCGACCCTGCATCGCGACCGCGTTGCCCTCCGCGCCGCCGGGGAACGCCACGGACCTGCGGCCGTCGACGGAGAACGTTCGATCGATCGTGCCGGCGCGCGGCGCCGCGACGGCACCGCCCGCGATCGCGAGCACGACCAGCGTCGATACCGGCACGATCCGTCGCAGCTTCGATCGCATCGTTCGTTCCCCTCCCGACTCGCCCGTTCGGCCGAGCCTAGAGCATCGGCGCCGGGCGCTCAGGCGGGAACGATCTTGAACACGCCGCCCTCCAGCGACAGGACGTACAGCTCGCCGGCGTCGTCCTGGCCGAAGGACGCGAGCGAGGACGCGCTCACGCCGAGGTCGACGACTTGCGGATCCTGGCCCTGACGCACGCGCAGCGCCTGCACTCGCCCCAGGCAGAAGTCGCCGAACACGTAGCCGCCGACCAGGTCCGGGATCGCGGAGCCCCGGTAGACGTAGCCTCCGGTCACGGCGCAGCCGCCGGTCGCGTGCGGATACTCATACACGGGCGGCACGGCGTCGGTCGGTGCGGTGCCCGAGTACGGATGCGTGCCCTCCAGCCGGTTCCAACCGTAGTTGCGCCCGCCGGGTGCGCCGGCCGGCTGTCGGTCGATCTCCTCCCAGCTGTCCTGCCCCACGTCGCCGATCCACAGGTCGCCGGTGGCGCGGTCGAACGAGTAGCGCCACGGGTTCCGCAGCCCGGAGGCCCAGATCTCCGGCCGGACGCCGGAGCGCCCGACGAACGGGTTGTCCCTGGGCACGGTGTACGGCGCCGCCCCGTCGGGCGTCGGCGCGATCCGGAGCATCTTGCCCAGCAGCGTGTCCAGCGACTGGCCGTTGCCGTTGGGATCGCCCTCGCTGCCGCCGTCGCCCAGCCCGATGTACAGGTCGCCGTCCGGGCCGAACGCGAGGTTGCCGCCGTTGTGGTTCGAGAACGGCTGCCGCACGAACAGGATCTGCCGGCGGGTCGCCGGCCGCGCGACGTCGCCCGCCATCCGGTAGCTCTCGATCTGCGTGTCGCCGTTGAGGTCGGTGCGACTCACGTACAACCACGCCCCGTCGGGTGAGAACGCGATGCCGAGCAGGCCCTGCTCGGACCCTTGCGAGACCTGACCGGTGAGGTCGAGGACCGGCGTCGGCAGCACCCGCCCGCGGCGGATCGCCATGACCCGGCCGGTCTTCTCCGCCACGTAGAGATCCGGATCGCCGGTGCGGACGGCCATCGCCACGGGCTGCTCGAGCGTCGCGATCCGCACCAGCCGGATGTGCACGTCCGCGAGGTTCCCGGTCGATGTCCGGCTCGCGGTCGCGGTGGGCGAGGCCGACGTCGGGCCGGGAGGCGAGGGTGACGCACTCGTCGACGCAGACGTGCATGCCGCGAGCGTGAGCGCGAGCGCGGGGAGGATCGATCGACGCATCCGTTCCACCGTACCGGGAACGCGTGGCTATCCTGTGCCGGTGCGCGTGGTCGTCCTCGGAGCGGGCTTCGGCGGACTCGAGCTGAGCTCCCGGCTGTCGGAGGCGCTCGGCGAGGACGCCGACGTGACGCTGATCGACCGGACCGACGCGTTCATGTTCGGGTTCGCGAAGCTCGATGTCATGTTCGGCGTGCGGGAGCCGTCCGCCGTGCGCCTGCCCTACGCGCGGATCGCGAAGCCCGGCGTCCGGTTCGTCCGCGAGACGATCGTGGCGATCGATCCCGAGGCGAAGCGCGTCACGACCGACGGCGGCACGTACGACGCCGACGTGCTGGTGATCGCGCTCGGCGCCGACCTGGTGCCGGAGGCGACGCCCGGCCTGGCCGAGACCGGCAACGAGTTCTACACGGAGGACGGCGCCGAGCGGCTGCGCTCGGTGCTGCCGGCGTTCACCGGCGGGGACGTCGTGGTCGGCGTGTGCGGCGAGCCGTTCAAGTGCCCGCCGGCGCCGAGCGAGGCCGCGCTCCTGACCGACGCGTACCTGCGCGCCCGCGGCCTGCGCGACACGGCGACGATCACGCTCGTGATGCCGTTCGGCGTGCCGATCCCGCCGTCGCCCGAGATGTCGCAGGCCCTGCTGGGCACGTTCGCCGAGCGCGGGATCGCGTTCGCCGGCGGCCACCGGGTGCGTGCGCTCGAGGGCGGCGAGGTCGTCGTGGACGACGGCTCGCGCCTGCCGTGCGACCTGTTCCTGGGGATCCCGGTCCACGCCGTGCCGCCGGTCGTGGCCGAGTCCGGCCTGGCGGTCGACGGCTGGGTGCCGGTGGATCCGGGCACGCTCGAGACGCGGTTCCCGGGCGTGTATGCGGTCGGCGACGTCACGAGCGTCGGCACGCCGAAGGCGGGGATGTTCGCGGAGGGCGCGGCGAAGATCGTGGCGGAGGAGCTGGTCGCGCGGGCGCGCGGCGGCGGCGGAACCGCGCGCTACGAGGGCGACGGCACGTGCTACATCGAGTTCGGCGGCGGCGAGGTCGGCAGCGTCGACGTCAACTTCCTGTCCTCGCCCGGCACCGTGACGGCGACCTATCACGCGCCGTCGATCCGGACCGCCGAGGAGAAGGCAGCCTACGCGGCCTCGCGCGCCGAGCGCTGGTTCGGCTAGCGGCGGTCGGCCCGCGGGCGGTCCGCCGATCCAGGGGATCAGGCGGCGCCGTCGTACGCCGCGCGCAGCGGGGCGATCTCGAGCTTCGACATCGTGAGCATCACGCGCATCACGCGGTCGGCGCGCTCCCGATCCTCGTCGGCCAGCATCTCGTTCAGCACGCGCGGCACGATCTGCCACGTGACGCCGAACCGATCGACGAGCCAGCCGCACGGCTGTCGTTCTCCGCCCTCGGTGAGCGCGCCCCAGAGCCGGTCGATCTCCTCCTGCGTGTCGCACGCCACGGCGAACGAGATCGCCGGCGAGAACGTGAACCCCGGCTGCACGCCGCCGTTCAGGGCGACGAAGCTCTGGCCCGCGAGCGTGAACGAGACCGTCATCACGTCGCCGGCGACGCCGCCGGGCCAGCCCTCGCGGTAGCGCATCGTGCCGGTGATCTCCCCGTCGTCGAACAGATCGACGTAGAAGCTCGCGGCGTCCTCCGCGCCCTTCTCGAACCACAGGAACGGCTGGATCTTCTGCATCGTCTGCATCGGTGGGTCCCTCCCTAAGGCCGCCTGCCGTCGCACCGAGTTCTATCAGGCAGGCCGAGGCGTGGTCGGCGCGTGTCAACCGGTCGACGGATCGGCGAGCGTGGGGCCGCCGAGCATCTCATCGGCGTCCTCGGCACCTGCGAGCGTGAGCCCGCGGGTCGCCGTCCACACGATCGCGATCGCCACGACGATCCCGACGGCGGACCCGAGGAACAGCCGCGTCGGGCCGGCGTGCTGGTAGACGAACCCCCCGATCAGACTCCCGAAGATCGGCGACAGGCCGAACGAGCACACCGTCAGCAGCGTCTGCCCGGTGTTGCGCAATCGCTCCGGCACGAACGTCCCGGTCATCACGACCAGCGTCACGTACGTCAGCCCGAACCCGATCCCGATCGCGATCCGGATCGCCGTCACACCGACCGGCGAGGACACCAGCGCCCACCCGATCGACGCGAGCACGTACACGGCCCCGCCGGCCGCGAACACGCCGCGCATCCCGAAGCGCCGCATCAGCCCGCCGCTCCACCGCATGAACGGGATCTCCACGAACGCGCTCACGCCGGAGGCCACACCGACGAGGAACGCTCCGCCGCCGCCCGCCGCGATCCGCAGCGGCACGTAGTCCCACGAGGCGCGGGTCGACGCGCCGAACACGAACACCCCGGCCAAGAACCAGGGGAACCGGGGCACCGTGCTCAGCGCCTCCCCCACCGCGCCGAACCGCGAGGCTCGCTCGGTCGCCGCCGCCGGCGGCGGGGTCCTCGGGAACCACCCGACGTAGACCGCCGCGGCCAGGACCCCAGCCGCGTACACCGGCAGCATCCAGCCGAGTCCCGCGGCCTGGAACAGTGCTCCGAACAGGATCGAACCCACACCCCATCCCAAGCTCGCCCACTGCCGGAACGAGCCGTAGCCGGTGAGCCGCGCCGGCCCGAGCGTCCGCATCGCGAGCGCGTCGGTCAGCGGGCTCTGCGGCGACTGTGCCGCGCTCAGCGCCGCGGCGACGCCCACGACGGCCAACAGCGACGACCCCGTCAGGGCCAGCGCGAGGGCGACGACGCCGGCGGCGACGAACGCCACCTGGAGCGTCCGGACCGTACCGGCGCGGCGATCGGCGATGTCGCTCCAGATCGGCGCCGCGATCACGCCGACGAGCGCGCTCGCCGAGAGCACGACCCCGGTCTCTGCCGGATCGAACCCCCGCCCCCGCAACCACAGGACGAAGAACGGCAGGAACGCCGCCGCCGCCGTCCAGACCAGCGCGAACAGCCCGCGCAGCAGCCGATCGGACGCCCCACGCTCCATCGCGCGCGCATCGTACCGACGCGCACCGCGGGAGAGAGGCCTCACGGCGAAGCGCTGAGCTCAGGCGCGGCGACGCGCGGTCGGGGACGCTCCCCCGTCGAGCAGTGCCTTCGCACGCACGACGTCGGGATCACGAGGGTCGAGCGGGAGGACCTCGAGCCACCAGCGCTCGCGCGGGGCCTTCGGCTTCTCGATCCGGATCCGCTTCTGCATCGCCGTCCTCCTCCTCGACGGCGTCAGCATCCGCCGGCACCGGCTCGCCACCGAGGGAGGCAGACCGTCTCGGTCGGCCACTTTTCCCCCTCGGCGGTCCTGGGGCATCATCGGGCGATGGATCTGGGCGCCCACCTGCCGCTGCTGGGCTGGCCCGGCGAGGAGCCGCCGACGCTGGCGTCGCTCACCGGCTTCGTCCGGCGCGCCACCGAGCTCGGCTTCACGTGGCTGAGCGCGAACGACCACATCGTCTACGGCCGGCCCTGGCTGGACGGGCCGACCGCGCTCGCCGTCGCGGTGGCCGACTCCGGCACGGCGACCCTGGCGACCAGCATCTCGCTGCCGGTGGTCCGCGGGCCCGGTCCGCTCGCGAAGGCGATGGCGGCGATCGACCGGCTCTCCGGCGGCCGGGTCGTGATCGGCGTCGGTCCGGGGTCCTCGGAACGTGACTACGAGGCGATGGGGATCGCGTGGTCCGAGCGGTGGCCCCGGTTCGAGGAAGCGGTGCAGGCGATGCACGCGCTGCTTCGCCCGGGCGGCGAGCCGTTCATCGGGCGCTTCTACTCCACCGAGGGGATCGAGCTGCTGCCGGCAGCAGCACGTCCAGGCGGACCGCCAATCTGGATCGGGAGCTGGGGCTCCGAGGCGGGGGTCCGCCGCGTGGCCCGCCTGGCCGACGGGTGGCTGGCCTCCGGCTACAACGCGACGCCCTCGATGTTCGCCGACGCCCGCGCGAGGCTCCACGCGCTCCTCGCGGAGGCCGGTACGGACCCGTCGACCTTCCCGAACGCGGTCGTGTCGATCTTCACGCACGTCACCGAGGACCGAGCCGAGGCCGACGCGCTCCTCGCAGACGTGCTGGCGCCGATGCTGCACCGCGATCCCTCGGACCTGCACGAGCGGCTCTTCGTCGGTCCCGCCGGCGAGATCGCGGCGAAGGCGGCCGCCTTCCGAGACGCGGGCGCCGAGCGGATCGCGATCTGGCCGGTCGGTGATCCGGTGGAGCAGCTCGAACGCTTCGCGGCCGCCGTCGCCGAGCTGGACTAGGACCCTGCGGGCGGGACCTCGACGACCTGGCTCGCGACGAGCGAGACCCGGACCGTGGACGCCGGGTACTGCACGTGCACCGCGTCTGCGATCGCGAGGGCGATCTGCGTCGGATCGGTCTCCGGTCCCTCGACCGTGACCTCGATCAGGTCGCCCGAGGCGTCGACCCCGGCGAGCTGGTAGCCGGGCGGGAGCGCACCGGTCGCCTCCTGCTGGACGGCGTACTGCGCGGCGGTGTCCTGCGCGATGCTCCGCCCGGTGATGGCCAGCGGGATCGCGATCGCCACGGTCGCCAGCGCGATCACCACGACCGCCGCACGCCGGCCGCGCACGAGCTCCCGCAACGCGACCCGTCCGTAGCCCATCACCGCGAGCAGGCCGCCGCCGGCGATCAGGATCGCCAGGAAGTTCGTCAGGAAGAGCAGCATCGCGCCGCCGGCCGCGTGCGGGTCGCCGTTCGCGAGCATCACCCCGACCACGCACAAGGGCGGCACCAGCGAGATCGCGATCGCCACGCCGGGCAGCGCGTCGGAGACGTTGCGCCGGCTCAGCGCGAACCCCCCGGCCGCGCCGCACGCCAGGGCGACGAGCAGGTCGGCCAGGTTCGGGCTGACGCGACCGGAGACCTGCGGGTTGTTCGCGACGGTCACGATCGTCGGCGACCACAGGCCCAGCAGGTACGACAGGCCGATCGATGCCGCGACGCCGCCCGCGACCAGCAGCAACGAGCGCCCGAGGTGCTCGAGGTCGCCGGCGACCACGGCGAGCGCGGTGGCCATGATCGGGGTCATCAGCGGCGCGACGATCATCGCGCCGATCACCGTGGCGGTGGAGTTCGTCAGGACGCCGCCGGTGGCGATCACGACCGACAGCAGGAGCAGGACCGAGAACCGGACGTACGCGTCGCGGCCCTCACGGTCGAACCAGAGCTTGTCGGCGATCTCCTCGAGGTCGGCGCGGCCGACGTGGCCGCCGTGGATAAGATCGCCGAGGGAACGGACCGGATGCGACGGCTCCGGCGTCGGCCGCTGGTCCATCTGCATCGCCGCGACGCTACACCGCGTTCGCGGGCGGATCGGGAGGTCACCGCGTCCCTGTGCTGGGCCCGCCTCGATCAGCTTCTGTCGCCGACCCTTGCCGCCCTGCTCCCTCATACACGCCGAACGCGATCCGCCTGCACGGCCCGCGGGTGACCGCCTCCTCGATGGGCCAGGCGTTCAGCGAGCCGGCGTTCGATCGCATCGCGCTCTCTTCGTAGCTCCTTCGATCGGCGCGTCACAGGACGCGCGTGTCGAAGGTCACACCCCGATGTCGCCCGGAACCTGCCCCGCCTCGGGGTCCCGCCCGTACAGTGTGAAAAGGGCTCATCAACAGACCTTTTCCACCCGGGGAAGGGTCCGGAAGCCATCGAGGAGGCAGCGATGAACGTCGGCGAACCGAAGCGCGTGTTCGAGGTCGAGCCGCTCGCGATCCCCGTGCCCGAGCAGATCCCGATGCCCGTACCGGAGCGCGTCCCCGTCGAACCGGGTCGCGAGCGGGAACCGGCGGTGCCGTCATGACGGCGCGCGAGGTCGGACGGGCCCTGCTCTATCCGTACGCGATCGTGCCCGAGCCCGTCGTCGCGAACACCACGAGGCGGACCCGGCGCCGCCGGGAGCGGCGCTCGCCACGACCGGCTCCGGATCTGTTCTTCTCGGCGCCATCGAACTTCGACCCGCCCGGCATCGGGCGACACCTGCGCTGAGCGAAGCGCAGGCATGAAGCCGCCCGACAGGGTCCGGCTCGATCCGCGCCGAGACGGTGCGAGGGGGTACCGACGGAGACCTCGGTGTTCGTCGGTAGCCCCTCAGGCGCCGGCCTCGAACACCCGCACTGGCTCCATGAAGCCCTTCAGCTCCAGGGGCGCGACCTCGGCGAACGACATCCCGGACCCGCCCGCCAGGTCCACCACCAGGTCGGTCACCAGCGTCTGCCCCGCCACGGCTCCGCCGGCGATCCGCGAGGCCAGGTTCACCGTGCGTCCGAAGTAGTCCCCGTCCTGCATCACGACCGGCCCGGCCGCGATCCCCGCGTGCGCCGGCAGCCCCACGGCCGGCGCGCCGTCCACGATCTCCAGCGTCGCGCGCACCGCCGCGCCACCGTCGCGGAAGAGCACCATCACCCCGTCGCCGAGCCACTTCACCGGCGTGCCGCCGTGCTCGGCCGAGCGCCGGTCGACGAGTCCCGACATCTCGCGCGCCAGCAGCGCTGCTTCACGGTCACCCCGCACGTCGGTCGCGTGCGTGTACCCGGCCAGATCCACGAACGCGAACACGGTCGGCCGTTCGGACGAGCGGACCGAGCCCGTCTCCATCACGACGCGCTCGATGTTCTCCACGATGCCCTGCTTCCAGGCGTGCTCCTGCTGGCGGCGGTACGTGGTGACCAGCATGTGGTCCAGGAGGGGCGCGACCTGCTCCCCGAGGTCCCCCGCACGGTCGACCGCCTCGCCGTAGCTGATCCCCTGCCGGAGCAGCGAGCCAAGGATGTACGTGTCGTAGAAGCTCGACTCCGCCTCGGTGATCCGACGCGTGCTGTCCGAATAGATCCGCGCCATCCGCGCGACCGCGGCGACGTCGGAGAGGGGCAGCACCATCCCCAGCAGCCGGAAGATCCCCTCGTCCCCCTCCTTCGACGGGTCCTCCGGCGCCAGTCGTCCCCATCCCATCGCCGCGCCGCACTCCTGCATCACCTCGAACGGCAATCCGAGCCGCGACGCGAGTTCCCCGTACGTCTCGGGGTGAACCGCCAACCACCGGTACTGCGGCTGATCGGTGAAGGACAGGGAGAGATGGCCCTCCGCCATCGCCCGAGCGATCGCCTCGGCCGGAAGGCCCGCGCGCTCGCACGCGTCGACGAGCCGCACGCGGTACACGTCCGAGGGTGAGAACGCGCCGTCCTCGCCGGCGGCGAGGATCCCGAGGTCGAGGAGCCGGGCGAGGACCGCGCCGTCGACGCGCGCCTGTTCGGCGAGCCGTGCGCGCGGAAGTCGGTCGCCCGGATCGCTCACGCGCCGGAGCGTACCGAGGTCCCGTCGAACGCGGGTCCTCCGACGGTGCTCGCGGGATGCGCCGTCGCGCATCCTAGAAGAGGAGGCCGGTCGCACGACCGTCCGCGTCTCTGGGAGGCCGTCATGAAGGCTCGTTGGGTGGCGTTGGTGCTCGGTATCGCGATGTCGGTACCCGTCCCCGCGGCCGCGGCGCCACGGCAGGTCGGCGTGATCGACCCCACGTTCGGCCGGGGTGGAGAGGTGACGGTCGGGTTCGTGGACGCGCGGGGCACGCCCCTCGTGCCGCAGGTGGCCGGGGTCGCGGTGCAGCCCGACGGCAAGATCGTGGTCGCGGGCTCCGCCGGCACCCGCTTCCGGGTCGTCCGGTTCGACCCCGACGGAACGCTCGATCCGACCTTCGGGACGGGCGGGATCGCCGCGATCTGGTTCAGCAGCGGCACGACGGCCTACGGGGCCCCGCACGCCGAAGCGATGCTCCTGCAGCCCGACGGCAAGATCGTCGTCGTCGGTGGCGCCCGCGACGACTCCGTGTTCGCGGTGGCGCGGTTCGACGCCGACGGTTCGCCCGACACCACGTTCGGGGGAACCGGGAAGGTGGCGACCGCGGTCTCCGACGTCGAGTCCGCGGCGGCGTACGCGGTCGCGCTGCAGCCGGACGGCAAGCTGATCGTGGCCGGAACCGCGTTCATCGACGACCAGGTGAGCGCGCTGGTCCGCTACGACACCGACGGGACCCTGGACCCCACGTTCGGAACGGGCGGGATCGTGACCGACGCGTCCTCGCCCCAGGCGGACGCGGTCGTGGTCCAGCCCGACGGGAAGATCGTGTCCGGCGGAACGATCGAGCAGTCGAAGCCCAACGGAGGCGCACGGTTCCGGTTCTCGCTCGCCCGGTTCTCAACCGGCGGCTCGATCGACCCCTCCTTCGGGACGGACGGCTGGGTCCGGACCGGCTTCGGGCCGAGACCCTACGACCCCAACTACCAGTTCCTGAACGCCCTCGCGGTCCAGCCCGACGGCCGGGTGATCGCCGCCGGAACCGCACACGGTCCCTACGACGCGGTGATCGCGATGGCGCGGTACCGGAACGACGGATCGTTGGACCCGACGTTCGGGGACGGAGGCAAGGTGCAGACCGCCGACCCGAACTGGAACCTCGAGGCGGACGCGATCGCGCTGGCCCCCGACGGCGGGATCGCGGTGGCGGGGACGGCGACCTGGGGCACTCCGGCGTACCGGACCACATGGGTCACCGCCCGTTACACGGCCGACGGCCTCCCCGACCTCTCCTTCAGCGGCGACGGCCGGGTGCTGACGCCGCTCGACGGCAGGGTGAAGCAGATGGGAGCGGCCGGCGTCGCCGTCCAGCCGGACGGGGACGTGGTGGTGGCGGGGACCGTTCCCGCCCACGACGGCCGGATCGCCGTGATCCGGTATGCGCCGCCGGCGTTCCGGCCGGACCTGCGGTTCGGTCCCGTCTACGCGACGCTCGCCGGGGACGACCTCTACTCCGCCGATCCCTCGGCCCAGTCCTTCCCGCTGATCACCTCGCATCGCGCGCCGGGCATCCGGATCACGGTGGAGAACGACGGAACGTCGCCCGACCGGTTCATCCTCGGCGGCTGCAGGAACTCGAGCCGCTTCGTGGTCCAGTACCTGAACCGCGGTCAGGCGATCACCGGCGCGATGAAGCACGGTGTCTACCGGACCCCGCTGCTGCCGCCGGGAGGTCGGTGGGTCGTGCTCGTCCACTTCACCGCGCGGCCGGGCACCACCCTGGGCGCCTCGATGTCGTGCGTCGTGCGAGCGACCTCGGTCGGCACGCCCACGCGGATCGACACGGTGCGGGTGACCCTGCTCCTGACCGAGGACGGCTGCCGGCCCGCCCGGCAGCAGCTGACGGCCGCGTGCGAGTGACCCTCGACGGTGCGGTAGGTTCGCGGGCATGGCGACCCTGGACGACGCCGCTGCGATCGCGCTGGGACTGCCCGAAGTGACCGAGGACGCCCGCCGCGGCACCCGCACGTGGTCGGTCCGCGACAAGGTCTTCGCCTGGGAGCGGCCGTACTCGAAGGCCGACCTGAAGCGCTTCGGCGAGGAGACGCCGCCGCGCGAGCCGATCCTCGCGGTCCGCACCGACGGCCTCGTCGAGAAGGAGGCGATCCTGGGCGCCGGCACGAGGGGGATCTTCACGATCCCGCACTTCGATGGATACCCGGCCGTGCTGATCGAGCTGCGCTCGATCGGCGTGCGCGCGCTGCGGAACGCGCTCGTCGACGGATGGCTCGCGTCCGCGCCGCCCGCGCTGGCGAAGGAGCAGGCGCGGCGGCTCTGAGCCGCGCTCCGCTCAGGGGGTCGCTCCGGCCGGGGTGACCCAGAAGTCCTGGTGCATCCCGGCGGCGTAGTGGCCGTTGAGGTTGCACACGATCGCGTAGTGGCCGGGGGCCATGTCGATCGTGAGCATCTTGGAGGTGCCCGGCGGCATCGCCGGATCGCCCGTCTCCCCGACGTTCGTCAGGCCCTTGGCGTCCTCGTTGAACCGGTTCGGCTCACCCTCGAAGCCGGTGATCGGGAAGGACCCGGCCGGCTTGTCGGTCTGCAGCACGACCATCTCGTGGCCCATCGTGCCGGCGTTCGTGATCAGGAAGCTCACCTTGCCCGCCGGGGCGTAGGACTGGGACAGGGTGATCGACATCTGGGTCGGCGAGGTGTCGGAGAGCGTGGCGGTGATCACATCGGCCTGCGCGGGATAGCCGAGCGGGCGCGCCGCCTGCCCCGAGCCGTGGTAGCCCGGGATCATCGCGACCGTGTTGCCGCCGGCACCGTTCTGCAGGCAGGCGCTCAGCAGGAGGAGCAGTGCCGACGCCAGGACGACCCGGACGCGCCCGCCCATCTCAGCTCCCTCCCGGGGTGCGCCAGTCGGGCACGTTCGGTGCGGTCGCCTGCCAGGAGCGCACGTACGCGACGATCGCGTCGATCTGCTGCTCGGTGAGCGCCCCGCCGTAGTCCGCGAGCCACGCCGGCATCGCGGAGCCGGGGATCCCGCCCTGGATGATGCCGGCCATCTGCTGATCGCTCACCGAGGCGAGGAACCCCTGCGAGTTCAGGGCCGGCGCCGACACGCCCTCGCCGGTCGCTCCATGACAGGTCGCGCAGTTCTGCGCCCAGAGCTCGCCGCCGGCCGCGATCTGCGCGGCCTTCTGCGAGGTCTCCGCATCGGTGCGGCGCGTGCTCTCGGTGAACCGGTACGCCGGGAACGACAGCACGAGGATCAGGAAGACCCACACGCCCGCGATCTGCCACCGCTGCGTCGAGCGCCGCAGATCCGCCGGATCACGCATCGTCTCGGTCATGCCGGACTCGCCCCCGTCGCGCTCGGGCCGGCCGTGGGCGAAGCACCGCCGGAGCCACCCGCCTCACCGCCCGGGTTCACGCAGGACGGACCCGCCGCGGCGGTCGGCCCCTCGTGGATGCCGCGCGGAGGGCCCTCCACGATCGAGCCGGTTTCGACCACCACGGTGCCGTCGCTCTGGATCGAGATCGGGAAGCGGTCCATGCCGCGGGGCGCGGGCCCCTGCAGGTACTCGCCGATGATGTTGTAGACGCTGCCGTGGCAGGGGCACTGGAACTGCTGCGCGCTCTCGCAGTACGGCACGCGACAGCCGAGGTGCGGGCACTTCTGGTAGATCGCGCGCAGCCCGCCCTGGTACTGCGTCACGTAGAACCGTCCGTTCAGGAAGTACCGGACGACCCCTTCGTCCGTGTAATCGGAGACGTTGCCCGCCGAGACCGTGCTGCCGAACCCGGCCGCGGCGTGCGGATGCAGGATGTCGTAGCTGGTCCACGCGGCCTCCGCGATCAGGGTCACGCCGAGGACCTTCCACGCGCCGTTGAGGAACCGGCGGCGGTCCAGGCTGTCGGGCGCGTCCGGTTGCGGTCGATCGGTCATCTCGATCAGAGCTCCACGTAGAGGTGCCGCCACGGCCAGACCCACGTCCAGCCCGGCCCCCGGAAGAACGTGCCGACGATCGTGAGCACGAGCGCCGCGATCGCGATCGTCGTGAACACCACCACCACGACCTTCCGGTCGCGGATCCGCCAGCCGGTGCCGCGGTCGAGGTAGGGCAGGAACACGAGCCACAGCAGCGCGACGGTCGGCACGATCACGCCGGCGACCATCGGCTGGACGTGGCTCAACAGCTCCTGCAAGCCGGCGAAGTACCACGGCGCCTTCGCGACCTCGGGGGTCTGGTTCGGGTTCGCGATGTCCTTCAGCGGCGCGTCGAACAGGATCGCCAGCACGAAGACCACCGCGACCGTGAGCCCCGCGACGACGGCGTGGCGGACCAGCAGGTGCGGCCACGTGAAGACGTCGTCGTCGGGTTCGTGTTCGGATCGAGGCTCGACGTCGTGGGGCACGACGCCCAGGAGCCGGTACCGATCCTCACGCTCCGGTGTCGACATCGGTCACCTCCTCGGTGTGGACGGGGACGTCGGCGTCGGCGTCCTCCCGCCGGTCGACGACCGCGAAGTTGTCCTTGCGCACCCTCCAGATGTGGATCGCGATCACGACCACCATCAGGGCGGGGAGGAAGTAGATGTGCAGAACGTAGAAGCGCAGCAGCGTCGCCGAGCTCACCTCGTTGCCGCCGAGCAGCAGCGTGCGCGCCTGCGACCCGAGGATCGGGATGTAGCCGGCGATGTTCGTTCCTACCGTGATCGCCCAGTAGGAGAGCTGGTCCCAGGGCAGCAAGTAGCCCGTGAACGACATCAGCAGCGTCAGCACCAGGAGCACCACGCCGATCACCCAGTTGAACTGTCGCGGTCGTCGGTAGGCGCCGGCGTAGAACACGCGGAGCAGATGGAGGAACACGACCAGCACCATCAGATGCGCCGACCACCGATGGACGTTGCGGACGAACCGCCCGAACGCGACGGCCGTCGACAGCGAGTGCATGTCGAAGTACGCGTCGGGCGCCGCCGGGTGGTAGAAGAACATCAGGTACATCCCCGACACGAACAGGATCAGGTAGAGCGTCGCGGCGATGAACCCGAGCCGCAGCGTCGTCCGGGTTCGCACGATCGCCTTCGGCACCTTCACCGGGTACAGGTGGAGGAAGAAGCTGTGGAACGACGTCATCGCCCGGCCGCGCGGCGTCGACGGCGCGGGATGGCGGATCGCCGACGTGTAGAGCTCGGTCTTCGCGAACGAGCGGCCGGGGTGGAACATCGCCAGGTACCAGCCCCGTTCCCGGATCGGCGGACGTTCGGTCGACACGGTTCCTCTCCTATCCGACGGGGGCCAGGGCGATCGGGGCGGTCGAGGCTTCCGACCAGCCGTCCAGCGACAGCGCGTGCGTGGGGCAGCGATCGACGCAGAGCGCACACCGGATGCAGCGCTCCTCCTGCAGGATCAACGCGCTCGAGGGGCGCTCGGGAGCCACGCCGACGATCTCCTCGGCCGGCACGATCCGGATGCATCGCTCCGGGCAGATGTCGACGCAGCCGCCGCAGAGGATGCAGATGCTCGGATCGAGGTTGATGTTCAGGAAGCACTGCAGGCAGCGGCCCGCCTCGGCGCGCGCCTGCTCCGGCGTGTAGCCGAGCTCGATCTCCGGCGAGCCGATCCGGCGCTCGGTCGCCTCGGCCGGCACCGGCGTCCGTCCACGCTCGGTGTAGGTCGCGGCGTCCGGTCCGCGTGTCACCGAGACGATCGGGAGCAGCCGGCGCCCGGTGAGGGACGGCCGCTCGGGCGTCGATCCCGTCAGCCGTTCGACGATCGACGCCGCGGCCCGCCGGCCGTCGGCGATCGCGTCGATCAGGTTGCGGGGGCCGAACGCCACGTCGCCGCCCGCGTACACGCCGGGCTCGCTCGTCGCGAGCGACTCCCCGTCGATCGCGATCGTGCCCCGAGGGGAGACCGTCACCTCGTCGTCGTCGGTCCGCCACGACAGGTCCGGCGTCTGACCGATCGCGAGGATCACGGAGTCGCACGTGAGCACCCGCTCGGTCCCCGGCACGAACTCCGGGGCGAACCGGCCCTGCTCGTCGAACACCGACGCGACGTCGATCGTCTCGAGTCCCTCGACGCTCCCGTCCCCGACGATCCGGTTCGGCCCGAGACGGCCGGTGATCTCGATCCCCTCGACCTCCGCCTCCTCGATCTCGAACTCGTGCGCCGGCATCTCGGCGCGGTTCTCGAGGGCGATCACCCGCACGCGGCGGGCGCCGAGGCGCTTGGCCGTTCGGGCCACGTCGAACGCGGCGGTCGAGGTCTCTCCCACCCCGGCCAGATCCCGCAGCGCGGTCCGGGCGGCGTCCAGGGCGACGTTGCCGCCGCCGACGACGATCACGTCCTCGCCGAGGTCGACCGCGTAGCCGAGGTTCGCGTTCAGCAGGAAATCGACCGCGTTCAGCACCCCGTCGAGCTCGATCCCGGGGATCCGCAGCTCGCGTGCCCGCGTGGCGCCGATCCCCAGGAAGACCGCCTCGAAGCCGTCCGCACGGAGCGAGTCGAGCGAGAAGTCGCGGCCGAGGGCCTGGCCGGTCCGGAGCTCGACGCCCAGATCGAGGATCGCGGCGATCTCCTGCTCGATCAGGTCGCGCCGCAGGCGGTACGGCGGGATCCCGAGGACCATCATGCCGCCGGCGCGCTCCTGGGCCTCGAAGACGACCGGCCGCAGCCCGGCGATCGCGAGGTCGTGCGCGCACGCGAGGCCCGCCGGCCCCGCGCCGACGATCGCCACCCGCTCGTCGCGCCGCGGCCCGAGCTGCACCGCCCGCGCGTAGGCGCTGGCGGCGCCGGCCTCCACCCCGTGCCCCTCGCACACGTACCGCTTCAGCGCGCGGATCGCGATCGGCTCGTCGATCGCCCCGCGCCGGCACGCCAGTTCGCACGGCGCCGCGCAGACCCGGCCGCAGATCGACGGGAACGGGTTCGGGAGCCGAGCGATGTCGTAGGCCAGCGCGTCGTCGCCGGCGGCGATCGCGGCCACGTACCGGCCGGCGTTCGTCAGGACGGGGCAGGCGCGCGTACACGGGACGTTGTCGTCGAACCAGGCCCCGTCGGCCGGCCGGGCCGCGAACGCGATCGTCATGCGTGCACCCGCTGCAGCCGCACGAACACGACGCAGCCCGCGATGAACGCGGCCGCGACGTACACGAGCATCACGAGGTCGCGCCAGAACGGCACGAGGTGCAGGGACAGGTACGCCAGCAGCCGGTCCGGAACGATCACGAACAGGATCACCGAGACCACGAGCACGATCGCCGCCCGGACGATCGCGCGGAGCCACGGCATCTCGGCGGTGCCTCGCGCTTCCATGTCCGGGAGCCTGTCGGCTGCGGTCGGGACCCCCTAGGGACGACCGGCCCTGCGCGGGAGGGACCTTCGAGGCGTCCGCGCACACGGGCTCGGCCGCGGAGCCCTCCGGCCGGGCGTTGCTCTAGCCGCCGAGCTTCGCCCCGAGCTCGCGGACGACCTGCGCCACCAGCAGGGCGTCCTCGGACCGCGTGCGCCAGTTCACGAACGCCGGCCGGAACGCGACGCGGCCTCCGTACGTCGTGGCGCCGAAGAACACCCGGCCGTCCTCGAGCGCGGCCTCGCCGATCCGCCGGTTCAGGTCGTTCAGCTCCTCGCCGTCGACCGACCCCTCGGGCCGGTAGCGGAAGTTCACGATGTTGAGCTGGACGTCGGCCAGCCGCTCGAGGTCCGGCGCCGCGTCGACCGCCGCCGCCAGCGCCTGCGCCAGATCCAGATCGTGCTCGACGATCCCGCGGTAGCCCTCGCGCCCGTACGCGCGCAGCGTCGCCCACACCGGCAGCGACCGCGCGCGCCGCGACATCTCCGGGCCGAGGTAGCCCCAGTTCGGCCGCGGCTCGTCGACGTCGGGCAGGTAGGCGGCGCCGGAGCCGAAGACGCCGGTCAGCAGCGCCGGATCGCGGACGAACGCGAACCCGTTCTCGTAGGGGACGTTGAGCCACTTGTGGCCGTCGGCGATCACCGAGTCGGCCCGCTCGATCCCCTCGACGAGGTGCCGCGTGCGCGGCGACACCGAGGCGAACAGCCCGAACGCGCCGTCCACGTGGAACCACGCGCCGTACCGTTCCGCGAGATCGGCCATCGGCGGCAGCGGATCGAAGTCGCCGGCGTTCACCTCGCCGGCGCTGCCGATCACGATCGCCGGCGCGCCGTGCAGCGCGCGAAGCTCCGCCTCGAGCGCCTCGAGGTCCACGCGGCCGACGTCGTCGCGCGCGAGCGTGCGGACCCGGTCGCGTCCGACGCCGAGCATCCCGAGCGCCTTCACGTCGCTCGGGTGCACGTACCCGCCGCCCAGCACGGTGATCGGCGGCGCGGCCGCGAGGCCGTCGGCGTCGACGTCGACGCCCGCCTGCAGCGCGCACCAGCGCCGCGCGCACCCGAGGGCGACGAAGTTCGCCATCGTCGCGCCGGTCGTGAGCACGCCGCTCATGCCGGCGGGCAGTCCGAACAGCTCCTTCAGCCAGTCGATCGCGACCTGCTCGAGGCGCGCGGTCAGCGGCGAGGAGACCCACGCGCCGGGGTTCTGATCCAACGTCGTGGCGAGCCAGTCGGCGCCGAGCGCAGCCGGCGTCGTTCCGCCGTCGACGAAGTGGAAGAACTTCGGCCCGGCGGAGTGCACGGCCCCGTCGAGGGCGCCGAACAGCTCCTTCAGCGTGGCGACGGCGCCGCTCCCGTGCTCGGGGAGGTCGCCGCCGAAGGAGGCCGCGACCTCCTCGGCGCTCGGATCGCGCACGGGCCGGTCGGCGATCCCTCCCAGGTAGGCGTCGGCCTCACGTGCGGTCAGATCGACGACGTCGTGGAGCTCGTTCGGATCGGGGTTCGTCATGGTCCCGGGATGGTACCGGGGTCCCCGGTCACGTCGGCCAGGTGGGCTTCTCCGGCTCCTGTGCCAGCAGGTCGTCCAACGACGTCGTCGGCTTCGGGTCGGCCGCCAGGTGGGCGTCGAGGCTGTCCGCGACCGGCTCCTCGGCGGCGGCGAGCATCTCCTCCAGCGACGCGGTGCCGCTCCCCGTCAGCCGGATCCGCAAGGCGGCCAGCACCGCCTCGTGCTCCTCGGACAGGCCCTGGGTGACCTTGATCTCGGTCAGCGCCTCCTCGGCCCGGGCCATCAGCTCCTCGTCGTCCACGACACCCAGTCTGCCACCCCTCGTGGTGTGGCGGATCGGTCGTGTTCGTGCGACGTCGGTGTGCGCTCCCTCGACCTCGTGGCCTCCGCGGACGACGCTGACGGCAACGGATCGGGGGGTGCTCGCGATGGGGCTCGGGGCGTTGTCGCTCGTCCTGATCGTCACGGCCGTCGTCGCGGGCGCCGCATCCGTGTGATCCGCGCCCGCGGTGACGGTCGCCCTCGCCGGGGCGCTCCTCGCCGCGGCGGCGGCGTTCCTCCGCACGGACCCGGCCGGCCCGCACTCGGTCTGGTCGGTGGTCAGCGTGTGGGCGAGCGTCGGCCTAGCGGCG
>DATHCP010000004.1:0-7206 GCA_035490535.1 Actinomycetota bacterium
TCGATCACGCCGGGGATCGAGCCCAACACCACGAACTGGTCCAACTTCTGTGACGAGCGGATCGACCGCGCCGGCCACCGGGCGCTCGCGGACGAGGCCGCCCGACGGCCGGCGGAGGCCGCGAGAGGATGGGACCGGGTGCAGGCGCTGATCGCGGCTGATGCCCCCGTGATCCCCCTGGTCGTGCCGAACGAGGTCGACTTCGTGTCGGCGCGCGTCGGGAACGTCGTCGAGCACCCGCTGATGGGGCTCCTGCTCAGCCAGCTCTGGGTCCGCTAACTCCGTTCGGCCGTGGTCGGCCACAAGCTGCACGAGCCGCAGCAAGGGGTACGGTTGCCGGGATGACCGCGAACGCTTCTTCGGAGGACACCGACCGCGCTGGCTCGAACCCGCTGGCCGTGATCGCGTTCGTGGTCGCGCTCGTCGGCCTCTTCGGCTTCGTGATGGGGATCGGCGCGCTCGGGTCGATCTCGGACGACCAGCTCGGCCTCGGTCGGCTGACGCGCATCGCGTTCCCGGCCTGGGCCGCCATCGCGCTGGTCCTCGGGATCCTCGGACGCACGGCGAGCCGGGCCCACGGCGACCGACGGAAGGGCCTGGCGACCACCGCGATCGTGCTGGCGATCGTCGAGCTGATCGGCGCCACGTACTTCGTGTTCGCGATCACGGGCTGCATGAACGACGTGTACCACTGCCGCTGAGCGCCACGGGAGTTCCGGTCACGCGAGCGGGGCGGCCGGAAGGCCGCCCCGCGTCACGTGCGTGTGTTCGCTGATCAGGACGACGGTGCCGCCGAGCCCGACTGGGCCGCGAGGCCCGCGTCGACCCAGGGCTGCCACACCGACGGGTTGGCGTCGATCCACTTCTGCGCCGCCGCCGCGGGCGTCATCCCGTTGTTGATGTCCAACGCGATGCCATCCTGGTCGTCGTTCGTGTACGACATCGCCGACAGGAACGCGAAGGCGGCCGGCGCCTTCGCCTGCAGCTTGTCGCTGAACGCCTTGTACAGGTCGTCCTCCGGGTACGCGCACGCGTAGGCGCTCGGGTTGTTCGCCGCTGCGCTCGTGCACGCCGCCGTGACGGCTGGCAGCTGGACGTTCGTCAGGTCGTACTTCTTCTGCGCCCAGTGGGGCTTCCAGAAGTACATCAGGATCGGCGCCTGCTTCGCGTACGCGGTCTTCAGGGCGGTGAGCTCCGCGGCCTCGGATCCTGCGTAGACCACCTTCAGGTTCAGGCCGAGGTTGTCCGCGATCGCCTGGTCGAACGTCACGTAGCTCGGGTCGCCGTCCAGGATCTGCCCGGCGCTCCCGCTCTCCGCGGTCTTGAACAGGCCGGCGTCCGTCTTCAGGCCCTGCCACGTCGCGAGCTCGGGGTGGGCGGTGAGCATGTACGTCGGGATGTACCAGCCGATCTGGCCGATCACGCCGAGCTTCCCGCCGTCGACGATGCCGTTGTTGCCCGCGATGTACTTCTTGTAGTCGGCGGCGTGGCCCGAGGGCCAGATCTCGAGCGTCGCGTCGATCGTGTCCTTCGCGATCGCCGGGAACTGCGCGTACTCGTCGATGTTCGTCGTGGCGACCGTATAGCCCAGCTTGTCTTCCAGCAGCGCCTTCGCGACCGCCACGTTGGCCGCCGAGCCCTGCCAGGGGCTGATCGCCAGCGTGATCGTGGTTCCGGAGTTGTCCGGAACGCTCGCGGAGCCCGAGCCTCCCGGCCCGCTCGTGCTGGACGACACGTTGCTGCAGGCCACCCCGACCATCGCCAGCACCGTGACGGCCCCCACGAGGATCGTGGTTCGCGCCTTCCTCATCCCAGCTCCTTCCCTTCGTCCTCAGACTCCATCTCGGATACACCCTCCTGTACGGCAGCGCCCCGCACCCGGGACGGGCCGAAGAGCCATCCCGCGGCGCGTCCTGAGCCGCCCGACCCGCGCCGGGTCGTGGGCTGGCCGAGCGCCTGGGTGATCCGGTCGATCACGATCGCGAGCAGCAGGATGCAGATACCGGCCACGACGCCCCGGCCGGGGTCGTGGTTGATGCCGCGGAGCACCTCGAGCCCCAAGCCGCCGCCGCCGATCAGCCCCGCGATGATCACGACGGACAGGACCATCATGATCGTCTGGTTCACGCCCAGCAGGATCGCGGGCCGGGCGAGGGGGAGCTGCACCTTCCGCAGCACCTGGTTCTTCGTGGCGCCGAACGACACGGCCGCCTCGACCCGGTCGGCCGGCACCTCCCGGATCCCCAGATCCGTCAGGCGGATGCACGGCGGGAGCGCGTAGACCAGCGCCGCGATCACGCCGGGCACGCGGCCGACGGCGAACAGCGCGATCACCGGCACCAGGTAGACGAACTGCGGCAGCGTCTGCATCACGTCCAGGAACGGCCTGAGCGCCTGCTGCACGCGATCGTTCCGCGCCGACCAGATCCCCAGCGGGATCGCGATCGCCACGCACACCACCACGGCCACGATCACCTGGCTCAGGGTATCCATCGCGATGTCCCACATCCCCATCACGCCGACCGCCGCGAACAGCAGGAACGAGGCGATCGCCAGCCCGATCCGCCGGGCCGCCGCCCAGGCGGCGACGGCCGCACCGAGACAGACCAGCCACCACGGCAGCCCGAGCAGGAGGCTCCGCAGGGGATCGAGCGCGAACCGCACCACGATGTCGGTGATCGCGTTCGTCACGCCCCCGAACACCCGCGTGATCCACGACACCACGTCGTTCACGGCCGCGGCGATCGAGAAGGTCCACGCGTCCGGGAAGTCCTGCTGGCGGATCACCTGGCGTCCGATCACGACCGCGAGCGCGATCGCCACGCCGGCCACGACCAGGACGGCCCACCGCGGCACGTCCCGCCCGAACACCCGGACCGTGGTCGACCCCCGGCGGACGCGGTCACGCTGGCTCCATCCGGAGGACACCCGGTCCAGGACGATCGCCAGGATCACGATCCCGAGGCCGGCGGTCAGCGCCTTGCCCACGTCGAGGCTCTGCAGCGCCTCGTAAACCGACAGGCCGAGCCCCGGGTAGCCCACCGTCGCGGCGATCACGATGATGCCGAGCGCCATCATGATCGTCTGGTTGACGCCGAGCATGATCGAGGGCTTCGCGATCGGCAGCTGGACCTTGCGGAGGATCTGCCGCGGCGTCGAGCCGAACGCAGCGCCGACCTCCACGGTGGTGTCCGGCACCGAGCGGATCCCGAGGCTCGTGAGCCGGATCGCGGGCGGCAGGGCGAAGATCACGGTCGCGATCAGGGCCGGCGTCGCGCCGATGCTGAACAGCAGCACGAGCGGAACGAGGTAGGCGAAGGCCGGCACGGTCTGCATCGCGTCGAGGATCGGCCGCAGGATCCGTTCGAGGGCGGGATGCCGCGCGCACAGGATGCCGAGCGGGATCCCGATCACGAGGGCGACGCCGACCGAGATCAGCACCAGGGCCAGCGTGATCAAGCTGTCGTTCCACAGCCCGAGCGCCCCGAGCAGGAGGAAGCCGATCCCGGCCAGCAGCGCCATCCGCCACCCCGCGAGCACCCCCGCGATCGCGGCCGCGGCGACCGTGATGCCGAGCCAGGTCATCCGCGAGAGCAGCAGCTGCAGGTCCTTCACCGACGTGTTGATGCCGTCGCTCAACGGGTTCAGGACGTGCACGAACAGGGGGTTCGTCCGCTGGTGCGTGATCACCCAGTCGTTGAAGGCGTTGAAGGGCTTGGCGGCGTCCACCGTGAGCTTGGCGGGGAACCCGCCGGAGAACAGGACGATGCCGAGGATCGCCGCGAGCACCACGACGCCGAGCCAGATCACGCGGCGGCGCCACGGCGCCGAGGGCGCGTGCACGACGACGTTCAGGTCCGCGGTTCGCTCGGCCTCGCGGACGGGGACGGCCACCCGCTAGCCCTCGATCATCGCGGCCAGCACCGCGGTGCGGTCGACGACGCCGACCTGCGCGCCGTCATCCATCACGCGATAGGGCCGATGCTCCTCGACCACCTTCGGAAGCAGGTCCTGGATCACGGTCGACGCGGCCACGTCGCCGGCGTACTCGGCGTCGCCGTCGGTGGCGCGCATGATCGTGCGGACCGTCAGGACGTGCGCACGCGGAACGTCTCTGGTGAAGTCCGAGACGTAGTCGTCGGCCGGCTCCGCGACCACCTGCTCCGGCGTGCCGACCTGGACGAACCGGCCGTCCTTCATGATCGCGATCCGGTCGCCGAGCTTCAGCGCCTCGGCCAGGTCGTGGGTGATGAAGATCATCGTCTTCTGCAGTTCGCGCTGCAGGCGGATCACCTCGTCCTGCATGTCGCGGCGGATCAGCGGATCGAGCGCGCTGAACGGCTCGTCGAACAGCATGATCTCGGGGTCGGTCGCCAGGGCGCGCGCCAGGCCGACGCGCTGCTGCATGCCGCCGGACAGCTCGTCGGGATAGGAATCGCCCCAGCCGCCCAGACCCACGGTCTCCAGGACCTCGTTCGCGCGCGACTCCCGGGCCGCCTTCTCCTCGCCCTGGATCTCCAACCCGAACGCGACGTTCTCGACGATCCGGCGGTGCGGCAACAGCCCGAAGTGCTGGAACACCATGCTGATCTTCTTGCGCCGGACCTCGCGCAGCCGCTCGTCGTCGAACATCAGGATGTCCTCGCCGTCGAGCAGCACGTTGCCGGAGGTCGGATCGTGCAGGCGGTTCAGCATCCGCACGAGCGTCGACTTGCCGGAGCCCGACAGGCCCATCACGACGAAGACCTCGCCGGGGGCGACGTCGAAGGAGACGTCCCGCACGGCGGCGACGCAGCCGGTCTTCTCCTGCAGCTCGGCCCGCGGCAGGTCGGCGTCGGGCGTGCCGACGATCCGATCGGCCTTCGGGCCGTAGATCTTCCAGACGTGGTGGCACGAAACGGTCGACTGCGGCGCGTCGTCCAACGAACCCCCTCACCTCGACGAAGGCCGACCGCTGGATGGTCGGCCAGTCCCCCGCTGCGTGCAAGGTAGCGGTTGCGGTCTCGGCAACGGGGCTCGAGCGCGGGTCGCGTCGACGGTGCAGACTCGCGCCGTGGCGGCGAGCTACGACTTCGTGATCGTGGGCGGCGGCTCGGCCGGGAGCGCCCTGGCGAACCGCCTGTCCTCCAGCCGAACGAACCGGGTGCTGGTCCTGGAGGCCGGCCGGCCCGACTACCTCTTCGACGTCTTCATCCACATGCCGGCCGCGCTGGCCTTCCCGATCGGCAGCCGCTTCTACGACTGGAAGTACGAGTCCGAGCCCGAGCCGCACATGAACGGCCGGCGGATCTACCACGCCCGGGGCAAGGTCCTGGGCGGCTCCAGCAGCATCAACGGGATGATCTTCCAGCGCGGCAACCCGCTGGACTACGAACGGTGGGCGGCCGAGCCGGGCCTGCAGGATTGGAACTACGCGCACTGCCTCCCCTACTTCAAGCGGATGGAGACGTGCCTCGCCGCGGAACGGCAGGATCCCTTCCGCGGGCACGCCGGGCCGCTCGTGCTCGAGCGGGGACCGGCCACGAACCCGTTGTTCGGGGCGTTCTTCGAGGCGGTCCAGCAGGCCGGCTATCCCCTGACCGAGGACGTGAACGGCTACCGCCAGGAGGGGTTCGCGCCGTTCGACCGCAACGTGCACGACGGCAAGCGCCTGTCCGCGGCGCGCGCCTACCTGCATCCGGTGATGAGCCGTCCGAACCTCAAGGTCGAGACGCGCGCGTTCGTCACCCGGGTGCTGTTCGACGGCACCCGCGCGGTGGGCGTCGAGTACACGCACGGCCGGGGCGTGCACCGCGCGATGGCGGGCGAGGTGATCCTGTGCGGCGGCGCGATCAACTCGCCCCAGACGCTGCAGGTCTCGGGCGTCGGCAACGCCGACGAGCTGAAGGAGCTCGGGATCGACGTCGTCGCCGACGTGCCCGGCGTCGGCGAGCACCTCCAGGACCACCTGGAGGTCTACATCCAGTACGCGTGCACGCAGCCGGTCTCGGTCGCGCCCTACATGAAGTGGCGGAACCGCCCGTGGGTCGGGGCGGAGTGGCTGCTGCTCCGCAAGGGCCCCGGCGCCACGAACCACTTCGAGGCGGGCGGCTTCGTCCGCAGCAACGACGACGTGGCCTATCCGAACCTGATGTTCCATTTCCTGCCGATCGCGATCCGCTACGACGGCTCCGCGCCGGCCGGCGACCACGGCTACCAGGTCCACATCGGGCCGATGTACTCCGACGCGCGCGGCTCCGTGAAGATCACGACGCCCGATCCGGCCGTGCATCCGGCGCTGCGCTTCAACTACCTGTCGACGGAGCAGGACCGGCGCGAGTGGGTCGAGGCGATCCACGTCGCGCGGAAGATCCTGAACCAGCCGGCGTTCGATCCGTTCAACGGCGGCGAGACCTCACCGGGGACCGACGTCGCCACCGACGAGCAGATCCTGGGATGGGTCGCACGCGACGGCGAGACCGCACTGCACCCGTCGTGCACCTGCGCGATGGGCACCGGCGAGCACGCCGTGATCGATCCCGCCACGATGCGGGTCCACGGCGTCGACGGCCTGCGGGTCGTGGACGCCTCGGTGTTCCCGTTCGTGACGAACGGCAACATCTACGCGCCCGTGATGATGGTGGCCGAGAAGGCCGCCGACCTGATCCTGGGGAACACACCGCTGCCGCCGGAGGAGATCCCGTTCTACCGGCACGGTGTCTCGGATCCGCCGTCGCCGGCCGCCGCGACCGAGACCTAGGACCCGCCGAGCCCGAGGACCAGCAGGCCGAGGACCGTCAGCCCCACCCCGACGTACTGGTTCGCGACCGGCCGCTCACCCAGGAAGCCGATCGAGAGGGCCACGGCGATCAGCGGGAACACGGCCGAGGCGACCAGCACGATCGTCACGAACCCCGCGTGCGCGCCGATCGACAGGGCCACGACGCCCAGGAGATCGGCCAGGCCGACGCCGATGGCCGCGGCGACGCCCGAACGCGAGGGCAGCCTGCCGCGCAGATCCTTCCGTTGTGCCAGGCCGACCACCAGGAACCCGACCAGCTGCGCGCACCGCGAAGCCCACAGGCCAACGACCCAGCCGAGATGCCGCGACAGGTACGCGAGCAGGAATCCCCCGATGCCGAAGCCCACGGCCGACACGAGGGCCCACGGGAGGCCGGGAGGACGATGACGGATGCCCGCCCGGAGCTTCTGCAGGTCGGTCGAGGT
>DATHCP010000005.1:0-8788 GCA_035490535.1 Actinomycetota bacterium
TGCCGAGGTCGTCCATGCTCTTCGCCTCGGTGCGCACGATCACGTCGTAGGGACCTGTCACGTCCTCGGCGTCGGTCACGCCGTCGATCGACCGCACCTCGGCGGCGACCGCCGCGGCCTTCCCGACCTCGGTCTGGATCAGGATGTAGGCGTGGACCACGGTCGGCTCCCTCCTGTCGTCGTGGGGGAGGTCATGCTAGTCCGGGCCCCCGAGGGGGCGCAACGCGAGCCCGCCGCAGGTGGTGCATCATCGCGATCGTGCGGTTCGCGGATCGGACCGATGCCGGGGAACGCCTGGCGCCCCTCGTGGCCGCCGCGGTCGGCGGGCCGGCCGTCGTGCTCGGCATCCCGAGGGGCGGCGTGGTGGTCGCCGTTCCCGTCGCCCGCCTCCTGGGCGCGCCGCTGGACGTCATCGTCCCCCGCAAACTGGGCGCGCCGGCGCAGCCGGAGCTCGGGATCGGCGCGGTGGCACCGGGCGTGTGCATCCTGGACGACGACCTGATCGCGCGTCTGCACGTCTCTCGGGACTACCTCGATGCGGAGATCGCCCGGCAGCGAGCCGAGATCGTCCGCCGGACCGAGCGGTACCGTGGCGGCAGGGCACCCCTCGACCTGGGGGCGGTCGCCGCGGTGCTCGTGGACGACGGCGTCGCGACCGGCGCGACGGCCTTCGCCGCGATCGCATCTGCCCGGGCCGCGGGCGCGGCGCACGTCATCTTCGCGGCGCCGGTGGCGCCGCCCGAGACCGCGGCGCGGCTGGGTGAGGCGGCAGACCGGGCGGTGGTCCTCACGACGCCGCCGTGGTTCGCGGCCGTGGGAGAGTGGTACGAGCGGTTCGATCAGGTGAGCGACGAGGAGGTGCAGGCCGCGCTGGCCGACGCGACGTGAGGACGCTCGAGCTCGTGATCGCCGTCGTCCTGACGGCGCTCGGCGTGCGCTCGATGATCGTGTGGGCCCGGCGGCCGTTCGCCTCCACGGCACTCACCGACCAACTCCTGTACGCGGCGTACCGGACCGGCCGGGTCGGGATCTGGTTCGCGTTCGCCGGGTTGTTCTGGATCTTCGCGTTCGCGCCCGGAGCCTCCTCCGATGGGCAGCGCTACACCCAGGACATCTCGCGGTACTCCTGGTTCGTGGTCCTGTTCGCGGTGCTCGCGGTCTTGCAGCTGATCGGCGGGTGGTTCCTGGGGCACCGGACGTCGTGGGAGGACACCGAGGCCGAGCGGGACGCCGTGAAAAGCGGCGAGGCCCGCCCGGAGCCCACCCCGGACGAAGGCGGGCTCAGCCGACGGCCTTGATGATCTCCTCGGAGAGCTCCGAGAACTGCTTCAGGTGCTCGACCCGGTCGGCCTTCAGCCGCTCGACGATCCCCTCGTACTCCGGCATGCGCCCCTCGCGGTCGTAGAGGCGCCGGGGCTGCAGCAGCTCCGGGTCGTCGATGCCCGGGACGGAGGACGCCACGAGGTAGTGGAAGTCGGGGTCCTCCTCGAAGGCGATCGAGGCCTCGGCGATCCCCTTCACGCACGCCGACGTGTCCGGGATCCGGAGCTTCTTCGAACGATCGTCGCCGTCGGCGCCGCCGACGCGCCCGGTGTTCAACAGGTACGTCTCGATCGGATGGGTCGCGAGGAGCTCCAGCAACCGGTTGCCCTGCAAGCCGTGAGGGAGCGGGAAGAACGGGTTCGTGCCCGGAACGCGAAGGAACTTGCCCTCCTCTGCCGCGCCGCCCGCCGCCGTTCCGGTCGTCTCGCCCAACATGAAGAACGCGGCCGCCTGCTCCTGTGAGAGCTTCGCGACCGCCGGGATCAGGTTCTCGTTGCGGTTCAGGATCAGCAGGTAGTCGACCGGCCCGACGTTGCGCGCATCCTCGTGCGCGAGCAGATCACGCATCTCGAAGACGGCGCGGCCGTTCTTCGTGTAGTGCTCGTTGAAGAAGTCCACCGCGCCGTCGTCGTCCTGGTACACGTTCTCGAGGTAGGCGTTCGGCTTCGTGACCGCCCCGTGGATCGACGGCTCGAAACTCGGATCGAGCCCGAAGGTCTTCGCGAAACAGCCGTTCTCGGTGCCGAACGCACGCCCGCCGGGCATCAGCCCGACGAAGTCGTCCTGGATCGGCCGCGACCCGTTCTGGGTGGTGAACGTCGTGGTCGTCTTGCCCGTGCCGGACAGGCCGATGATCATGAAGACCTTGTCGCCGTCGGGAGTGGGGATCACCTTGAGCCCTGCGTGCAGGGCCAAGCCACCCTTGCCGTAGACGATGTCGTTCCACATCCGCAGGCCGCCCTTCTTGGACTCGCCGAAGTAGTCCGAGTTGAGGACGCGCGTGACGTAGGCGTCGAGGTCGACCGCGATCACGCGGTCGTCGGGGTAGCCGGGAGCGGCGAGGCCGGGGGTGTACAGCACGCGGACCTCGGGCTCCTCGCCGTCGTCGCGGGGGAAATAGAGCTTCTGCTGCATGCCGGCGATGTTCGCGTAGCGTTTCTCCATCACGAGACGCGCCCGGGTGCGCAGCTCCGGGTCGTTGCCGATCCAGCCGTCGATCGTGATCGTGTCGTGCTCGGCGAGGTAGGCGTCCTGCATCGCCGCGATCGCGTCGTAGTCCTCGCGTGACATCACCTTGCCGCTGGAGGGGCGCTCGACGACGTAGGTGCTGGCGGCGCTGCGGGACAGCACGGCGGTCTGGACGTTGACGTTGCCGAACTCCGTGATCCGTGCCTCCGGCATGTGCTCCGTGAACGTCCGGAGCTCCTCCGGGGTGGGGTCGTGGAACACCTGCGCCACTCGGGCCTCCTCGTGCTTCGGAACGCCGCGGGCGGCGTCGCTGGATCGTGGGGAACACTAGAGTCTATCGGACCGGCTCCCCGCGCCTCCCGCGCCGCCCGGCGTGAGAGTCGCTGGGGCGGAAAGGGCCTGTTCCGTGGAACTCACCGAGGACGGATTGCTCGCCGCGGTGCGCAAGGTCTTGTCCGGCGCCGGCCCCGACGTCGTGATCCCGATCGGCGACGACGCCGCGGTCGTGCGACCCGGCTCGGGGGACCTCGTTCTGACGACCGATGCGCTCGTCGAGGGAACCCACTTCGAGCGCGCGTGGAGCACCGCGGGCGAGATCGGCGCCAAGGCGATCGCGGTGAACCTCAGCGACGTCGCGGCGATGGGAGCCTCGCCCCGGTTCGCCCTGTGCGCCCTGACGCTGTCCGACGACGTCGACGCGGCATGGGCCATCGAGGCGTTCGGCGGGATGCGGCAGGTCTGTGACGAGTTCGCGTGCACGCTGGTCGGCGGGAACCTCGCCCGCGGGCGGGAGGTGACGCTCGCCGTGATGATCACCGCCGAGGTGGCGCCGGGGCGCGCGGTGCGCAGGTCCGGCGCGCGGACCGGCGACGCGCTCGTCGTGACCGGCGCGCTCGGCGGAGCGGGGGCCGGTCTGCGGTGCGTCCGGCGCGGCGCACCGTGGACGGACCCCGAGCGCGATGCGATGCGCCGGCTGGTGCGGCCCGTCCCGAGGGTCGGCGAGGGGCAGGCGCTCGCGGCGGCCGGCGCGACGGCGATGCTCGACGTCTCCGACGGGCTCGCGATCGACCTGCACCGCCTCTGCGAGGCCGGAGGGGTCGGCGCGCGGATCGTCGAGGCCGCGATCCCGGTGCATCCCGCCGCCACGCTCGCGGACGCGCTGGGGGGCGGCGAGGACTACGAGTTGCTCGCCGCGGTGCCGCCGGAGGCCGCCGACGTCGCCGAAGAGGAGCTCCGAGCCACGTTCGGCACGACCCTCACCCGGATCGGCGAGGTGACCGACGGGCCGGTCGTCGTCGTCGATGACGCCGGGCGCGAGCGGCCGATCGGGGATGCGGGATGGGACCACTTCCGGTGATCCGGTCGAGGCGGGCGCGGGCGCTGACGATCGCCGGCAGCGACTCCGGCGGCGGGGCGGGGATCCAGGCCGATCTCAAGACGTTCAGTGCGCTGGGCGTCTACGGCATGACGGCGATCACGGCCGTCACGGTGCAGGACACGACGGGTGTCCACGCGTCGATGGCGCTCCCTCCCGACGTGGTCTCGGCACAGATCCGCGCGGTCGCCGGGGACATCGGGGTCGACGCGGCGAAGACCGGCATGCTCGCCTCCGCCCCGATCGTGGAGGCGGTCGCGAGCGCGGTGCGGGACGCCCGGATCGCGCCGTTGGTGGTTGACCCCGTGTGGGTCTCGAAGCACGACGACCCCCTGCTCGCGACCGACGCGTTCGGGGCGCTGCGGGAGCGGGTGATCCCCTTGGCGGCACTCGTCACGCCGAACCTCTCCGAGGCGGCCGCGCTGGCTGGCGTCGCGGTCGAGGATCGCGAGGACATGCGCCGTGCCGCCGCCTCGATCTTGGAGATGGGGGCCGGCGCCGTGCTCGTGAAGGGCGGTCACCTCGCCGGCGACCGCGCGGCGGACCTCCTGGCCGACGCCGCCGGCGAGGAGTGGCTCGAGGTGGATCGGATCGACACGCCGAACACGCACGGAACCGGGTGCACGCTGTCGGCGGCGATCGCCGCGCATCTCGCGAGGGGCGCCGAGCTGCGTGCGGCGGTCTTCGCCGGGAAGGACTTCGTCACGGAGGCGATCCGGGGCGCGCTGGCGATCGGATCGGGGATCGGCCCAGTGGACCAGCTCTGGCCGGTCGACGGGCCGCTCAGCGGTGGGCGGGCCGGACGACCTTCCCGGCCTTGATGCAGCTCGTGCAGGCGTTGATCCGCCGCGGGGCGCCGTCCACCACGGCGCGCACGCGCTGGATGTTCGGGTCCCACCGGCGGTTGTTCCGCTTGTGCGAGAACGTCACCGACTTGCCGAACCAGGGCTTCTTGCCACAGATGTCACACACGGCTGCCATGGGTCCGGAAGGGTACCAGCCGTCGTGCGCTCAGCCGCCGATGCGCTGCAGGTTCCGTTGCAGATCGGCGGCCGAGAGCTCGCCGGGCGAGCTCGCCACGAGGGTTCCTGCGGCGTCGTAGAAGAACGTCCCGGGCGGGCCCAACAGGCTGTAGGCGGTGCCGATCGCGGCGCTCGGATCGAACACGCTGGGATACGTGATGTCCTGCTGCGCGATGAAGCGGCGCGCGCCGGCGGCGGAGTCCTGGAGGTCGACGCCCACGAACTGCACCTGAGCACCCAGCCGTCGGTGAGCGGCGACGAGCAACGGCGTCTCGGTCTTGCACGGTTCGCACCAGGACGCCCAGAAGTTCAGCACGACGGGCGTGCCCTTCAGCTCCGTCAGCAGCTGGTGGAGCTGGTCCGGATCCATCGGCGGCAGGGCGTCGGCCGAGGTGGGCAGCAGGCTCGCGGACGCGGCGTTCGTCGCCGGGATCGAAAGGGACCCGGTCGCGCCAGACGTGCACCCGGCGAGGCCGAGCAGCGCCGCGACGACCAGGACCGAGCGGGCGCCGCCGGGCCGTGTCACGCCACCATGGTAGAACCGGCTCCAGCGTGAGGAGCCCCCGGTGCCTTTGACGCTCGCCTCCCCGGTCGCCCGGATCGACCGACGCCTCGCCACCCGCCGCAGCGGCGCTCGCGCGCGCGGGCCGGAGGCACAGCAGGTCCTGGCGGAGGCGTTCGACATCGAGACGGTCGGCCAGCTGCTGCATCACTATCCGCGCCGCTACATCGACCGCTCGCGCGTCGAGACGATCCGTGGGCTGAAGATCGGCGCCGAGGCCACGGTGATCGCCACGGTCCGATCGGTCGCGAAGCGCCAGACGCGGAACCGCCGCTCGATGGTGACCGTCACGCTCGCGGACGGGACCGGTTTCCTCGATCTCACGTTCTTCAACCAGCCGTGGGCCGCGGAGCGCTACCGGGCCGGGATGGAGCTCGCCGTCTCGGGGGTCGTCCAGCTGTACCGAGGCCGCCTCCAGATGGCGAACCAGGAGGTCGAGGTGCTTCGCGGCGGCGAGCAGGACCTGGTGCACACGGCCCGGATCACACCCGTGCATCCGGCCTCGGAGGGGATCTCGCCGCACACCATCCGCGAGCTGATCTGGGCCGCGCTCGAGCAGCTGCCGCCCCAGGCCGATCCGCTGCCGGCGGAGGTGCTCGCCGCGGAGGCGCTCGCTCCGTGGGACGCGGCCGTGCGGCGGATCCACTTCCCGGCCGACGAGGTCGAGCTGGCGGGCGCGCGCGAGCGGCTGAAGTTCGACGAGCTGTTCACGCTGGAACTGGGCGTCGGGTTCCGCAAGCAACGGCTCGAGGCCGAGCGCGGCGGCGTCGCGCACGATCCGACGAACGCGCTGGTGCGGCGGCTGGAGGCGAACCTGCCGTTCGAACCGACGCGCGCGCAGCGCCGCGCGACCGCGGAGATCGCCGAGCGGATGGCCCGTCCGCAGCCGATGAACCTCTTGCTCCAGGGCGACGTCGGCTCGGGCAAGACGATCGTGGCGCTCCACGCGTGCCTCGTGGCGGTCGGCTCGGGGCACCAGGCCGCGATCATGGCGCCGACCGAGGTGCTCGCGGCACAGCACGCCCGGTCGGTCGCGGCGCTGCTCGAGCCGCTGGGCGCGGTCGCCGCCGCGGCGCCGGCGCGGGTCCGCCGCCCTTCCCACCAGGCGTCGCTGTTCGCCGACGAGGAGCCGAGGCACCCGGAGGCGACGCCGACCGCCGACGGGCGTCCGCTCACGTACGCGGCCTTGAGCGGCTCGGTCACCGGCAAGGAGCGCGAGCACGTGCTCGCCGGCGTGGCCGACGGCACGATCGACCTGGTCGTGGGCACGCACGCGCTCGTACAGGACGCCGTCGCGTTCGCCGATCTGTCGCTCGCGGTCGTCGACGAACAGCACCGGTTCGGGCTGCATCAGCGGACGGCGTTGCGTGGCAAGGGCGACGGGGACATCGACGTGCTGATCATGACCGCGACGCCGATCCCGCGGACCCTCGCGCTGACCTACTACGGCGACCTGGACGTGGTGGTGCTCGACGAGATGCCGGCCGGTCGCGTGCCGATCGAGACGCGGATCGTCCGCACGCCGGGGGAGCGCCGTGCCGCGGAAGATCTGGTCCGGGAGCAGGTCGCCGCGGGGCATCAAGCCTTCGTCGTGTGCGCGGCGATCGACGAGGCGAACCGCACGCAGGTCCGTGCGGCGGAGGCCGAGGCGGAACGCCTGCGCACCGAGGTCTTCCCGGACCTGCGGGTGGCGCTGCTCCACGGCCGGATGCGCCCGAAGGATAAGGACGCCGCGATGGACGCGTTCCGCGATCGCGAGACCGACGTGTTGATCTCCACGACCGTGATCGAGGTCGGCGTCGACGTGCCGAACGCCACCGTGATGCTCGTCGAGAACGCCGAACGCTTCGGCCTGGCGCAGCTGCACCAGCTGCGTGGCCGGATCGGGCGCGGCGGCGATCGTTCGTTCTGCGTGCTGTTCGATGCGTCGGAGCCCACGAACCTGGACGCCCGCGCGCGCGTGGAGGCGATGGCCCGGACCGCGGACGGGTTCGAGCTCGCGGACGAGGATCTGCGGCTGCGGGGCGAAGGGACGCTGTTCGACGTGCGCCAGTCGGGGATGCCCGATCTGAAGCTCGCGCGCCTGGCCGAGGACCTCGAGCTGGTGCGGCGCGCCCGGGGCCGGGCGTTCGCGTTGCTGCAGGACGATCCCGGACTCGCCGGACATCCCGAGCTGCTCGCGGAGCTCCGGCGCCGCTTCGAACGCTCGATCGAATGGCTGTTCCGGTCCTGAGGCGGACGTCGCCCGCGGGGTAGCCTCCCGCCGATGCGCGTGATCGCGGGCACGGCCAAGGGCACCAGGCTCGGCGCCGTCCCGGCCGGGGTCCGGCCCGTCTCCGACATGGCGCGGGAGGGGCTGTTCGCGAGCCTCGGGGGCCACGTCGAGGGCGCCCGCTGGCTCGACCTGTTCGCCGGCACCGGCGCCGTCGGGATCGAAGCGTTGTCTCGCGGAGCGTCCGAGGCCGTCTTCGTCGAACGCTCGCGCGCCGCGCTGGCGCTGATCCGTGCGAACCTCGAGCGGACGCGCCTGGCCGGCCGGGCCACGGTGATCGGAGCGGAGGTGGGGCGCTTCCTGCAGGGCGGCCGGCGCGACGCCGAGCCCTTCGACATCGCGTCCCTGGACCCGCCGTACGAGCTGGGGGACCCTGCCCTGAGCGGCTACCTGGCGGCCATCGATGCCGGATGGCTTGCCCCGGAGGGGTGGACCGTCGTGTTGACCCGGGGTCATAAGGGCCCATGGCCTGCGCTTCCGGTACACTGGGCCGCCGGGAGGCAGCTCCGCTACGGAGACAGCCTTCTGACCCTGTACCGGGAGGAGCGATGGGCCTGACCGCCCTGTGTCCGGGCACGTTCGACCCGGTGACGAACGGGCATCTCGACGTCGTCGGGCGCGCCGCCGATCTGTTCGATTCGGTGGTGGTCGCCGTGATCGAGAACCCGTCGAAGGCGCCGCTGTTCCGGATCGAGGAGCGAGTGGAGCTGCTCGAGGATGCGGTGCGGGACCTGCCCAACGTCCGGGTGGGGTCGTTCCGCGGGCTCCTGGTGGCCTACGCGCGGGCCGAGGGCGCGACCGTGATCGTGAAGGGCCTGCGCGCGGTGAGCGATTACGAGTACGAGATCCAGATGGCACAGATGAACGAACGGATCGGCGACATCGACACGCTGTTCCTGGCCACCAGCCCTCGGTGGTCCTTCCTGTCGTCCTCGCTCGTCAAGGAGGTCGCGCGCCTGGGCGGGAACGTGGAGGGTCTCGTGCCGGATCACGTCCGCAAGGCGCTCGACGCGCGCCTGGTGGAGGGCTAGATGGATCTCGCCGGC
>DATHCP010000006.1:0-12511 GCA_035490535.1 Actinomycetota bacterium
ACGGATCACGTTCCGCGCCGCGGTGGACCCGGCCGGAACGCCGTCGCCGGACGTGGCGACGCTGGGGCTCGCCTGCACGGACGTCGTGTTGGAGGCGGGCGTGCCCACCGGCGGGAGCCCTCTGGACCGGGCGCTCTGGCTCGCGCCGGACCGGCCGCCGGAGCCGACGGCCTGGCGGACGATCGACGAGGCCGCGTTCGACCACGACCGCCGGATGATGTCCGTGCTGCTCGAGGGGCCCGACGGACGGCGGATCGTGACGAAAGGAGCGCCGGAGTCCGTGCTGGCGGCGTGCACGGACGTGCCCGAGGCCGCGCACCGGTTCGTCGACGGCGCCTTCGACGAGGGGAGCCGGGTGGTGGCGGTCGCGACGCGCCCGGCACCGGACCTCGAACGGATCGACGCCGGCGACGAGCACGACCTGGTGCTCGCGGGGTTCCTGACGTTCGTCGACCCGCCGAAGACCGACGCGGCCGCCTCGCTGGCCCGGCTCGCCGACCTCGGGATCGCCGTGCGGATCGTGACCGGCGACAACGAACGGGTCGCCCGCAAGGTCTGCGCGGAGCTCGGCGTGCCGGTCGCGGGATCGCTGACCGGCGCCGACCTCGAGCGCCTGTCCGATGAGGAGCTCACCGCCGCGATCGAGCGGACCACGATCTTCGCGCGCGTGACCCCCGAGCAGAAGTCCCGCGTGATCAAGGCGGCTCGGGCGGGCGGCGTCGACGTCGGCTTCATGGGCGACGGCGTCAACGACGCCGTGGCCCTGCACGACGCGGACGTCGGCATCAGCGTCGATCAGGCGACCGACGTCGCGAAGGACGCCGCCGACATCCTGCTGCTGGAGAAGGACCTCGGGATCCTGGCCGACGGCGTCGTCGAGGGCCGCCGCGTGTTCGCGAACACGATCAAGTACATCCTGATGGCCACGTCGTCGAACTTCGGCAACATGTTCAGCGCCGCCGCGGCCTCGGCGTTCCTGTCGTTCCTGCCGATGCTCCCCAGCCAGATCCTGCTGAACAACCTGCTCTACGACACGAGCCAGACGACGATCCCGACCGACCGGGTCGACGCGGAGCAGCTCCGGCGGCCGGCGCACTGGGACACCCGGTTCATCCGGCGCTTCATGACGTTCTTCGGCCCGATCAGCTCGCTGTTCGACTTCGCGACGTTCGCGGTGATGCTCGGCATCTTCCATGCGGGCGAGTCCCTGTTCCAGACGGGATGGTTCATGGAGTCGCTCGCCACGCAGACGCTGGTGATCTTCGTGATCCGGACCCGGCGCGTGCCGTTCTTCCGCAGCCGCCCGAGCCGCGCGCAGCTCGCGATGACCTTCGCCTGCGCGGGCGCCGGCATCGCGATCCCCTACGTGCCGCCGATCGCGCGGGTGATGGGCTTCACGCCGCCGCCGGCGAGCTTCCTCGCGATCGTGGTCGTGTTCGTGGTCCTGTACCTGACGCTGACGGAGACGGGCAAGTGGCTGTTCTTCCGCCGCCCGCGGCCGACGCCACCGGTCGAGCGCGTCGCCGCGCGTATCCACCGGCGGCGGATCCAGCGGATCGCCTCACGGTGGAGCGGCCGGCCGCCGCTGCCCGCGCCGGCTCAGTTCGCCGACGGATCGAACGGCAGCGTGCGGAGCATCGCGTAGCCCGGACCCAGGCGCGCCAGCACGTCCTCCCACAGGCGCTCGGGATCGTCGCGGAACACGTCGCCGGGCTCGGGATCGGCCACGATCCACGCCTCCTCCTCCAGCTCGCTCTCGAGCTGGCCCGGGCCCCAGCCCGAGTAGCCGGCGAACACACGAGCGCGGCGCAGACCGCCCACCGAGCCGGGCTCCGCCTCGCCGGGCAGGAACCCGATCGTGGCGAACGCGATCACGCCGGCCTCGTCGGGATCGGCGAAGTCCGCGACGACCACGGCCGCGTCCGGCTGGACCGGCCCGCCGGAGAACAGGAGCTCGCCGGGCGGGACGAGGTCCGCGAGCGGCGGCACCGCCTCGTCCACCGGCACGTCGAACGGCCGGTTCAGGACCACGCCCACCGCGCCCTCCTCGTCGTGGTGCCCGATCAGCACCACCGTGCGGCGGAAGTTCGGGTCGAACAGCGAGGCGTTGGACAGCAGGAGCCGCCCGGTCAGGTTCGGGTCCACGACCCCATCATCCCGCAGCTCAGCCTTTCGGCACGGCCTTCGTGGGATCCCAGAACGGCAGGGGCACGACCTCGGCCGGCAGCGTGCCGGCCGGCGAGACGACCTCGAGCTCGGTGCCGATCCCGGCGTGCTCGATCGGCACCCAGGCGTAGCCCATGTTCACCAGCAGCCGCGGCGAATGGCAGGCGCTCGTCAGCCTCCCCACCGTCTCGCCGCCGGCCGTCACCGGCCAGAAGTCCTCGAGCCACATCGACAGCGGCTCACCGCCGAGCTGCACGCCCACCAGCCTGCGGCGCACCCCCTCGGCCGCGACGCGCTCCAGGGCCTCGCGGGAGACCACCCGGTTGTCGTTGTCGAGCTCGACGAGCCGCTCGAGTCCGGTGATCTCGTACGGGGTGTTCGTGACGTCCATGTCGTTGCCGTAGTTGAAGATCCCGGCCTCCATGCGGCGCTGGTCCGACGGCGCGATCGCTCGGATCTGGAACTCCTCGCCGGCGGCCATCACGGCGTCCCACAGGTCGGTGCCGCGCGAGGAATCGCGCAGGTACAGCTCGTAGCCGATCTCACCGCTCCACCCGGTCCGCGACACGACCAGCGGGATCCCGTCCAGGTCGGCCTCGGCGCACCAGTAGTAACGCAGGTCGGCCACGGCGTCGCCGAGGAGCTTGCGGATCAACGGCTTCGACTTCGGCCCCTGGACCTGCAGCGGCGAGACGTCGGGCTCCCGGATCGTCACGTCGAGGCCGGCGAAGGCCTGCACGCCCAGCGCGTACAGGAGCGTGTCGGAGTCGGCGAGCGAGAGCCAGAACCGGTCCTCGGCGATCCGCAGCAGGATCGGGTCGTTCACGATGCCGCCGTCGGGCGCGCAGATCGTGACGTACTTGCACTGCCCCACCGCGCACGTCGAGAGATCGCGCGGCGTCAGGAGCTGGGTGAACGCGGCCGCGTCGGGTCCGCTGATCTCCACCTGGCGTTCGACCGCGACGTCCCACAGCGTCACGTGCTCGAGCAGGTGCCAGTACTCGGTGAGGTCGTCGTCGTAGTAGGTCGGGATCAGCATGTGGTTATAGAGGTCCCAGCTGGTGCACCCGGCCTCGACGGTGCGCTGGTAGTAGGGCGACTTCTTGTACCAGCTGGCCAGGTAGAACTTGAACCAGGTGTTCTCCTGCGGTTCGGTCACCGAACGCTCCTTCCGCGACGGCGACCGGTCGCCCGCCGCACGTCCTTCACGATCTCGCGCACGCAGTTGTACGCGGGGATGCCGCACACGCCGCCGCCGCCGTGCGTGGCGCTCGAGCACTGGTACAGCCCGCGGATCGGCGTGCGGTAGTCCGCGTAGCCGGGCGCGGGACGCATGTGGAACAGCTGCTCGGCCGACAGTTCTCCGTGGAAGATGTTGCCGCCGATCAGGCCCCACTCCTCCTGCATCTCGTGCGGCCCGAGCACCTGCACGTGCAGGATCGAGTCCTTGAACCCGGGCGCGAGCTCGTCGTAGCCGTCGATCACGCGCATCGCGTAGGCCTCCAGCTCCACCGGGTCGGGCTCGTCGGCCCACTCGGCCGGGCACCATTGCGTGAACAGCGATGCCACGTGCTTGCCCTCGGGGGCGAGCGACGGATCGTGGAACGTGGGCAGCACGCCGTCGGAGAACGGGGCCGTGGCCGCCACGCCGGCGCGCGCCTGTTCGAACGCGGTCTCCAGGTACGGGATCGAGTGCGCGAGCTCGAAGCCGCCGGTGAGGTCCACGTGCTCGGGGTCGGCGGTGAACACCGGGGCGCGGTCCAGCGCGAGGTTGATCTTGACGGTGCCGCTGCGGCTCTTCCAGCTGCGGATGTCGCGCACGAACGCGTCGGGGAGCTCGGCCGCCTCCAGCTGTCGAAGGAACGTGATCTGCGGATGCGTCGCGGCGACCACGACCGGCGCCGTCAGCTCCTCGCCGCCCTCGAGCACCACGCCCCGCACCGCGCCGCCCACCGTGAGGATCCGCTCCACCCGAGCCTCCGTGCGGACGTCGGCGCCGAAGCTCCGCGCGCTCGACTCGAGCGCCTCGGCCACCGCGCCCATGCCGCCGATCGGCGTCGCCCACGACCCGAGGTGCCCGTCCCCGACGTCGCCGATCATGTGGTGCGCCATCACGTAGCCGGTGCCCGGCTCGTGCGGGCCCGCCCAGGTCCCGATCAGCCCGTTCAGCGCCATCACGGTCTTGACCTGCTCGGACTCGAAGAACCGGTCCAGGATGTCGGCGATCGACATCGTCATCAGCCGGGTCAGGTCCCCCACCCCGCCGATCCCCAGGCCGCGGAAGCGCCAGGCCAGGCGGAGCTGCTCCGCGAGGTCCCCGGACGCGATCGAGCCGACCCGAGGCGGCGTGGTCATCAGCAGCGGGCCGAGCACGTCGGCCAGCCCCCCGATGTACGCCTCCCAAGATGCGACGGCCTCCGCGTCCCTCTTCGAGAACTTGGCGAACTGCTCGTAGTCGGCCTTCGGCTCGTCGGACTGCAGGATGAACCGGCCGTCGGGGAAGGGCACGAAGTACGGGCCAACCGGGATCCCGCGGTAGCCGTGCTCGGCCAGCCGGAGGTCGCGCAGGATCGTGTCGGGCATCAGGCTCATCACGTAGCTGAGCGTGGTGACCTTGAACTCCGGCGCCTCCGGCCACGGCGCCATCGTGTCCGCGGCGCCCCCGGTCTTGTGCCGGGCCTCCAGCACCACGGTCCGGGCGCCGCGCTTCGCGAGGTACGCGCCGGCGACCAGGCCGTTGTGCCCGCCGCCGATCACGATCGCGTCGAGGCCCTCCCGCATGGCGCGCACGATAGAGCTGCGGTGGCGACGGCGACTTGAACGCCGTTCAGCCCGGAGGCCCGCGGAGCGGGCCTCCGGGCGTGTCCGGACCTCAGGCGCCGGGGCCGTCCTCGCGAACGGCCGCGACGGGCTCGATCTCGAGGCCCTCGGCCGAGGCGAACAGCTGCGGCTCGACCGCGAGCTTCGGCTCCGCCTCCGTCATCCTCTCCGTCTCCGGGGCGACATCGTGCGATGCGTGCCGCAGCCGCAGCAGCGGCACCAGCGTGCACGCCGCGGCGGAGGCGAACACCCCGCCGATCACGTAGACCACCTGCGGGTTCGACTGGAACGCGCGCAGCACGGGCCCCGCGATCAGGTACGCGATCGCCAGGCCGAACGACAGCACGCTCTCGAAGGCTGCCATCGTCCGGCTCCGCACCGCGTCGGGGGTGCGGCGCTGCATGATGCCGTTCTCCGCGACCATCGTGAACCCGTCGCTCGTGCCCATGATCAGCAGCGAGATCAACACGAGCGGGAACAGCGGCGCGAAGCCGACGCCGAAGGCCGCGAGCGCGATGCCGAACGAGCCGGCCACGAGCCAGACGGGCTCGGTCCGCTCGTGCATCCATCGGCCCGTCGCGGCGCCGAGCACCGATCCGGTCCCCCAGCACGTGATCAGCAACGCGAACCCCACCGCCCCGACGCCGAAATGCTCGGCCAGCGGCGCGTCGGCGACCATGCTCATCCCCATCCCGAGCACGAACACGAACCACGCGACCGACATGCGGCGGAGCGTCCGGTCGTGCCACAGGAACGCGAGCCCGGCCGCGATGCCACCGTGCCCCTTCGGCTCGTCCTCCGCGGACGCCGCTTCGCGGCTCTCCTGGAACGACCCGTGCACGCTGAGCGTCAGGACGAGCGAGATCAGGAAGCTCACGGCGTTCAGTGCGAAGACCCATGACGCGCCGACCGTTCCACCGAGCACGCCGCCGATCAGCGGTCCCACGGCGATCCCCGAGTGGACGCCGACCGTGACCAGGCTGTTCGCCCAGCTGATCTGGTCCTCGGACTCGACCAGGTTCGGGATCGCGGCGCGGGAGGCCGAGAAGAACGGCAGCTCCGCGATCGCCGAGCCGAACGCGAGGCCGATCAGCCACGCCGGTGACCGCGCGAACGCCATCGCCAGGAAGAACGCCGCGGCGATCGCCTCGGACCAGACCATCACCGTCCGGCGGTCGAAGCGGTCGCCGAGCGCACCGGCGAACGGGCTCAGGAAGCCGGCCACACCGAACGTGAGCAGCAACGAGAGCGCCTGCATCCCGGGCGAGTGCGTCCGGTGCCAGATCGTGAAGTTGAGCGCCGTGTACGCCGCCGCGCCACCGGTCACGCTGATCAGGCGACCGGTCGCCAGGCGACGGATCTTCGTCCGAGCGGACTGGGTTCGATGGCTCATGGAGCGGCTCCTCGGGGGGACGGCGGTTCGGGACTTCGGGACGGCGGGCGCGCGTGGGAACGCGCGGGCGACTCAGGCGTCGCCCGGTGCTCCGGCCGTCATCTCGATCCGCTCCATGGCCCGGGCAGGGTACCACCCGAGACCCGTGCGCGCGAGGACCCGCGTCACATCGGGAGCGCGACGGCGCGGATCCGCGCCGCCTCGATCTCGCGCGCGATCGTCTCCAAGACGCCGGAGGGCACCTCGGAGTCGACCGTGACGCACATCAGCGCCTGCATGCCGCGCCCCGCCTCCTTGCGACCGACGTCCATCGTCGCGATGTTGATGTCGTGCTCACCGAGGATCGTGCCGACGCGGCCGATCACGCCTGGCCGGTCCTCGTAGTCGAAGAACACCATCTGTGGCGCGGGCGCGATCTCGATATCGAACTCGTTCACGTTCGTGAAACGCTCGGCGTTCCGGGTCACGATCGTGCCCTCGACGCTGACCGGACCCTCGTCGGTTTCGGCCTCGATCGCGATCAGCGAAACGTAGTCCTGGCTCACGGTCGAGCGCATCTCGCTGACCGTGACGCCGCGGTCGCGCGCGAGCATCGGCGCGTTCACGAACGAGACCGGTTCGTTCACGCTTCGCCCGAGGATCCCCTTCAGGATCGCGAGCGTCAGCACCCGGGTGTCCTGCTCGGCGATCCGCCCCAGGTAGGACGCCACCACAGAGCGGACGCCGCCCGAGGCCAGACCTGCCACCAGCGCCCCCATCCGTTCGGCGAGCGGAACGAACGGCCGCACCACCTCGGTGACCTCCGCACCGGCGGAGACGTTGACCGCATACGGCACGAACTCGCCCTTCAGGGCGAGCCGGACCATCTCGGCGACGGTCGTGCCGGCCTTGTCCTGCGCCTCACGGGTGGAGGCGCCGAGATGCGGCGTCACGACGACGCCCGGCGCCCCGAACAGGGGCGAGGCGGTGGTGGGCTCGGCCGCGAACACGTCCAGGGATGCGCCGGCGAGGTGCCCGTCTTCGATCGCCTTCGCGAGCGCGTCCTCGTCGACGATGCCGCCCCGCGCCGTGTTCACCAAACGAGCGCCGGCCTTCATCATCCGGAGCTCCTTCACGCCGACCAGGCCCTCCGTCTCGGGCGTCCGGGGCAGGTGGATGGACACGAAGTCCGACTGGACCAGCAGCGCCTCGAGGGTCGGCATCGTCTCGACGCCCATCTCCTTGGCGCGCTCCTCGCTCACGTACGGATCGAACGCGATCACGCGCATCCCCAGGCCCTGGGCTCGCGCGGCCACGAGCGAGCCGACCCGGCCGAGGCCGATCAACCCGATCGTCTTGCCGGCGAGCTCGACGCCCTCCCATCGAGCGCGCTCCCATCGCCCCTCGACCAGCGCCGCGTGGGCCTGCGGGATGCTCCGTGCTTGGGCCAGCAGCAGCGCGATCGTGTGCTCCGCGGCGCTGATGATGTTCGAGGTCGGCGCGTTCACGACCATCACACCGCGGCGCGTCGCGGCCTCGACGTCCACGTTGTCCAGCCCGATCCCCGCGCGCGCGACGACCTTCAGGTTCGTCGCGGCGCCGAGCACCTCGTCGGTGACCTGCGTGGCACTGCGGATGATCAGCGCGTCGTAGGGCGCGATCTCGGCGGCGAGGTCCCCGGTCGCGAGGTCGGTGCGGACGTCGACCTGCAGATCCTTGCGGAGGAGCTCCAGGCCCTGCGGCGAGAGCTCCTCCGTGACGAGGACCCGCACCTCAGCCGGCCTCCAGGAAGACCTGCTCGGCGGCGGCGACGGCGGTGCCGCGCTTGACCGGATGGCCGAGGCGCTCGAGCGTCATCTCCAGCGCGGCGAGACCGCGGACGATGTCGAGCTCGCTGAAGTAGCCGAAGTGGCCGATCCGGAACACCGAGCCCTTCAGCGGCCCCTGGCCGGGGGCGAGCACCACGCCGAAGTCGGCGCGGATCCGGTCGCAGATCGTGTCGGCGTCGATCCCTTCGGGAGCCCGGATCGCCGTGACGGTCCAGTTCTGCTCGATCCCCTCGCCGAACAGGTCCAGGCCGAGCGCCCGCACACCGTCCTTCACGGCCGAGCTGAGCATCCGGTGCCGGGCGAGCGCCGCGTCCACGCCGTCCTGGAAATAGAGCTCCAGTGCGGCGCGGAGCCCCTGCATCACGCTGATCGCCGGCGTCCATGGATTCTCGGGGTCCGGCAGCGACGCGAACTGGTCGTAGATCCGCCAGTCGAAGTAGAAGCGCGGCAGCTCGGCCGTCTGCGCGTTCGCCCAGGCTCGGTCGCTGACCGCGACGAACGCGATCCCCGGGCTCGCCGAGAGCGCCTTCTGCGAGCCGCCGACCGCCACGTCGACCGCCCAGCCATCGAAGTCGAACGGCACCGCCCCGAGGCTCGAGACGACGTCGACCACGACCATCGCGCCGGCCTCGTTCGCGACGCGCGCCAGGTCCTCGATCGGCTGGATCACGCCGGTGGAGGTCTCGGACTGCGTCAGCAGCACGGCCGCGGTCTCGGGGTGCGCAGCCAGCGCGTCGGCGACCTTCGCCGGGTCGAGCCTCGTGCCCCACGGCTCCTCCAGCGTGTGCACCGTCAGCCCGAAGGCCGTCGCCAGCCGGCGCCAGCGGTCGGCGAAGAAGCCGGCGAGCGGCACGAACACCTCGTCGCCGGGCGAGAAGCAATTCTGGATCGCCGACTCGAGCCCGCCGGTCCCGCTGGAGGTCATCAGCAGCACACGGGCGTCCTCGGTGCGGTAGAGGGTCCGCAGGCGGTCCGTGACCTCACGCATCAGGCCGCCGAAGCCCGGTCCGCGGTGGTACACGAGGGGGCTCCCCTGCGCGAGGAGCACCTCGGGAGGGATCGGGGTCGGTCCCGGCGCCAGGATGATCTCCGGCCTGTCCACGGTGTTCGGCCTCCTCGCCGGCTCGGAAGCTCCAGGCTACCAGGGGGTTCCGCGCGGACCGAACGAGGCGGGGAGCACCGGGTCTAGAACCGCAAGGCGTGCGACACGTCCTCGGTCGGCGGCCGCAACGCCGAGCCGTCGACGACGCCCGTCACCTCGCGGCGGCTCCAGGGCCACCGCGCCCGAACCCTTCGCCGGCCGACCGACCGGACCGCCCGATCGCGCTGTGCCTCCGCGATCCGGCGTTGCAGGTTCAGGTCTCAGACGACGTGCGTGACGGTGGGCTGGACGATCATCTACCGGGCCTCCTCGTGCACCAACCTCCGCAGGTCGATACCAGCATCCGACAGATCGGCCGGATCGCACACCACCCGGGCCCGGATCAGCGGCATCGCCCGGCGGACCTCCCGGGGGAGGTCGAGGCTGACCGCCGACACCAGGACCCCGTCCGGATCTCGGAAGAACGCGCAGAACGCGCGTTCCTCGAGCGAGCCGCGGACCGTCATGTCGTCGGTCACGGTCACGCCGCCCATCTGGATCTCGTGCTCGAACTGGTCGGACCAGAACCAATGCGGATCGTCGAACGGCTCGGCCGAGCCCAGCATCGCCCGCGCGGCGTGCTCCCCCATCTTCAACGCGTTGTCGAAGTGCTCGACGCGCACGGGCCCGAACACCGGATGATCGTGCAACGCCACGTCGCCGGCCGCGTACACGCCGGGCATCGCGCTCTCGAGCGTCGGACCCACCGGGAGCCCGCGGCCGCCGCCGGACGCGAGGCCGGTGCTCGCGTCGGTCCCGATCCCCACGACGGCGAGGTCGCAGTCGATCGCGGCGCCGTCGTCGGTGACGACCCGTTCGACGCGGCCGTCGCCCTCGAACCGCGCGACGCGGCGGCCGAACCGCAGGTCCACCCCGTGATCGCGATGGATCGCCTCGACGACCCGGCCGAGCTCCGGTCCGAGGATCCGCTCCAGGGCGGTCCCCTCGATCTCGACGACGGTCACGTCGAGGCCGAGCTGCCGCAGGGACGCCGCGACCTCCGCGCCGATGAACCCCATCCCCACGATCACGGCCGACCGCGAAGTGAGCGCGTGCGCCCGCAGCCGGTCGGCATCCTCGATCCGCCGGAGCTGATGGATCCCCTCGAGATCGGCACCGGGAACGTCGAGGTGCCGGTTCCGCACGCCGGTCGCGAGCAGCGCCCGGTCGAACGCGATCCGCTCGCCGTCGTCGAGCTCGAGGCCGCCGGCGTCCAGGCCGCGGACGCGGCGGCCGAGGCGCAGCTCGACGTCGTGTTCGTTCCACCAGGCGAGCGGCCGGATCTCGAGCTCCTCACGAGGCTGCTCGCCGCGCAGGTAGCGCTTCGACAGTGGCGGGCGCTCGTACGGGAGCTCCGGGTCCTCGCCGAGAAGGACGATCCGCCCGTCGAAACCCTCCTCACGCAGGGTCGCGGCGGCGGTGCCGCCCGCCAGGCCGGCGCCGACGATCGCGAACGTCGGCCGTCCGGCCACGGTGTTCAGGCCTCGATCACGATCTGGTCGTCCTGCTCGCGAACGGGATAGACCTCGATCGGCTCGGTGGCCGGGCCCTCGATCACCTCGCCGGTGCCCATGTTGAACGTGCTGCCGTGGCACTCGCAGGTGATCTCGTCCCCGTCGAGCTCGCCGCCCAGCGACAGGTTGCAGCCGCGGTGCGTGCAGATGTCGCTGAACGCGTACAGCGTGCCCGCGGACCGGGCCAACGCGACCTCCGCTCCCTGCACCTCGAACGCCTTGACCGTGCCCTCGCCGATCTCGGCGGCGGGGGCGACCGGGATCTCCGCCATCGTGCCCTCCTCGTTCGCGTCCCGGGGAAGCCTACGCGGCACGTCCGCGTTCGTCCGAGCGCGCGCGCCAGATCGCGACGGCCGCGAGCGTGCCGTAGAACAGCGTCAGCAGCACCATCCCGGTGCGGAACGGGATCGGGAGCAGCACAGGGATGAACGCGCCGGCGACCCACGCCAGCTGGAACAGGACCTCGTAGCGCACGAACACCCGCCCGAGCGCGCCGACCGGCGCGGCCCGCTGCATCAGGCTCGTGAAGGCCAGGCGCGCGAACTCGAGGGCGGCGCCGGCCGTCAGCGCGTAGACCGTCAGCAGCGGCAGGCCGAACAGCTCCGAGGCGAGCAGCGCGCCGATCCCGGCGGCACACACGCAGGCGATCACCACCGCCTCCTCGCGCCGGTCGGTGCGCAGGCTGGGGGCGGAGAGGTCGGCCAGGAACCCGCCGACGATGCCGGCGCCGGCGATCACGCCGAACCACAGCGGCGGCACCTCCGCGGTCCGCAGCGCGAACGCCAGGAGGAACAGCAGGAACCCGCTCGCGGCGCGGATCCCGATCGCGCCCATCGCCGGGAGCGCGAGCTGCGGGATCCGCCCCAGCGAGCGGACCGTCCGGTCGACCGGCGCGGGCGCGCCCGGGACGCGCGGCCGGGGCAGCCGGAGCGTGAGCGAAGCGGAGATCCCGTACGCGATCGCGGCCACGTACATCGGCCCGGCCCCGCCGACCGCCTTCAGCGCGAGATAGCCGACCGGCGCGGCGCCCAGCGCGCCGGCCACCGCGATCCGGCCCAGGCGCGCGTTCGCGCGCATCAGCCCCTCGCGCTCGGACGCGTACGCCATCGTCAGGCCGTTCTTCACGATGCCGTGGACCCGCGAGAGCACCAGCATCACCAGCACGACGGGGAACAACAGGTCGGAGGCGAGCTGCGGCGCGAGGTACAACGCCAGCAGGCAGCGGCCGGCCGCGGCGACGAACGTGACCGAGCGCCGGGGGCCGGCGCGGTCGAGGATCGGCACGATCAGCGGCCCGGCCAGGGCGAGCGGCAGCATCGTCAGGCCCAGGAACAGCGCCACCCGCACCCGCGACTCCGCCACCGGCACGTGGAAGAACACCGAGTCGGCCAGCGCGATCGCGAGCAGCGCGTCGCCGGCGACGCTCGTGAGGTGGTTCAGCGCGTACGCGTCGATCGGATCGGGCGAGGTCCACATCCGCGTGAGCGGATGGGTCACGAGACCTTGGAACGCCCGGACCACGCCGAGCACGACCAGCCGCCACGCCGGGATCCGCTCCGGCGGGTGCGGGGCGCTCCCCACCGGGAGGCGTTACCCCCGGAGGCGTTCGCGCAGGAGCTCCTGCGCGAGCTTCGGATCGGCCGAGCCGCCCGCCTTCTGCAGCAGCTGG
>DATHCP010000007.1:0-13907 GCA_035490535.1 Actinomycetota bacterium
CGGATGGCACATCCGAACGAGGAGCACCTCAGGAAGGCGAACGACGCGCTCAACGGGGGCGACATGGACGCGTTCATCGGCGCCCACGCGCCCGACGTCGTGTTCCACTACCAGGGCTCGAGCCCGCTCGCGGGAGATCACCACGGGCGCGAGGAGATGGGCGCCATGTTCGGGAAGTTCGTGGGCATGCTCGATGTCCCGCCCCAAGCGGACGTGCACGACTGTCTCGCGAACGACGAGCACGGCGTCCTGATGGTCGTGCAGCACCTGACGCGTGGCGGCGAGACGATCGACGTCCCGGCGAACGTCGACTTCCACTTCCGCGACGGGCTCGTGTCCGAGGTCTGGTTCAGCGCGCTCGACCAGGCCGCGCTCGACGCCTTCCTCGCCTAGCGCGAGCCCGCGACTACCCCGCGAGGCGGTAGAAGCGCCAGAAGCCGCCGTCGATCGGCAAGACCTCGACGGTCCCGAAGCCGGCGTCCGTCGCGTATCCCTCGAACACGGACGCGCGCATCACCGTGCCGGTGCCCACCGAGCCGGGATGTGACATCCCGTCCGGCAGGCACACCAGCGTGCTGAAGCCGTACATCATCCGTTCGAGGTCGTCGCCCGGCGCCGTGAACTCCGGTTGGACGTTCTCGTCCATCACGATCACGGCGCCGTTCCCGCCCGCCATCGCGCGCATCGCGGAGAGGACCTGCACCGGGCGGGGCATGTCGTGGATGCATTCGAAAGCCGTGACGAGGTCGTAGCCGTCGCCGTGGTCGGCCTCCGCCGGATCGATCGCGTGGAAGTGGACGCGGTCGGCCACGCCCTCGAGGTCGGCGTTCCGCCGGGCCCGCTCCACCGCCGGCTCGTCCAGGTCGAAACCGTCCACCGAAAGGTTCGGGTACGCGTGCGCGAGCGCGATCGATGACCATCCGCCGCCGCAGCCCACATCGGCCATCCGGGCGCCCTCGGCCGAGAGCTTCCCGTGGACGTCGGGGATGCTCTCGAACCACTCGCCGAGCGCGCTCAGGTACGTCGGGCGGTTGCCGAACTCCTGCCCCTCGCTCATGTCGGGACCGAAGTCGCGCCAGTTCACGCCGCCGCCGCTGCGGTAGGCGTCCATCAGCGCCGGCAGCTGCTGTGCCGCCGCCACGAAGATCCGGGCGTACGCGGCGAGGTAGGTCGGCGAATCCCGGTCGAGGAGGACCGCCGCGTGCTCGGCCGGCAAGCGGTAGCGGCGCGCGTCGGCCGCGGCGCCCACGTCGTCCACCTCGACGAACCCGGCCACCGCCTGCTCCTCGAGCCACTCGCGCGCGTACCGCTCCGCGATCCCTGCCTCGGTCGCAAGCTCGCCAGACGTCCGCCAGCCCTCGGCGAGCGGCCCGTACAGCCCCAGCCGGTCGCCGAGGTAGATGTTCACGACCTCCGCGGTGGCGATCAACGATCCGACGAACCGCTCCAAGAGCGCGTCTGCCTGCTCACCCATCCCGTTCCCTCCCTCGCAAGGTCCGCGAAGGGTGCCACGGGAAGCGGCCCGAGCGCGAACCGGGTCGCGCGCGCGGGAGCGATCAGCCTTGGGGCGCGGCGGCGTTCACGAGCCACTGCACGCCGAAGCGGAAGGTCGTTGCCAGGTTCGGTCAGGCCCGCCGGTACTCGCGCAGCACACGGTCGGGCCGGAACCCGACGGAGCGATAGAGGGCTTCGGCGGCGGGGTTCTCGACGTCGACGCCGACGATCGCCCAGGTCATGCCGGCGGCGCGGAACCGGCGGAGCCCTTCGGTGAGCAACGCCCGACCGAACCCCCGACCGTGCATCGAGGGGTGGGTCGCGACCGGCTCGAAGGTCGATGCGCCGCTCGCCGGATCCGGCCACGCGAGGCAGCATACCGCCGCACGACCGTCGTCATCGCGCAACAGGAGATCCCAGCCCTCCGGATACGCGGGCGACGCGCGGAAGGCGCGGTAGACCTCGAGGGCCGACGGGAACGGATCCAGGTCCTCGAACGCGTCGTGCGTGATCCGCACGCGGTCCTCGACATCGGCGTCGCCGACCGCACGCACGCGCTCGTCGGGAACGGTCTCGGGGAGGTCGTCCAGCGACCGAACCAGGTTCCGGAGCGCGCGGTCGGTCGGCCGGAACCCGCGGGCGCGCCATCGCCCGACCGCCGCGACGTCGTCCTCGAACTCGAGCCACGCGACCTCGATCCCCCGGTCCGCCCATGCGAGCGACGCGTCCTCGAAGCGGACCGCCGCTTCGCCGTCGGCCAGGTCAGGTGCGACGAAGACCGCGAGCGCTCCTTCGTCCGGGTCGAACGCCGCGAACCCATCGAGGACGCCGTCGTCGTCCTCCCACAGCAAGAACCGCTCCGCGAGCAGCTCGGGCGAGGAGGCCGCCGGCATGGCCCACCAGGCGATGTCGCCCGGATGCGCCACGGCCCGGCCGGGCGCCGCTCGGAGCCGCACGGAACAGAGCTCCTGCATCGCGCGCAGGTCGTTCCAGCCGCCGAACGGGCGGGCCTTCATCGGTCCGCCGACCGGCACGACCGCTACAGGTCGTGCTTCTTCAGCCACCCGAGGACGTAGTCGGCCACCTCGCCCCACCGAGCGTCGATCGCGAGGCAGTGCCCGCGATCGGAGAACTCCTTGAAGTCCGTGATGGCGCTCGAGTGCCGGTACTGCTTCAAGGTGGAGCGGGTGATCGACGCCGGCACCGTGTGGTCCTTGCCGCCGGCCGTCAGCAGCAGCGGCCCACGCTTGGAGTTGCCGGTGTTGACCTTCGCGGGCGAATGCCCCTGCACGTTCGCGGAGGCGGCCTCGAACAACGGCTTGCCCGGCGACGGGATCGTCCAACGCTCGAAGAGCTCGTTCGACTCCGTGTCGGACAGCGTGTTGCCGAAGCCGTAGCGGAACTGATCCTGCGAGAGCGAGACCGCGCGGTCGCGGTTCGCCGGGTTGCGGAGCGCCACCGAGGCGACGCGGAGCGCCGACGGCGGCAGGTAGAGCACGCCCTTGATCGGCGCGGCGTCGATCGCGACGCCGGCGGCGGCCAGATCGTCGCCCAGCAGGCGTTGCGTGATCAGCCCGCCGAAGGAGTGGCCGATCACGATCGGCTTCGTGCCGAGGTCGGCGATCGCCTTCGCGTACCCATCGACCACGTCGTCGATCCCGTGACCTGCGACGGCGTCAGCGTCGGCGCGGGTCTGCTCGACGGTCGCGGCGTCGCCGGGCCACCCCGGCGCGATCGGCGCGTAGCCGGCCTCGGTGAACCGCTCGATCCAGGGCCCCCACGAGTCGGCGTGGAGCCAGAGTCCATGAACGAACACGACGGGCGTCGATGCCATGTCGATCCCTCCCAGGGCGATGGGGAAACTTCGAGTATAGGAGCGTGGGCGGCGATGAGGTCCGGCCGCTACGCCGGCACGGCGCCGGCGACCGTCGTGCCGGCGCCCGGTGAGGAGCGCACCTCGAGCGAGCCGCCGAGGGCCGCGAGCCGGTCCTTCATGCCCTGCACCCCGGTGCCATAGCCGGTCGCCGCCGGATCGAATCCCCGCCCGTCGTCCTGCACGGCGAAGCGGATCTCCTGCGACGTCCCCTCCAGGCGGACGCTGACGCGGGAGGCCTCCGCGTACTTCGCGACGTTCTGCAGCGCCTCCAGCACGCAGAAGTACACGGCGGCCTCCGCGTCCTGCGGGTACCGCCCGACCCCGTCGGCTTCCACCGTGACGGGGACGGACGAGCGCCGGACCTGCGCCTCGAGCGCCGGCCCCAGCCCCTGGTCGGCAAGCAGCGGCGGATAGATCCCGCGGGCCAGATCACGGAGGTCCTGCAGCGCCTCCCGGAGCCCCTGTTGCACCTGCTGCAGGAGCTCCCGCTCCCGTTCGGGATCGGTGCCCGCGATCGACTCGGCCATCCGCGCCTGGACCGCGAGCGCGACCAGTTGTTGCTGCGCCCCGTCGTGGATGTTCCGCTCGAGCCGGCGGCGCTCGCCGTCCTGCGCGGTCACGAGTCGCTGGCGTGACGCCCGGAGCTCCTCGAGGTTCGCGCGGAGCTCCGCCGTGAGCCGCACGTTGCGCAGCACCAAACCGGCCTGCGCCGCCAGATCGTCCACGAGCTTCACATCGGCGCCGGTCATCGGATCGTTCGCCTGCTTCGTGACGGTGAGCGCGCCGAGGAGCTCGCCCTGATGCCGCACGGCGGCCGCCCTGGAGACGTCGGGGATCTCGGGCAGCACGCCGTCGGACATCGGGACCGGGGCCGGCGCGCTCCCGTTCGTTCCCCACGTCGCGCTCGGCCGGAGCTCCTCGCCCACCCGCAGCCACACGGCCGTGTCGCTCGCCCCGGTCCCCTCCCCCAGCAGGGTCGCCATCCGCGGCAGCACGTCCTCGACGTCGTAGGTCCCGGCGACGCGCGTGCTGAACTCCGACAGGACCTCGTAGGGCGAGGCGCGCGTGCCGTAGACGAGCCGGTTCGCGAGCCGCGTCGCCCGGGTGCGCACCGGCGTGAACGCCACCGCGATCGTCGCGGCGGCGAGCACCGTGAGGAACGAGTCGTGGGTCGAGCCGATCGCCGTCCCGATGCCGACCACGATCGCGAGGTAGACCGCGGTGAAGAACGCGGCCAGCAACGCGTACACGACGGTCTTGCTGATCACCAGGTCGAGGTCGAACAGGCCGTACTTCAGGATCGCGATGCCGCAGCTCACGGGCACGGCGACCCCGAACCCAGGCACGATGACCAGATCGAAGACGCCGTTCGCCGGGTCGAGCCCGACCGCGTACGCGAGGATCAGCAGCGCGAGTCCGGACGCGGTCAACGCCGCCGCGAACCCGAGCCATCGCAGCTGCTGGCGCTGCTCGCCGGTCGAGCGCCGCGCCCGCAGGATCGTGCCCGCCATCGCCGTGAGCAACACCAATATCCCCACGATGTAGATCACGCCGGCGGCACCGTTCTGCATATCCACGCGGGCGAGTGAGCCCAGCGGGTTCGCGACGGCCGGGATCTGGTTGTTGAGCTCGATCGTCTCCTGGAAGACCAGGAAGACGAACCCGACCACGACGACCACGATCGCGAACCCTGCGAGCCAGCGAGCGCGGCGCGAGTGCAGCCGGCCGTCGGGGAACAACAGGAAGAAGAACGTGGCGAGGCCCGCGGGGAACACCAGCCAATCCCAGGGATCGTGCACCCACGCCACCCAGGCGCTCGCCGGCAGCGGCGCGACGAAGGCGTCGTGGAAGACGTAGCCGTAGACGATCCCGCTGATCGCGCCGCTCAGCGCGATCCCCAGGAAGATCCAGCCGATCGGGTTCCTCGGCTGGCGCGAGGCGATCAAGGTGCCCATCACCGCGAACCCGATCGGGATGATCAGATCGGACGGGTCGATCTGGTCCAGGGTCCGGATCGCCGCTCGGTTCCAGATCGCCAGCGCGACCGCGGTCAGCCACACCACGAGCCAGATCGCGCCGAGGACCCACGCCAGCCGGACGAGCCTCGTCGAGACGCCCTCGGATACCGCCGGTTCCATCGCGACCGATCATCACCCGGACGCCTCGGATCGGGAAGGGTGCTGCCCGGTGCCCGCCACGGGGGTCCGCACCCTTCCCGGTCGGTAGGCTCCCGCGCGTGACGGCGACGATCACCGTGCGGCAGGCGCTCGCGTGGAGGATGCGCCGGCACCTCCTCGACCCGATCGGGCCGGTCCGGCTCGACGAGGTCGTCCGCCGCCTGTGCGGCGTCCAGGCGCAGGTCCCGTCCGCGGTGGAGCTCGCGACGCGGGTGCGACGCGAGCGGTCATGGCCCGGCGACGTCCGGCGGGCGCTCGCCTCCGGCCGGTTGATCCGCACGTGGGCGATGCGCGGCACGATCCACCTCCTGACCCCCGAGGAAGGCGGGGCGTTCCTGTCCCTGATGGCGGCCGGCCGGTCCTGGGAGCAGCCCAGCTGGCAGCGGGCGTTCGGGATGGGCACGAAGGAGTGGGATCTGTTCCGGCTGGCGGTCTCCGACGCCCTGGCGAGCGGTCCGCTGACGCGGGAGGAGCTCGTCGCCGCGATCGTCCGGCACCGCGGGCTGTCCCACGTCGGTGACGCGCTCCGCTCGAGCTGGGGAACGCTGTTGAAGCCGCTCGCGTGGCAGGGCGACCTGTGCTTCGGCCCCTCCCGTGGCACCCGCACGACCTTCCAACGGCCGCAGGACGCCAGCGAGCGCTGGACCGGCGTCCCCGAGCCGGAACAGGCCGCGCCGACCGCGATCGCCTCGTACCTGCGCGCGTACGGCCCCGCCACCACCGACAACTTCCGGAACTGGCTCTCGCGCGGCCGGATCGGCCGCCGGATGCTGCGCGCTTGGTTCGCGGAGCTCGGCGACCGGCTGGCGACGGTGGACGTGGAAGGCCGGACGGCGCACGTGCTGACGGAGGACCTTGACGAGCTCCTTCGGAGCGAGCCCGGACGGATCGTCCGGCTGCTGCCGGGCTTCGACCAGTACGTCCTCGGTCCCGGCACCGAGGACATCCAGGTGGTCCCGGCGGGACACCGCGGCGACGTCAGCCGCGCGGCCGGCTGGATCGCGCCGGTCGTGGTCGCCGACGGCGTCGTGGCCGGCACGTGGGAGCTCGACGGCGACGACGTGCGCGTGGCGTGGTTCGCGGATGCCGGTCGGCCACCGCGGGCCGCGGTCCTCGCGGAGGTCGAGCGACTCGCGGGGATCCTCGACCGGCCGCTCCGGGGCGTGATCTCGGCCGGCTAGCCGGCCCGCCGAACCGCGGGCGAACGGCCCTGCCGATCCGATCGCGCCGGGCGCACGCTGGCGGTGGGAGGACGCGTTGATGCGGTACGGATCGATCGGCCTGGCGGCCGCGGGTGCCTACGCGTTCGCCTGCCACCTCGGCCGCACGTGGGGCAGCACGCGCGAGGAGCGTGGCGCGGTGATGCCGGGCGACGAGCTGCTCCACGATCCGATGGTGGTGACCGATCACGCGATCACGATCCGCGGCCGGCGCGAGGACGTGTGGCCGTGGCTCGTGCAGATGGGCTGGCACCGCGGCGGCTGGTACACGTACCGATGGATCGACCTGCTCCTGTTCCCGGCCAATGCGCCGAGCGCCGACGTGCTCCTGCCCGCCTACCAGGACCTCTCGGTGGGCGACCGGATCCCCGACGGGCCGCCGGAGACCGCGTGCGACTTCGTCGTCGAACGGGCCGACGCCCCGGCGGCGCTGGTGTTGCGCTCACACTCGCACCTGCCGCCGTGGCCTCGGGATCGATGGCTCGACTGGGTGTGGGCCTACGAACTGCGCCAGGTCGCGTCCGATCGTGTGCGCCTCCGGCTCCGCACATCGGCCTCGCTCGGTCCGCCCTGGCTCGCGTTCGTCTACCGGGCGCTGATCTGGACGGACTTCGTGATGGGGCGAAGCCACCTGCGCGGGATCCGGGACCGGGTCGAGGGGGCCGCGCTCGCCGAGGTCGGCTGAGCGGCGGCGTCCCCCAACCAGACGAGCGCCGGAATCACCCGTCGTCCCCCTCCCCCTCGTCCGACGCCCGGGGTAGACCGGGTACGTCCGCGCGAGATGGGAGGCGACCGTGGAACACCACGGTGACGAGACGTACTTCGTGATCGGTGAGGGGCTCCTGGGACAGAGCGGCCAGGGCCGCGAGCACCTGCTGGCATCGGCGACGGCGCAGGCGCAGCTCGCGCCGCCGTTCCGGTTCTCGCGGATGGGACCGAGCGGGGTGAACCGCCAGCTCTCCGACACGATCCGGAAGAAGCTCGCCGCCGCGATGACGACCGGACCCGAGGCCTTCTCGAAGGTTCCGTCCGGGTTCACCTACCTCGGGCAGTTCGTCGACCACGACCTCACGTTCGACAAGACCAACGTGACGTTCGGCCAGAACGTCCCTCCCGCGCAGCTGCTCGAGGCTCGCTCCCCCAGCCTCGATCTGGACTCGCTCTACGGCGCGGGCCCCGGCGACCCAGGATCCGCGATGTTCTACGAGGCCGACGGGATCCACCTCAAGAGCGGCACGACACGGGCCGGGGGCGGCTTCCCCGCGAAGGCAGGCTTCGACCTGCAGCGCGGCGCCGGCTCGACCGCGAAGGCGAAGCGCACGGCGATCATCCCCGATCCCCGCAACGACGAGAACCTCGCCGTCGCCCAGACGCACCTGGCGTTCATCCGCTTCCACAACCGTGTCGTGGACACCCTTCCGAACGCGCTGCCGATCGCGCAGCGCTTCGCGAAGGCGCGCAAGCGCGTCACGCACCACTACCAATGGATGCTGCGCACCGACCTGCTGCCGCGGATCTGCCGTCCGAGCGTCGTGAACGACGTCTTCGCGCACGGCCGGAAGATCTTCGAGGTCAGCGCCGTGCCGACCGACGTCCCCACGATGCCGATCGAGTTCTCGGTCGCGGCCTACCGCCTCGGGCACTCGATGGTGCGCGAGGCCTACAGCTGGAACAAGGTCTTCGACGAGGGCGGCGGCACGCTGCAGCTCCTGTTCACGTTCACCGGGCTCAGCGGGGACCTCGGCGGCAGCCTCCGGCTTCCCAGCATCTGGATCGCCGACTTCCGGCGTTTGTACGACTTCGGCGAGGCCGGACGCGCCGACCTCGTGGTCCCGAAGGTGAGCAGCAACGTGGCGATGCGGATCGACACCAAGCTGTCGAACCCGCTGCGCCACGTGCCGGGCTTCCCGGCCGGGCAGGACAACCTCGCGTTCCGGAACCTCACGCGGGCCAGGATGGTCCGGCTCGCGACCGGCCAGCAGATGGCCGCGTTCCTGCGATCGAGGGGTGTCGCGGTGACGACGCTGACGAAGGCGCAGATCCGCGACGGCAACGGCGGCGTCACGCTCGACGGGCTGACCGGCCCGCAGCGCGACCGCGTGGTGAAGGACACGCCGCTGTGGTTCTACGTGCTGCGCGAGGCCGAGTTCAATCAGGGGCGACTCGACGGCGTGGGCGCCCGCATCGTGGCCGAGACGTTCCACCGCGCGATGGAGGGCAGCGCGACCTCGATCGTCCGCGAACCCGGCTGGCGGCCCTCCCTGGGGCCGGACGCCACCACGTTCCGGATGGTCGACCTGTTGCTGTTCGCGTTCCAGGGGAAGAAGAGCCTGCTCGCGCCGCTCGGCTGAACCCGGCAGGTGGTGCCGGCCGGCGCCGGATGGAACGATGCGTCCATGGGCGACGACGGCACGCCGTACTACCGCGATGACCTCGCGCGGATCCATCACCTCGGGTTCGCGTTCCACGCCGAGGCGTGCGCGCCGGGGATCCTGGCGCTGCTCGAGCCGGTCCGCGCTCGCGACGGGCTGGTCGTCGAGCTCGGCTGCGGCAGCGGGCTGCTCACGCGGTTCCTCACGGACGCCGGGCATCGTGTGATCGCGACCGACGCATCGCCGGCGATGCTGGACCTGGCGCACGAGTACGCGGCCGGCGCGCAGGAGATCCGGCGTCTCACGCTCCCCGACGATCCGATCCCGGCGGCCGACGCGATCGTCTCGACCGGGCACGCCCTGAACTACCTCCCGGACGAGGACGCGATCGAGCGCGCGCTCGTCGCGATCGCGGCGGCGCTGCGTCCGGGCGGGCTGCTCGCGATCGACCTGTGCGACCGCTCCTACGGGGAGGCGGCCGGCGCGCCCAACTCGGTGGGCTGGGCCGGGGAGGACTGGGCGATCGTCACGGAGCGCTCGCGGCCGGCTCCCGATCGGTTCGTGCGGCAGATGGCGATGTTCACGCGCAACGAGGACGGCGTGACCTGGCGGCGGGACGACGAGCGGCACGACAACGTGCTGCTGGACGTGGCCGAGGTGCCGGCGTTGCTCGCCCACCACGGCGTCCGGGCGAGGATCGGCGAGGCGTTCGGATCCGAGATCCTCCCGGTCGGCCTCAAGACCGTGCTGGGCGAACGGCTCCCCGGCTGACCCGGCGCTACGGCATCGCGCGGACGCCGACCTCGTCCAGATGGCGCAGCAGGTCGGCCGGCTCCTCGTAGACGCGGTACGCGCCGGCGCGCTCGAGCTCGTCCTGTCCGTACCCGCCCGAGAGGAGCCCGATCCCCAGCGCGTGCGCACGCCGGGCCGCGAGGAGGTCCCAGACGCTGTCGCCGACCACGATCGAGCGCTCCGGATCGACCCCGAGCCGTCCCGCCGCGGCCAGGAACAGATCGGGGTCGGGCTTCGCATGGGCGACCTGGTCGCGCGTGACGACCGGGACGCCGTCGGGCACGCCGAGCTCCACCAGCGTCGGCCCGGCGCTCTCGATGTAGCCGCTGGTCGCGATCGCCCAGGGCACCCCGACGTCGGTCAGGTGCGCGAGCAGCTCGCGTGCGCCGGGGAGCGGCCGCACGCGCTCGACGCGCGACGCGTACGCCTCACCGTGCAGCCGCCGCAGACGGTCGGCCTCCTCGGCGGTCACCGCCCGGCCGGTCTCGCGCAGGAGCGCGTTCGCGAACAGACCGCCGCTCATCCCGATCTTCCGATGGATCCGCCAGACCGCGAGCTCGATCCCCATGTGGTCGAGCGCGTCTTGCCAGGCCAGCACGTGCTGGTAGACGCTGTCGACGAGGGTGCCGTCGAGATCGAACAGGAACGCGGGCCCGTCGGGAACCATCGCGGCTCAGGGTAGCGGCACCAGGCCGACGTCCCCCTCCAGGACGATCGAGTACTCGCCCGGCTCGGCGTCGATCTGCCACTCCTCGAAGAACGCACCGGCACCCTCGCGCGCGTCCCACTGGGCGACCGCGTAGAACGCCGAGCCGTCCTCCGCGTGCCACGCCCGATGGAACCGGCAGCCGTGGGACCGCGCGCTCGCCTGCATCTCCGCGGTGATGATCCGCACGCGCTTGTCGTAGAGATCCCGTGCGGTCCGGCCGTCCGAGGTCGGACACGGCACGACGAACATGATCCACATCGCGCACCTCCGCGGGCCCTCTCCGCGACCCTACTCCCGCCGCGCTCCGCGGTGCGCCTCGCTACGAGCCGCCGGGCGGGTCCTCCTCGACGACCCGGCCGTCCGTCGCCCCGTAGGCCCACACGTCGATCTCGGGCGGCTCGATACCGAGCGCGGTCAGGCCGGTGCAGATCTGGCTGCGATGGTCGGTGCCGTGGTGGAGCGCCTGCGCGAGCCGGATCCCGACCGGCGCGTGCGTCCGCGACCCGTCGTCGTGGACCGCGACGACCTCGATGTCCGGATCAACGCCGGCCGCCAACAGCGCCGACCACTCCCCCAGGTCGCGCTCCATCACCGCGCGCAGCTGCGAAAGGTCCATCGTCTCCTCGACGACCGTCGAGACCCGGCCGCCAGTGAGACGGAAGAGGTAGCCGGCGTCCGCCCCCACCGTGTGCCGCATCGTGTCCAGGATCGAGCCGTACGTTCCGGGCACCGGCGTGGCGAGCTGGTCCGGGGTGAGCCGGTCGCAGACGTCGAGCAGCTGCAAGGTGGCCCACACGTGGTGGCCGAACGCGTCCTCGAGGTCCGGGCGGGTCACGGGCCCGATGCTAGCGGCCGCCGCCGACAGACGTGCGGCGGGCGGCTCAGACGGCGTGCAGCGGCGCGGCCTGTGGCACGTGCGCGGTCTGGCCGGGGAGGTTCACCACGAACCGTGCCCCGCCGCCGGTCCGGTCCTCGACGTGGGCGTCCCCGCCGTGGAGCCGGGCGAATCGGTACACGAGCGACAGCCCGATCCCCACGCCGCCGCGCGCGCTCTCGCCCTGGCGGAACGGCTCGAAGATCTCGTCCTTCAACTCGTTCGGCACCCCGGGGCCTTCGTCCTCGACGACGAGGGTCACGCCGTCGGGGCGTTCGTTGATCAGCACGCGAACCGGCGTGCCCTGGGGCGTGTGCCGGGCGGCGTTGTTCAGCAGGTTCTCCACGATGCGCTCCACCTTGCCGGGGTCGATGTCGACCATCACCGGATCGCTCTCGACGCGCACCGGATGACCGGCCAGCGGAGCGAGCTCGGTCGAGATCCGGTCGGCGAGCGCGCCGACGTCGGTCATCTCCCGCTCGGGCTGGAGCTGTCCCCGGCGCAGGCGATCGAGGTCGAGGAGGTCGTCCACGAGCCGGGCAGCCTTCTTGCCGGCCTGTTCGATCACGCCGTAGAGGTCCTCCATCTCGACCTCGGTCAGCTTGAGTTTCTCCGCGCGCCGGATCGTCTGCATCGCGCCGAGGATCCCGGCGAGCGGTCCCTTCAGGTCGTGCGAGACCGCATGCAGCAAGGTGTTCTTGATGTCGTTCTGGGTCCGCAGGTCGTCGGAGAGCTCGGTCTCTTCCGCGATCTGCAGGCGCTGGCGCCGGACCGTGTCCCGCAGCGCCGAGAGGATCCACACCACGAACGCCAGCACCGCGAACCACACGACCGCGTTCCACGACGGGACGACGACGCTGCCCGCCTGGGCGTTCGCGTCCGCCAGCCGCGTCGCCACCGCCGACAACCCCGCGATCGACAGGCCCCAGGCCCGCCCGGCGTTCCAGGTCACGAGCGCGACCGGCATCAGGTAGAACGGCGCGAGGGAGGCCCCAGGACCGGTCAGGTGATCGATCACGCCGACCGTCACGACGAAGCAGACGGCCAGCACGATCCCGAGGGCCTTCGGCGCGCCCCCCAAGAACGCATCGAGGGGCATCGACCGGGCCGCGGCGGCGCCACGTCGGGTCTGCGAACCCATGGTGGAGTCCTCGGCCCCCGGCCGACCTACCTTGAGTTCGGTAGACGAGGCCGGGCTCAGCCGGCGGCCGGATCCGCGTCCAGGAGGGACCGGAGGGCTCGGAACGCCTTGCCGCGATGGCTGATCCGGTCCTTCTCCTCGTCGGTGAGCTCGGCCATCGTGCGGTCCCACCCGATCGGCTCGAAGATCGGGTCGTACCCGAACCCCCGTTCGCCCCGGGGTTCCTTCCGGAGGGTTCCCTCACAGCTCGCCTCCGCGTCCACCTCGGTCCCGTCCGGCCGGGCCAGGACCGCCGAGCACCGGTAGCGAGCGATGCGCCCGGACGCCGGGATCCCGCGCACGGCCCGGATCAGCTCCTGGAGGTTCCGCTCGTCGGTCGCCCCGTCGCCGGCGTAGCGGGCGCTCCGGACCCCGGGCCGGCCGCCCAGTGCGTCGACCTCGATCCCGGAGTCGTCGGCGATCGCCGGCAGGCCGAGCGCCACGGCCACCGCGCGCGCCTTCAGCAGCGCGTTGTCGCGGTAGGTGTCGCCGGTCTCCTCGACCTCGGGGAACGACGCCGGATCCGCCGTGTGCACCGTCACCCACGCGACCGGCCAGTCCGAACAGATCCGTGCGAGCTCCCGGAGCTTGTGCGGGTTGCGCGTCGCGATCGCGATGCGCTCGGGCAGCGGCATCCGCGGCTCAGCCCGTGAGGGCCTCGCGCTGGATCTTCGTGAGCGCGGCGATGCCGTCGGTGGCCAGGTCGAGGATCACGTCCAGCTGGGTGCGCGAGAAGGGCTCACCCTCTGCCGTCCCCTGGACCTCGACGAGGGCGCCCGATCCGGTCATCACCACGTTGAAGTCGACCTCGGCCTCGGCGTCCTCCTCGTAGCACAGGTCGAGCAGCGGTTCGCCGCCGACGATGCCGACCGACACGGCCGCCACCGAGTCCTGCAGGAGGTCGTCGGGTGTCGTGCCCGTTGCGCTCAGCTTCCGCAACGCGAGCGCGAGCGCGACGTAGCCACCGGTGATCGAAGCGGTGCGCGTGCCCGCGTCCGCCTGCAGCACGTCACAGTCGATCGTGACCATCCGCTCCCCGAGGCGACGCAGGTCGGTCACGCTCCGCAGCGCCCGGCCGATCAACCGCTGGATCTCCTGCGTGCGGCCGCCCGGCCGGCCGCGGTTCACCTCCCGCTGCGAGCGCTCCGTCGTGGAGGCCGGCAGCATCGAGTACTCGGCGGTGACCCAACCCTTCCCCGTGCCCCGCAGCCAC
>DATHCP010000008.1:0-10809 GCA_035490535.1 Actinomycetota bacterium
GGAGGTCGGCGACGTCACCGGCAAGAGCGTGCTGCACCTCCAGTGTCACTTCGGGCTCGACACCCTCTCGTGGGCCCGGCTCGGCGCGGCCGCGGTGACCGGCGTCGATTTCAGCGAGCCGGCGATCGCGTTCGCGCGGGAGCTCGCGGCCGAGGTGAGCCTGGCCAACCGGTCCCGCTTCATCGTGTCCAACATCTACGACCTGCCCGGCCCACTCGAAGGGGAGACGTTCGACGTCGTCTACACCGGCCGGGGTGCGCTGAGCTGGCTCCCCGACCTCGAGCCCTGGGCCGAGTCGGTCGCCGGGTTCGTGGCGCCCGGCGGCATCCTCTACCTCCACGAGGGGCACCCGGTCCTGTGGGCGATCGACGACGACGCCACCTCGGCGAACCCGCTGACGCTCGGCTACGACTACTGGGGCGGCCCGACGCTGAGCTTCCCGGTCGAGGGCTCCTACGCGGATCCGGAGGCGGACGTGGACGCCGAGGTCGAGCACGGCTGGAACCACTCGCTGGGGGAGATCGTGACGCTCCTGGCCCGCCAGGGTCTTCGGATCGAGCTCCTGGACGAGAAGCGGGTCCTGGACTGGCCGGCGCCGTTCCTCACCCCGATCGGGGAGGGCCACTACGGGTGGCCGCCCGACCAGGTGGGCACCCTGCCGGTTATGTACTCCCTCCGGGCCCGGAAGGACGGATAGGCCCAGCTCAAGACCCTCGCCCGCCGGGTCGAAGCTCCAGGGGTGATCGAGCCGACGTCCAACGTCGGCGAGGCGACCGGGACGTTCCGGCGGTTGGTCGACAACGTCGCCCGCGTCATCGCCGGGAACGACGACGCCGTGGCGTGCGCCGCGATCTGTCTGTTGGCGGATGGGAACCTGCTCCTGGAGGGGGTCCCGGGGGTCGGCAAGACCACGATGGCCCGGGCGATCGCGGTCTCGATCGGCGGGGACTTCTCGCGGGTCCAGGCCACCCCGGACCTGCTGCCGTCGGACCTGACGGGGATCAGCGTCTACGACCAGTCGCGGGCGGAGTTCCGCTTCGTGCCGGGGCCGGTGTTCGCCAACGTCGTCCTGGTCGACGAGATCAACCGGACGACCCCGCGGACCCAGTCGGCGCTGCTGGAGCCGATGGAGGAGCGGCAGGTGACGGTCGAGGGCGTGACGCACCCGCTGCCGGAACCGTACCTGGTGATCGCGACGGAGAACCCGGCCGAGCATCACGGGACCTACCCCCTGCCGGAGGGGCAGCTGGACCGGTTCGCCCTGGCTGTGCGGGTCGGCTATCCGGATCCGCTCGCCTCGGCCGACGTCGTGTTGCGGCAGCTGGAGCGGCACCCGCTCCGCGATCTGCAGCCCGTGCTGACGCCGGCCGACGTCCTGGCCGCACAGCACGCGACGCGGGACGTGTTCGTCGACGAGGCGGTCGTGCGCTACGCGGTGGATCTGGTCACGGCGACGCGAGCCGCGCCGGAGATCGCGCTCGGCGCCTCGCCCCGCGCGTCGGTCTGGCTGGTGCGGTGCGCGCAGGCGCGCGCGGTATCGCAGGGCAGGACCTACGCGCTGCCGGACGACGTGAAGGCCCTGGCCGTTCCGGTGATCGCGCATCGCCTCCTGCCCGCGCAGGCGCGCGGCGGCGGCGAGGCCGCCCGGACGGTGGTGCGCCGGCTCCTCGAGCAGGTCTCCGTTCCGCTGGACGTCGCCCGGACCGGGTGAGGTCCGTGCGGCTGCACGCACGCGCCGCCGGCCTGCTCGTGGGCGCGGGCGTGCTGTTCCTGATCGGCACGATGGTGCAGGCGGGGTGGCTGTACGTGCTGGCCGCGCTGCTGCTGGGCGCGCTGCTCGCGGGGCTCGTGCTCCCGTTCGCGGCGCTCCGCGGGCTGAACGCGGAGCTCGCCGTTCCCGTCGAGGCGACCCAGGGGGAGCCGACCACGATCGAGCTCCGCCTCCAGAACCGTCGTCGCGGGGTCCGGTGGGGTGTGCGCGCACGCGACGAACATCTCGAGCCGGCCGACGTGTTCCTCGCCGCCGTTCGGCCCGGTGAGCGGGTCGACGTCGTGACCGCACGCACCCCCGCCCGGCGCGGTGCGGTCGCCACGTCGAGCCTCACGCTGCGGTCGGCGGCTCCGTTCGGCGTCGCCGACCGCGTCCGCCGGGTGCGTGTCGGGGCCACCACGTTGGTGCTGCCCAGGGTGTTCCCGCTGCCGGAGCTGCCGTTCGTCGAAGAGGTCGGAACGCCCGAGCCGGCGATCGCGGCGTCGCCGAGGCGGGGCAACGGTCCGGACTACCTCGCCGTGCGCTCCTATCGAGCGGGCGATCCGCTGCGCCACGTCCACTGGGGGCTGACCGCCAAACACGGCGAGGTCATGGTCCGGGAGTTCGAGGAGGAGCGCACCCGCCGGCTCGCGATCGTGGTCGACACCGAGCGCGACGCCGGATCGACGTGGACGCCGCTCGACCGCTGCTGCAGCGTTGCCGCGTCGGTCGCCGAGGCGGCGGCGGCGAACGGGCACGGCGTCCGGCTCGCCGCCGCGCTCCCCGACCGGTCGGTCGAGGTCCTCGGCCGGACCGACGGCGGGGAGCTGCTTCGGTGGCTCGCGCGCCTGGAGCCGAGCGGCGAGCCGCTGACCGCGGTCCTGGATCGGCTCGGCCCCGACGAGCTCCGCGGCGTGGAGACCGTGGTGGTGACGCATCCCGCGTGGCGCGGGCGGAGCCGCGATCCGATCCTCGAGGCCGCGGAACGGCTCGCGGGCATCGTCGAGCGCGTGGTCCTCGTGCCGGTCATGCAGGAGCCGGTCGGCACCCTCGCCGAGACGGTGCGGCCCGGCGTGGAGGTCCGCCCGTGGCGGCCCGACGAGGAGCTCGTCGCCTGCCTGGGCGCGCCGTCGCCGGGTGGGGCGGCGTTCGGATGAACCTCCGGCGACCGTCCTCGCCGCCCGAGGACTCGATCCCGATGCGGGTCGTCGTCGCCCTCGCCGTGGAGGTCGGCGTGTGGGCGGTCGTGTCGCGTGGCGCGGTGTCGGTCTCGACCGCGATGGCCGCCCTCGTGCTCGCGCCGGCCGGCTACCTGCTCTCGTACGTCCGTCGCGGCCGGCCGAACCGCCTGATCAAGGCAGGGCTCGTCGTCGGCCTGCTGCTCGCGACCGATCTGTTCGTCCAGGCCGTCCGGACCGCGCAGACGGTCGACGCCGCGCGGATGCCGCTCGCGGCGCTGTTCCTGTGGGTCCAGGTGCTGCACGCCTTCGACGTGCCGCGGCGCCGGGACCTCGCGTTCTCGATGGTCTCCTCGACCACCCTGATCGCGGCCGCCGCCGTGCTCTCGCTGACCACCGGATTCGTCGCGATCTTGCTCGCCTGGGCGGCGCTGTCGGCCGCGTGGCTGTGGCTGTCGGCGCAGCCGCGGCCCGACGCGGTCGCGACGCCGGTCTCGATCGTTCGCCGCGGCCCCGAACGGCCGCCGCGCCTGGCCGAGGCGCGCTCGGCGACGAGCGCGGGCGTGGCGGCGCTGGCCCTCGGCGCGGTCGTCTTCCTGGCGATGCCGCGCCTGCCGAGCACCTTGACCCACACCCCACCGTTCACGCTGGGCGGCCGGACCCCGACACCCGCCGGAGACGGGGTGACGAACCCGGGTCTGCCGCCGGCCGACCAGGATGGGGTCGTCGACTTCGGCGCGCTCGGCTATCCGGGCTTCAGCGACGCGATGGACCTGCGGGCCCGAGGGCGTCTGTCGGACCAGATCGTGTTCCGCGTCCGGGCCGACCGGCCGGAGCTGTGGCGCGCCGAGGTGTTCGACCGCTTCGACGGATCGGTGTGGACCTCCACGGCGCCGCCTCCCGACGCCGTCGCGGTCGATCCGGAGACGGACGCCGCGTCGATCCCCGACACGGATCCCGCCGGCATGCCACCGCGGTCCCTCTCCGACATGGTCGTGCAGACCTTCTACCTCGCGCAGCCGCAGCCGAACGTGCTGTTCGCCGCTGCACGCGCCGAGCTCGTCTACTTCCCCAGCGGCGGCTTGCGGGTGAACCGCGACGGATCGATCCGCTCGCCGATCATGCTCGATGAGGGGCTCGTCTACTCCGTGATCTCGCAGGTGCCCCGGATCCCGCCGACGGCGCTCGCCTCCGTGCCGCTGCATCCCCCGACCCGGGGGCTCGAGCCGTACCTCGAGCTCCCCGCGGACCTGCCGCAGCGCGACCGTGACCTCGCCGCGTCGATCGTGGCGGGGGCGATGGGGGAGGAGGACGCGGTGGAGCGGGTCCAGGCGTGGCTCCGGACGAACACCCGGTACGACCTGACCGTGCCGCGTGAGCCCCCGGGTGTCGACGCGGTGGATCGGTTCCTGTTCGACACTCGCCGCGGCTTCTGTGAGCACATCGCGAGCGCGATGGCGATCCTGCTGCGCGCAGAGGGGATCCCGACCCGGATCGTGACCGGATACGGCCCCGGCGAACGGAACCCGCTGACCGGCTACTGGGAGGTCCGGCAGTCCGACGCGCACGCCTGGGTTGAGGTGTACTACCCGAACGTCGGCTGGCTGCCGTACGACCCGACGTTCGGCGTGCCGGAGGCCCGCTCGGGGTTCTCGAGCTTCGTCGGGCAGCAGGTGTTCGCGGCCGTCCAGCGGCTCGCGCGCCAGCATGTTCCGGCGCCGGTGCGGCGGACCGCGATCGCCGCGGTCCACGCGGTCGGGGCGTTCGCCCACGCGATCCGCTCCTCACGCGGGGCCGTCCTGCTGATCGGCATCGTGACGATCCCCGCCGTGCTGGTACTGCGCCGTCGGCGTCGGCAAGGTCCGCCGCGTCCGCTCGACACGGCCGGGCGTGCCTACGCCGACCTGGAGGCGATCCTGGCCGCCGCCGGACACCCGCCTTCGCCGACGCGAACGCCGGCGGAGCTCCTGGAGGCGATCCGCCGCGACGGGCGGTTCGACGCAGAGGCCCTCGCCGGGAGCCGGGTGGTCGTGAGGACGTTCGAGCGCGCGAGGTTCGCGCCGCCGCCGGAGCGACCCGGCCCCGACGAGCAGCGCCGCGCCGTCGAGGCCGCGGCGGCCGTGGCCGAGCGCGTCCGCGTCGGTTGAAGGGCCCGCGCGGTAGCGTGGGCGCATGTGTCGGAGCATCAAGCGTCTGCGTGACGGGATCGAGATCGCACCGACCGAGGAGATCCGTGAGGCCGCCCTCCAGTACGTCCGGAAGGTGAGCGGTTTCCGCGAGCCCTCGGCGCGGCACCGGGAAGCGTTCGACCGGGCGGTTGACGAGGTCGCCGCGGCCTCGAGCGAGCTGCTGGACGCGGTCGCGCGGGAGATGGCATGAGCACCGTGCCGGGCTCACCCGGCCTGCCGCTCGACCCATCGCCGTCGGACATGCGCGCGATGGGTGGGGCGGTCGTGGAGACCCTGATCGCCTGGATCCAGGGGCTGGACGACGCTCCCGCCGAGAACACCGAGGGGGCGCTCGAGGTCGCGCGCAAGCTCGAGGCCGAACCGCCCGAGCAGGGCGAGCCCGACGTCCGCGGCCTGATCGACGACGCCGTCGAGGCGGCGCGGCACACCTACGAGTACAGCGGCCCCGGCTACCTCGCGTACATCCCCGGCGGCGGCCTCTACACGGCGGCCCTCGCCGAGTTCCTGGCCCAAGGTCTGAACCGCTACGTGGGCCTGTGGCAGCCGAGCCCCGCGATGGTGCAGCTCGAGGAGAACGTCACCCGCTGGCTCTGCGCGCTCTTCGGCTTCCCGGCCGGATCGCAGGGGCTCCTGACGACCGGTGGGTCGATGGGGACGCTCGCCGCGATGGTCACGGCGCGGCACACGCGCCTGGGTGAGGACTTCGCCGACGGCGTGTACTACTGCACCGATCAGACGCACGCGAGCGTCACGAAGAACGCCACGATCGCGGGCTTCTCGCGCCGGAACCTCAGGATCGTGGCGACCGACGCCGAGCTCCGGATGGATCCGGAGGCGCTGCGCGAGGCGATCCGTGCCGACCGGGCCGCCGGGCTGCGGCCGTTCCTCGTCGCGCCCGCGGCCGGAACCACGAACACCGGCGCGATCGACCCGCTCGACGCGATCGCCGACGTCGCGCTGGACGAGGAGCTGTGGCTGCACGTCGACGCCGCCTACGGCGGGTTCTTCCAGCTGACCGACCGCGGCGCCGAGCGCTTCCGGGGCATCGACCGGGCCGACAGCATCACGATCGATCCGCACAAGGGTCTGTTCCTGCCGTACGGGACCGGGGCGGTCGTCGTTCGAGACGCCGAAGCGCTCCGTGAGGCGCATTACGAGGGCGACGCGTACCTGCAGGACATGCCGCCATCCGGCGAACTGCCGAACTACAACGAGTACTCGCCCGAGCTTTCGCGCGACATGCGCGGCCTCCGCGTGTGGTTCCCGCTGGTGTTGCACGGCGTCGATGCGTTCCGCGCCGCGCTCGACGAGAAGCTCGATCTGACCGATCGCCTGTCCGCGGCGCTCGACGATGATCCGAACGTCGAGATCGGCTGGCGGCCGCAGCTGACCGTCGTGCCGTTCCGGATGCGCGGCGGCGATCCGGCGGCGAGCCGGGAGCTGCTCGGCAGGATCAACGCGTCCAAGCGCGTGTTCCTGTCGAGCACGCTGGTCCGCGACGACTACTGGATCCGTGCCTGCATCGTCTCGCATCGCACGCACGCGGACCGGATCGACGAGTGCGCCGCGATCGTGCGCGAGGCCGCCGCCGCGATCGCCGGCTGAGGTTCGCGTGCCCGAGCTCCCCGAGATCCGTGCGCTCGCCGAGCGCCTGGATGCCGTGGTCGCCGGCGCCGCCTTCGACCGGGCCGACGTCCTGCAGTTCTCTTCGCTGAAGACCTACGCGCCGCGCCCCGAGGAGCTCGCCGGCGCCGACGCCACCGGCGTCGGCAGCCTGGGCAAGTACGCGATCGTCTCCTTCGCGGACGGCCGCCGGATCCTCTTCCACCTGTCGCAGGGTGGCCGCGTCGACGTCGAGGCCCCGCCGAAGTCCACGAAGCCGCGTGGCTCGGTGGTGCGGTTCCGGTTCATCGGACGGCCGTCGATCCTGGTCAAGGAGTTCGGCACGCAGCGCAAAGCCGGCTGGTGGGTGCTGGCCGCCGGCGACGACGGCCCGCTGGAGCGGCTCGGGCCCGAGGCGCTGACCCCGGCGGCGGAGGATCTCCTGCGCACCTCCACGGATACCCGCCGCGTCCACACGATCCTGCGCGACCAGCGGACGATCGCCGGTCTCGGCCGCGGCTACACCGACGACGTCCTGCACGAGGCTCTGCTGTCGCCCACGTCGCAGCTCGGCAAGCTCGACGCCGAGCAGCGCGAGCGCCTGATCGCGGCGATCCGCACGGTGCTCGACGACGCGCTCGAGGCCGAACGGAACCGCACCGGGGGCCTGCAGACGAAGATCGGCGACCACTTCATCGTGCACAACCACGCGGGGGAGCCCTGCCCGCGCTGCGGCGACGACCTGCGGCACGTCTCCTACGAGAGCCACGAGGTCACCTACTGCCCCACGTGCCAGACCGGCGGCAAGCGCCTGAGCGACCGGCGGATGGATCGGCTCCTGCGATGACCGATCCCATGGCCGACGAGGTGCTCGAGCCGCCGGAGGGGTCGGCCGAGGAGCGCTGGGCGGCGGGGCGCGCCCTCCGCCCCGCGACGCCGCGCTCCGGGCACGCGGACTGGAGCCCGGGACCGGACCGGCCCGATCCGTTCGAGATCCTCGAACGGCAGGCGGTCTCGCGCGTGCCGGAGCTCGTGCCGATCCGGTACGCGCGCATGGCGGAGTCGCCGTTCGCGTTCTTCCGGGGGGCCGCCGCCGTGATGGCCGCCGATCTGGCGACGACCCCGGTCACGGGGATCCGCGTGCAGGCGTGCGGCGACGCCCACGTGGACAACTTCGGCCTCTTCGCGAGCCCGGAGCGGAAGCTCGTGTTCGACATCAACGACTTCGACGAGACGATCCGCGGTCCGTGGGAGTGGGACGTGAAGCGCCTGTGCGCGAGCCTGCACATCGTGGCGCGTCAGCGCGGCTTCCCGCGGGCGGCGCGCGACGCCGTCGTGCGCGCGGCGGCGTGCAGCTACCGCGAGCGCGTGGCCGACTACGCCACTTGGCGCGAGCTCGACCTGTGGTACGAGCGCACCGAGATCAAGACGGTGATCGAGCGGCTGCCGAAGCGGCACCGCTCGAGCGTGCGCCGCGACGCCGCCCGGGCGCGCCGCAAGGACCATCTCCGCGCGGTGGGGAAGCTCACGGAGGTCGTCGGTGGCCGGCGACGCTTCCGGGACGACCCACCCTTGATCGTGCGCCTCGCGGACACCGGGGTGGGCCTCGACGACGTGCTGGGCACGGCGGAGCGCTACCGGGCGAACCTCACGGAGGAGCGGCGCGCGATGTTCGACCGGTTCCGCCTGCTGGACGTGGCGCAGAAGGTCGTCGGCGTCGGGAGCGTCGGGACGCGATGCTGGGTGGCCTTGTTCGCCGGCACGAACGACCCCGACCACGACCTGATCGTGCTGCAGGTCAAGGAGGCGCAGCCATCCGTGTTGGAGCCGTTCGTGGGTCCCTCCGGCCACCCGCACGAGGGGCGGCGCGTGGTGGTGGGGCAGCGGTTGATCCAGGCCGCCGGCGACGTCTTCCTGGGCTGGACCGACGCCCCGACGAGCGGCCGCCACTACTACGTGCGCCAGCTCTGGGACGCGAAGGGGCAGGGCGACCCGATGGCGATGGATGTCGACCAGCTGCGCCGCCACGGCGAGCTGTGCGCGTGGATCCTGGCGCGCTCCCATGCCAGGACGGGCGACGCGGTGCGGATCGCGGGATACCTCGGCGGGGCGACCACGTTCGACGGCGCGATCGCGGCGTTCGCCCGGCGCTACGCGATCGCCAACGAGGCCGATCACGCCGCCTTCCGCGAGCGGGTCGAGGCGATGTCGCGGCGCTGAACCGCTCCGGCGCGGTGCTACCGTCGCCGCCCGTGGATCATCTGCCCGTCGCCCCGCGTCCTGACTCGCCCCAGCCGAAGGGCCTGCTGCGCCGCGCGCGCGGCCATCTGATGGACCTCACCCCGCTGCGGATCTCCGGGGAGTTCCGGTCGTTGTTCGTCGGCCGTTCGGTCTCGAGCTTCGGCGACGAGATCGTCGCGGTCGTGGTGCCGTTCCAGGTGTACGCGATCACGGGGTCGCCGCTCGCCGTCGGGCTGCTCGGCCTCGCCCAGCTCGTGCCGGTGTTCGTGTTCCCGATCGTCGGGGGCGCCTTCGCCGACGCCCTGGAGCGCCGGCGCCTGGTGATCGCGACGCACGCGCTGCTCGCCGTCCTCTCGGCGCTCATGGCCGTGAACGCCTCGCTCCGTCCTCCGTTGTTGTGGCCGCTGTACGTCTTCGCGTTCCTGTCGGCCGGGATGTACACGTTCAACCGGCCGGCGCTCGACACGTGGCCGGCCCGCCTGCTCGATCCCGAGCTCCTGCCGTCCTCGAACGCGCTGGACGCCGGCCTCGGCACGTTCATCGGCATGATCGGGCCGGTCGTGGCCGGCGTGCTGCTCGGGCGCTTCTCCCCGGCCGCCGCCTACGCGTTCGACGCGGCGACGTTCCTGGTGGTGATCGTCGCGGTGCTGCGGATGCGGCCCTCGCCGCCATCGGACGAGGAGAACGAGGTGAGCTGGTCCGCGATCAAGGACGGCGTCCGGTTCTTGAAGGACAAGAGGAACCTGCAGTCGGTGTTCCTGGCCGACCTGAACGCGATGATCTTCGGCTTCCCGATGGCCCTGCTCCCGCCCGTGGCCGTGAAACTCTCGCCGGAGCACCACGCCCAAGTTCTTGGTCTCCTGTACGCGGCGCCGGCCGCCGGCGCGTTCGTCGCCACCATGGTTTCCGGCCGGGCGAAGGAGATCCGGCGACAGGGGAGGGCGATCCTGCTCGCGATCGTGGTCTGGGGCGCCGCGATCGTGGTGTTCGGCCTCAGCCGGACCTTGTGGCTGTCGCTCGCGATGCTGGCGGTCGCGGGCGCCGGCGACATGGTGAGCGGGATCTTCCGCATGTCGATCCTGCAGGTCGCGGTCGAGGATCGCTACCGCGGCCGGCTGAACGGGATCGGCATGGCGGTGTGGGCGACGGGCCCGTCGCTCGGCGAGGTGGAATCGGGCGCCGTCGCGACCCTGACGAGCATCCCGATCTCGATCGTCTCCGGCGGGCTCATCACGATCTGCGGGGTCGCCCTCCTGCGCTGGTTCGCGCCCGGGTTCTGGCGCTACGACGCGAACCGCCCTGAGCCCTGAGGCTTGCCCGGTCCCACGCCGTGGTGTGAGATACGCCGATGCTGGCGATCTCCTCCACGTACTACGACGCCCTGAAGTTCCTGCACGTGCTGGCCGCGATCGTGTGGGTCGGCAGCGGCATCTACGCCCAGGCGCTCGCGACCTCCGTGCGACGTGAGGGCGATCCCGCCCGTCTGGCGATGGTCGCGCGCGACATCGGACGGCAGGGGCAGCGGGTGATCACGCCCGCTGCGATCTCGGTGCTCGTGTTCGGCGTCTGGCTCGTGGCCGCCGACCCGTACCTGAACTTCACGACCACCTGGATCGCGGTCGGGCTCCTCGGCTACGTGATCACGCTGATCACCGGCGCGGGGTTCCTGGGTCCGGAATCGGCGCGTCTCGGCAAGCTGTCCGCCGAGCGCGATCCGGCCGATCCCGAGATCCAGCGCAGGATCCAGCGGATCTTCTTCGTCGCCAGGATCGACCTGGTCGTGCTGGTCGTGGTCGTGGCCGACATGGTCTTCAAGCCCGGCAGCTGAGCCGGGCGCGGCTCACATCTC
>DATHCP010000009.1:0-7892 GCA_035490535.1 Actinomycetota bacterium
AGCCGGTGGCTGCACCACACCGAGCCCAGGAGCCGCCACTCCTCGCCGCGGTCGCCGTGCACGCCGTCGTAGCCGGCCAGGAAGGCGGCCGCGTCCGGCTCCACGGCCGCCGACAGGACGTCGACCAGGTCGGTGAGCCGACGGTCCTCGTGGGCGTGCTCCAGCTCGACCAGCACCGGTGCACCCTCTCGGCGGAACCGCACGCTCCGCGCCCCGAAGGCGCCGTGCACGACCGTCCGTGACATCGGGGCACCGGCCAACCCACGCTCGGCCGCGGCGAGCGGCTCCGCGATCGCGAGGGTGTGCTCCCGCAGCCAGCGCCAGTTCCGGGCCAGCCGCGTGTTCGAAGCGGGGGGGCGCTCGTTGGCGAGCGCCTCGAGGGTCGTGAGCGCCGATCCCACCCCGTCGGACGTGCCGATCCCGTCGGGTGCCCGCGGCGCCTCGCGCAGGAGCAGGTGGAAGCGGGCGAGCAACGAGCCGGCGGCCGACCAGGCGTGGACGCGGGCCGCGCGGCGCCGGCGACCGTGCAGATCGGGCCCCGCGACGTCGTCGAACACGGCGAACCGATCGCCTTCGGCCCGCACGATCGTGCCGCCGTCCAGCGTCCGGTTGATGCGGACCACCGGGAAGGCGCGGCTCGCGAGCGTCCGCTCGAGGGCGTGCTCGTACTCGATCGCCGGCGTGGCGCGTGCGGGCGGGTATCGCCGGACCGCCTTGTCGCCGGCGGTCGTCGCGATCCGCACGACGCCGTCCCGCTCGCGCGACGGGCGGCCGGACGGGCGCAACCCGTACGCGTCCAGGACGAGCGTCATCGGATCTCGATCGGCCATCGGGACGGACGCCCGCGGTCCGGCGTTCAGCCGGACAGCGGGTTCGGCGTGTACTTCGTGATCAGGTTCAACGCCATCATGATCGGATACGACAGCGCCACGACCCCCAAGAGGATCGCCACGATGCCGGTCGAACCTGCCTTCCCACCGAGCCCCGCCACGATGCCGAGCACGATCGCGATCCCGCCCAGGATCAGGGCGAGCAGCCGGAGCTGATCGGCCAGCGGCCCTCCGCCGCCGACCTCACCGGAGTAGGAGCCGAGCAGCGTGGCCGTCGGGTTGTAGTGGTAGAACCACAGGATCACGCTGAACGCGGCGCCGATCGCTCCCACGAGCACGCCGACCGTTCCGGCCGGGTTCGCGGTCTTGCCGCTGCTGCTGTAGATACCGCTCATGGCGCTACCGATGATGCCCCAGGTCAAAGGGCCCGACAAGACGGCCTTTCGGCCCATCTTGTCGGCATCGGTCGGTGAGCCGAGGGGCGAGGTTGACGACCTCGCCTGACCTCCCGACGCTCTCCGAACGCCGGCTCAACCGAGCCCTCCTTGCCCGGCAGCACTTGCTGGACCGCTCCTCGGCTCCGCTGCCGCGGGTCCTCGAGCGGATGGGCGGCCTGCAGGACCAGTACGCGCCGTCCGGCTACCTCGGTCTGTGGTCACGGATGGAAGGGTTGGAGCGCGACCGGCTCACGCGCGCGCTCGAGCGGCGCTCGGTGATCCAGGCCACGCTGCTGCGGGGCACGATCCACCTGGTCTCCCGGCGGGACTTCTGGCCGATCGCGACGGCGATCCGAGCCGACCGGCGCACGTGGTGGCTCCGCGTGCAGCGCACCGGGATGACGCCGGCGTCGATGCGCGCGGTGGCCGCGCGGATCCGGAGGCTCCTGGCGAACGGGCCGCGCACCCGAGCGGAGATCCTCGCGGAACTCGGGCTCGACAGCACGACGTGGAACGGCGCGGCCGGATGGATCGACCTGGTGCGTGTGCCCCCGTCGGGGACGTGGGATCGCCGCCGCGCCGATCTCTACGGCCTGGCCGAGGACTGGGTCGGGCCGCCCGACGCCACCGAAGCCGACGGCCTCGCGCTGCTGGTCCGCCGCTACCTCACGGGGTTCGGGCCCGCGCGCCCGGCCGACATCGCGTCGTGGGCCGGCGTCGCGAACGCCACGCTGGGGCCGGCGCTCACGTCGGTCCGGCTCCGGCGGTTCCGCGACGAGGCCGGCGCCGAGCTCGTCGATCTGCCCGGCGCGCCGCTGCCCGACGCGGACACGCCGGCGCCGGCCCGGTTCCTGCCCACCTGGGACGCGACGCTGCTCGCCCACGCGCGCCGCACGCAGATCCTGCCCGAGCTCCACCGTCCTCGCGTCTTCGACGTGAAGACGCCGCACTCGGTCCCCACGTTCCTGATCGACGGCCGGGTCGCCGGCACGTGGCGGCACGAGGGGGGCCGCATCCGGATCGCGCCGTTCGCGCGGCTGCCGAAGGCAGCCGCGCGGGAGCTGCGCGAGGAGGCCGACCGGCTGCTCGACTTCGTCAGCTAGGGCTGCGCATCGACCGGTACCGCCGGATCAGCGCGTTCGTCGAGGGGTCGTGGGCGAGCGCCGGCTCATCGTCGGCCTCGAGCTCCGGCACGATCGCCTGTGCGAGCGTCTTGCCCAGCTCGACGCCCCACTGATCGAAGCTGTCGATGTCCCAGATCGCGCCCTGTGTGAACACGCTGTGCTCGTAGAGCGCCACGAGCCGCCCGAGCGTCGCCGGTGTCAGCTCTTCGGCCAGGATCGTGGTGGTCGGCCGGTTCCCCTCGAAGACCTTGTGCGGCACCAGGCGCTCCTCGACGCCCTCGGCGCGGACCTCCTCGGCCGTCCTGCCGAACGCGAGCGCCTGCGCCTGCGCGAACACGTTCGAGAGCAGCAGGTCCTGGTGACGGCCGAGCGGCTCCGCGGCACGGCCGAAGCCGATCAGGTCGGCCGGCACGATCGTCGTGCCCTGATGGAGCAACTGATAGAAGGAGTGCTGGCCGTTCGTGCCGGGCTCGCCCCAGACGACCGGGCCGGTGGGATACGCCACCGGCTCGCCGCCGAGCGTGACGTGCTTGCCGTTGGACTCCATCGTCAGCTGTTGCAGATAGGCGGGGAACCGGACGAGGTACCGGCTGTACGGCAGGACCGCCGTCGTGGTGAAGCCGAAGAACGCGGTGTACCAGACCGTGAGCAGGCCCATCAGGGCGGGGAGGTTGCGGTCGAACGGCGCGGTGCGGAAGTGCTCGTCCATCTCGTGGAAGCCGGCCAGCAGCTCCCCGAACCGCTCCGGCCCGATCTGCAGCATCGTCGACAGGCCGATCGCGGAGTCCATCGAGTAGCGGCCGCCGACCCAGTCCCAGAACGGGAACATCCGCTCGACGTCGATCCCGAACGCGGCCACGCCTTCGGCGTTCGTCGTGACCGCCACGAAGTGCTTGGCGATCGCGGCCTCGTCCCCGAGGGAGCTGCGCAGCAGCCAGTCGCGGGCGGTGCGCGCGTTCGTCATCGTCTCGAGGGTCGTGAACGTCTTCGACGAGATCACGAACAGCGTCTCGGCCGGATCGAGGTCGCGGGTCGCCTCGAGGAAGTCGGCGCCGTCGACGTTCGAGACGAACCGGAACGTGCGGGTCCGGTCGCCGTACGGGAGCAGGGCCTCCGAGGCCATCACCGGCCCGAGGTCCGAGCCGCCGATCCCGATGTTCACGACGTTGCGGATCGGGGCCCCCGAGTGGCCGCGCCAGGTGCCGCCGCGCACCTCGTCCGCGAAGGTCGCCATCCGATCGAGCACGGCGTGGACGTCGGCGACCACGTCGCGTCCGTCCACCACGAGCGTGGTCCCGCGCGGCATCCGGAGCGCGACGTGGAGCACGGCACGGTCCTCGGTGACGTTGAGGTGCTCGCCGCGGAACATCGCGTCGATCCGCTCCCGCAAGCCGCACGCCTCGGCGAGCGCGACCAGCAGCGGAACGGTCTCGGCCGTGATCCGGTGCTTCGAGAGGTCGGCGGCGAGGCCGGCGGCCTCGTGGGTCAAGCGTTCGGCACGGCCGGGGTCTTCGGCGAAGAGCTCGCGGAGATGTCGGGGGCGGACCGCACCGGCGTGGTCCTCGAGGGCGAGCCACTCGGGCCGCGACCGCAACGGCGTGCCGCTCACGCGGCGGAGCATAGCGTTCGGCACCCGCCGGCCCGGTGGCGCGCACCCTGCCGTTCCGCATAGGGTCACGCCACCGGAACCAGGGGGGGCGATGGCGGAGGGGCGCCGGAGCGGACCGCTCGTCGTGATCGCGGCGGGCGCGGTGATCGGCGTGGTCGAGATCGTGCTGGCGATCTCGTTCGCGGCGCTGATCTACGGCGGCTACCTCGGGCAGTTCCTCCCGCTCGGGATCGGCCTGACCCTCGGTGGCGCGGCGATCACGATGGCGATCATCGCGTGGCGGGGCGGGCGACGAGGCGTGGTCGGCAGCGTGCAGGACGCGGCCGCGGCGGTCCTCGCCGTGGTGGCCACGCGGGCCGCGCTCGACGCCTACGGCAGCCTCAACCGTGCCTTCGCGACCGTGGTCGGAGCGACCCTGGTGGTATCCGTCCTCACCGGGATCACGTTCCTCGTGATCGGCCAGTTCCGGCTTGGGAACCTCGCGCGCTTCATCCCGTATCCGGTGGTCGGCGGGTTCCTCGCCGGAACCGGCTGGCTGCTGTTCCGCGGTGGGCTGAAGGTGGCCGGCGGCTCCGGGATGTACCTCAAGACCTTCAGCGAATCCCTGAGCCCCTTCATGCTCGCGCGCTGGGTTCCGGCCGTGCTGCTCGGCATCGTCCTGCTGATCGCAACCCGGAAGATCAAGAAGCCGCTCGTGATCCCGGTGGTCCTCCTGCTGGCGCTCGCCGCCTTCGCGATCGGCATGGCGCTGACCGGCCGCTCCTTCGATGACGTCAGGATCCAGGGATGGCTGCTCGGACCGTTCACGAACGACCGGCTGTGGTACCCGTGGACGTTCCGCGCCTTCAGCGGTGGTGAGGTCTTCGGCGCGGACTGGTCGGCGGTGCTCCACCAGGCGGCCGGCATCGGGACCGCCGTGTTCGTGGCGCTGATGGCATGCCTGTTCAACGTGGGCGGCGTCGAGCTGCTGCTGGATCGCGACCTCGACTCGAACCGCGAGCTCCGCGACGCCGGCATCGCGAACGTGGTCTCCGGCGTGTTCGGGGGGATCCCCGGCTACCACGCGCTGAGCCTGACCTCGCTCAGCGAGCAGATGTCCGTGGATGCTCGAGCGGCCGGGCTCGTGGCAGCGCTCGTCCCGCTGGCCGGGGTGGTGTTCGGCGGCGCCGTCGTCGGCCTGATCCCGCGGATGGTGGTCGGCGGGGTCCTGGTCTTCGTCGGTCTGGGCTTCTTGGTGTCGTGGGCATGGGACCTCCGCAAGACCCTGCCGATCGGCGAGTACCTGATCGTGCTCGCGATCCTGGTGACGATCGCCACGCGTGGCCTGATCGACGGGCTCGTGATCGGCCTGGTGCTTGCCGCCGTGCTGTTCGCGGTGAACTACGGCCGCGTCGAGCTCGTCCGCGAGGTCACGTTCGGCACGACGTACCGGAGCAACGTCGACCGTCCGGCCGGCGAATGGTCGGCCCTCGCGGGACTGGCCGACCGGATCCAGATCCTGCTGCTCCGGGGGTTCGTGTTCTTCGGGACCGCCAGCGGCCTGCTGGAGCGGATCCGCAAGCGCGTCGAGTCCGGTCCGGTCGACGAGCTCGTGATCGACCTGCGGCGCGTGACGGGCGTCGACGCCTCGGCCGCACTGGCCTTCGACAAGATCCGGCGCCTGGCGCAGGCGAGCGACTTCGAGCTCGTCCTAGCCGGGGCCTCCGAACTGGTCGTCGACCAGCTGGCACGTGGCGGCGTGGTCGCCGGTGCTCCGGCGCTGCGCTTCGAGCCGGATCTGGATCGGGCGCTGCAACGGTGCGAGGACGCGCTGCTGGACCGTACCGGCGCGGCGGCCCCGGTCGCCGGGTCGGGTTCCGACGGTGACGGCGCCTCGGCGATCCCGCCCGGCGTGGCGCCGTACCTGGAACGCGTGACGCTCGGTGCCGGCGAGGCCTTGATCCACCAGGGCGACCCGTCGGAGGACGTCTTCGTGCTGGAGTCTGGACGGCTCAGCGTCGAGCGGACCGCGCCGGACGGAACCCGGATGCGTCTGGGCACCGTGCGCCACGGCGTGGTCGGCGAGGTGGCGCTCTACACCGGCGCGGAACGGACCGCCGACGTCACGGCGGAGGAGCCGAGCGTGGTCCTCCGGCTCTCGAACACCGCGCTCGAACGGATGGAGGCCGAAGATCCCGAGGCCGCCGCGGCGTTCCACCGGTGGCTCGCGACGATGCTCGCGGAGCGCCTGACCGGTTCGCTGCGGACGCTGTCCGCGATGCTCGACTAGGCGCGCGGCACCACGAGCGCGTCGACCGCGACGCAGCCTTCCGCCGAGACGATCAGCGGGTTCACGTCCAGCGCGTCGATCCGCTCGCCGAGCTCCGCGGCCAGGACCGACAGCCGAACGATCGCGTCGGCCAGCGCGTGAAGATCGGCCGGCGGCGCGCCGCGCACGCCCGCGAGGATCGGACGGATCGCGAGCCCGTCCACCAGGCGCAACGCCCCGGCGCGATCCAGCGGTGGCATCGCCAGCCGGCGGTCGTGCAGCACCTCCACCAGCACACCGCCGGCGGCCACCAGGACCAGCGGCCCGAACGTCCGGTCGCGCACGATCCCGAGCGCCACCTCGACCCCGGCAGGCGCCATCGCCGAGACGCTGACGTGCGGCCCGAGGCGAGCCGAGAGGTCGGCGTACCCCGACGTCAGCGCGGTCACATCGGCGATGCCCAGGTGCACGCCGCCGAGATCGCTCTTGTGCTCCGCACCCGGCGCGGCCGTCTTCAGGGCGACGGGGAAACCGATCTCGTCGGCGGCCGCGAGGGCACCGGCCGCATCGTCGGCCACCCGCGAGGCCACCACGGGGATCCCGAAGTCCGACAGCAATGCGAACGACTCGGATGGGTCGAATGATCTTCCGCTGCTCAACCGCGCAGCCCAACGTAACCGCACGTCGTCGCTGGGGCTCGACGCGAGCCGGACGGCGTCACGCGACCGCCACGCCGCGTCGTCCAGCAGGTGGCCGAGGGCGCGCAGGCCCGGGACCGTGCCCTCCAGCACGGGGATGCCGGCGTCGCGGAGGATCGTGGCCTCGTCCAGGGCCACGGCGCTCGCCAGGTTCGACACGACGCAGAACGGGACATCGGTCGCGTTCCACACGTCGTCGGCGACACCGAGGTAGCCCTCGTCGTAGGGCTCTCCTTGCCGGGTCAGATCGACGACGAAGGCCAGCGCCGCCACCTGGGGGTCGTCGGCGAAGGCCAGGAAGGCGTCGTGGAAGATGCGGTCGGCGTCGATCCCGGTGCCCCAGGCGTCCAAAGGGTTCGCGGCCTCCAGGCCGGGGTCGAGGGCGTCGGCCAGCCGCGCGCGGGTCGCCTCGCCGATCGCGGCGAACGGCACGCCCTCGTCGGCGGCCAGGTCCGTGAACAACGCCCGCTCCCCGCCCGAGTCGTGCACGCTCGCGATCCCGCCGCCCACGCGCGTCACGCGCCGCGGCGAGGAGAACAGCTCCATCGTGTCGGCCATCTCGTCGAGGCTCCGCACCTCGTGCACGCCGAACGCATCGAACACCGCCTCGTACGCGCCGTGCTCGCCGGCCAGCGCGCCCGAGTGCGCCGTCACCATCGCCTTGGAGGATTCGGTCCGGCCGACCTTCAGGGCCACGACCGGCACGCCGGCCTCCGCCGCACGGCCGAGCGCCGCGACGAACCCGTCGGGCTCGCGAACCGTTTCGAGCAAGAGCGCCAGCACCCGCGTGGACGGCAGCGCGAGCGCGTAGCGCATGTACGCGTCCATCGTCGTGACGATCTCCTGCCCGCTGGAGACCACGAGGTTGAAGCCGATGCCCCGGTCGTTGAACGCGAGCGCCGCGAACGCCGAGCCCGAGTGCGAGATGAACGTGACCGGGCCGCGC
>DATHCP010000010.1:0-65410 GCA_035490535.1 Actinomycetota bacterium
CGGGGTGAACGCCGCGCTCGGCGCCGGGCTCATGCTGGGCATGTCCCGCGCGGGCCAGGAGCGGCCGATCGCTTGACGCACCGAGCCTCCAACGGTTAGCGTGCTAACGATTCGCCATGCAAGCATCTCCGATCGACACGGCGACGCGCGAGCCCGAGCCCCTGGGCCGGCTGATCTCGATGACCGGCAAGGCGATCCGGGAGGCGTTCGAGGACGCCCTGAACCGCGAGGGGAGCTCCCTCGCCACCTGGGTCGTCCTGTGGCGCGTCGCGCAGGGCGAGTGGGACAGCCAGCGCGTGCTGGCGAAGCAGCTCCGGATCGAGGGACCGACGCTCACGCGCCAGCTCCACCGGATGGAGCGCGCCGGGCTGATCCAGCGGAACCGCCACCCCATCGACCGGCGTCGATGGCGGGTCGAGCTGACGCCCGAGGGTCGCGAGCTCTACGGGCGGCTGCGCTCGACCGCCGAGGCCTTCGGGGCGCGCACGTGCGCGGGGCTGAACGAACGCGACCAGGCGACGCTGCGCCGATTGCTCGCGCGGGTCAACGAGAACGTCGGGAGGCACGATGGTGACTGAACGGGTGGCCGACGGAGCGCCGCGCGCGGCGACGGACCACGTCGTGATCCGCACGGACGGCCTGACGAAGGTCTTCCCGACCGGGGTCACCGCCGTCGACGGCCTGAACCTCGAGGTGTTCGACGGGGAGATCTTCGGCCTCCTGGGTCCCAACGGCGCCGGCAAGACCACCACGGTCGGCATGCTGACGACGCGCGTGGTTCCGACCTCCGGCTCGGCGGTCGTGGCCGACGTCGACGTGATGCAGGATCCGCCGCGGGCCAAGTCCCACGTGGGCGTCGTCTCCCAGTCCAACACGCTGGACCGCAGCCTCACGGTGCGGGAGAACCTCTATTTCCACGGCCGCTACTTCGGCATGAACGCCCGGGAGGCCGGCCGCATGGCCGACGTGCTGCTGGAGGTGTTCCGGCTGACGGACCGGGCGAACGCGGACGTCGGCACGCTCTCCGGCGGGATGGCGCAGCGCCTCATGGTCGCCCGCGCCGTCGCCCACCGCCCGCAGGTGCTGTTCCTCGATGAGCCCACCTCCGGCCTGGATCCCCAGTCCCGCCTCGCGCTGTGGGAGATCCTGCGGCAGATCCACCGGGACGGGCAGACGGTCGTGCTGACGACGCACTTCATGGAAGAGGCCGACAAGCTCTGCAACCGGGTCGCGATCATGGACCACGGGCACATCCTGGCGATGGACACGCCGGCGGGGCTCAAGCGGACGATCGGCGGGGACTCGATCGTGCGGATCCAGGCGGGCGAGCAGCCCGACCGGCTGGCCGCGCACCTCGGCTCGATGGACGGCATCACCGGAACGGCCGTGCTCGGCGAGACCGTCCAGCTCACGGCGCACGGCACCGAGGGTCTGCTCCCCCGCGTGATCCAGGTCGCCGAAGCCGGCGGCTTCACCGTCCACGACATCTCGCTGGATGTGCCCACCCTCGAGACCGTGTTCATCAACCTGACCGGGAAGGATCTCCGCGAATGAGCGACGTCACCGCGACCGCCGCGATCGGCTTGCCCGAGACCACCTCGGCGCGGAGCACGCCCGCCAGCGCCTTCTGGGCCCTGCTGCTCCGCGACCTGACCGTCCTGCGCAAGGAGTTCGCGCAGTTCCTGGCGCGCACGATCATGCAGCCGCTGCTGTTCGTGTTCGTGTTCGCCTACGTCTTCCCGAAGATCGGGCAGGGCGTCGGGGGGGCCGCGGGCTCCGCGGCGTTCTCGAGCATCCTCGTGCCCGGCGTCGTCGCGATCGCCTGCATCTTCCAGGGGATCCAGGCCGTGGCGCTGCCGCTGGTGCAGGACTTCGGCTACAGCCGCGAGATCGAGGACCGCGTCATGGCGCCGCTCCCGATCTGGGCGGTCGCGATGGAGAAGGTGGCGGCGGGCGCCGCACAGGGCCTGATCGCCGCCGTGGTGGTGTTCCCGTTCGCGCTGTTCGTGCCGGCGACGCCGGTCCACCTCGACGTGATCTGGTGGCGTCTGATCACGCTGCTGCCGCTGTCGGCCGTGTGCGGCGCAGGCCTCGGCATGGTGCTGGGCACCCGCGTCCAGCCGCGACAGGTGCCGCTGTTGTTCGGGATCGTGGTGCTGCCGCTGACCTTCCTCGGCGCCACGTACTACCCGTGGGCGAACCTGACCCCGATCCCCTGGCTGAAGGCCCTCGTGCTGCTGAACCCGCTCGTGTACATGAGCGAGGCGATGCGCGTGTCGCTGACGCCGTGGGTACCGCACATGGCGCTGTGGGCGATCTACGGCGGGCTGCTCTTCTTCATCGCGTTGTTCCTGACGCTCGGGATCGACGGCTTCCGCCGGCGCGTCCTGTCGTAAACGATCGGGTCCCGCCGGCGAACGGCCTCGATCCGAACCTCCCTTCGGCCCTGCTGGTTGTGGGCGTTCCCTCCGAGACTGGATGTGACCGGTCCATCTCGGAGGTGAGGATGATGCGTAGCCGAAGGATCCTCGTTGCGATCGGGAGCGCGCTCCTGTTGATCCTCTCGTGGTCGAGCGCGGCGACCGGCTCGATGGATCACACGACGCGACCGTTGGACACCCAGATGCTCGCCGTGATCTCGGGCCCGCTGACGATCCACGCGCCGAGCTACCGGATCTTGGGGATGTGGGGACCGAGCTCCAGCCCGAACATCGAGGGCCGCGGCGGCGTGGCAGCGACCCTCAGCGTGACGGTCGAAGGCGGTCCCGTCGAGTTCCAGATGTTCCTCGAGGATGAGGATCGGGGGTTCGCGACGCGGATGCTCGGCCCCGCCGCGCGGTTCGACCCGGGCACCGGGGTGGCGTCGTGGTCGTACACCTGGGTCCGGTGGCTCCGGCCCGGGCCGTACACGGTCAACATCCAATGGCGCTCGCCCACCGGCGTTCCGGTCACGGTCGACTCCGGCACGCTCGTGGTCCAGTACGCGGCGGTGAAGGCCACGACCTGAACCGATGACGCTCAGTCGCGGGCACGCCCGGCGTCCAACCGGGCACGGGCGAGACGGTCGGCGGCTTCCGCGGTCGTGACCCCGTCACGATCGGCCTCCGCGAACACGGCGGCGAGGGTTCCACCGATCCCCGCCAGGCGCGCCGCCATCGCCGCGTCGTCCCAACCGAGGGTCTCGTAGCCGGCCAGGTGGATCACCCCACCGGCGTTGATCACGTAGTCGGGGGCGTAGAGGATCCCGCGCTCGGTCAGCAGCGCCGCATCGGCGTCCGAACCCAGCTGGTTGTTGGCGGCGCCGGCGACCGCGCGACATCGCAGGCGTGGGATCGTCTCGGCCGTCAGCACCGGCCCCGTGGCGCACGGCGCGAACACGTCGACCTCGGCCCCGATCGCGTCGGCAGGGCCGACGATCGCGGCGCCGACCCGCTCGGCCGCCGCGTGCGCACGCTCCGCGTCGACGTCGCTGACGGAGAGCATGGCCCTCTCACCGCGCAGCAGATCGAGCAGGCGCCCGCCCACGGAGCCGGCGCCCTGCACGAGGACCGAGCGGCCGTCCAGATCCGGAGACCCGAACGCCCGCAGGCACGTCGCCCGGATCCCGTGGAAGACCCCGATCGCGGTTCCGCCGCCGGGATCGCCCGACCCGCCGCGTTCGCGCGAGCGTCCCAGCACGTGCGGCGTCCGCTCTCCGATCACGTCCATGTCCGGCGGGCCCGTGTTCATGTCGGCGGCCGTCACGTACGTCCCGTGGAGCGAGTCGACCAGCCCCGCGTAGCGCAGGAGCAGCTCGCGTCGCTCCCGCGAGCCGCGGTCGGGCACCGACGGCACCGCCAGCACGGCCTTGCCGCCCCCGTAGGGGAGATCCGCGGCGGCCTGCTTCGAGGTCATCGCGCTCGACAGGCGCAGCACGTCGGCGAACGCGTCCTCCGGCGCCGCGTACGCCTTCAGGCGGGTGCCACCCATCGCCGGCCCGAGGATCGTGGAGTGCACCCCCACGAACATCCACGCGCCCGTCGGCTCGTCGAAGCGGGTGACGACCTCCTCACCGTCCCAGCCACGCAGCAGGTCCTCGAACACGTCGCGCAGTCTAGGCGCGACGACGGCGGCGGGCCGACCGGCCCGCCGCCGTTCGACGTTCCGTTCCGCCGAGCTACTTGATGAACACGACGGAGTTCGCGTTGCCGGAGCAGGCGAACGAGTCGGTCGGATCGACGATCCCGTCGTGGTTCGAGCCATCGAGTCGCCCGCCCGTGAGGACGAAGATGCGGACCTGATCCTGATGTCCGGCCGTTGCCTTCGCCTTCAAGCCCACCGTGATCGTGGCGACCTTATCGACCAGCTGCTTGTCCGGGATCGGGTTCAGCGAGATGAACCCCTTCCACGTGACGCCGGTGATCGAACCGAACGTGAAGCCGTTCCCGTCGCATTGAGTGCCGATGGACGTCGCGATCGCGCTGGAGACGGGCATCTGCTGCACCGGCCCGAACGTCTTGTTGCCGTTCCACTTCGCGTTCTGGACGGCGAGGTCGCTCGTGTTGTTCACGCCGACCAGGACCCACTGGTACATCTTCGAGAGCCCGGTCTTCGACGTGGACCAGGGCCGGACGGTGAGGACGACCTTCGTGAGCTGTCCCGGTTTCAGCGAGCTGTCCTGGATCGAGAAGCTCTGCAGGGTGAAGCAGGACGAGAGCAACAGCGCCATGGCGCCGGCGAGCGCCACCAGACCGAGTCGCTTCATGCGGAAACCTCCCTCGGGGAAGAACGGGTACGTCCCGGCATCGTGGCACCGGGTCCCCCATCCTTCAAACACCCGGGTGTGAACCCACGGAACGCCGAAGGGGCGGGCCGCCCGGCCCGCCCCTTCGATCCGCCGACCGAGGTCGGCTCAGTGCATGTGGCCGCCGCCCGCGGGCGCCGGCTCCTCCTCCTCGGGCTTCTCGACCACCGCGGACTCCGCGGTCAGCACGATCGCCGCGATCGAGGCGGCGTTCTGCAGCGCGGAGCGGGTGACCTTCGCGGGGTCGATGATCCCGGCCTTCACCATGTCGGTCCACTCCCCCGACGCGGCGTCGAACCCGCGGCCGTCGCCCTCGCTGCGGATCTGGGCCACGATCACCGGGCCCTCGTAGCCGGCGTTCTGCGCGATCCGGCGGGCCGGCTCGGAGAGCGCGGTCCGCACGATCTTCGCACCGGTGGCCTCGTCGTCCGTCAGATCGAGCTCGTCGAGGGCCGACTCGGCACGGATCAGCGTGACGCCGCCGCCGGGCACGATGCCCTCCTCGACCGCCGCGCGGGTCGCCGAGACGGCGTCCTCGATGCGGTGCTTCTTCTCCTTCAGCTCGACCTCGGTGGCCGCGCCGACCTTGATCACGGCGACGCCGCCGGAGAGCTTGGCCAGGCGCTCCTGGAGCTTCTCCTTGTCCCAGTCCGAGTCGGTCTTGTCGATCTCGGCCTTGATCTGGTTGATCCGGCCGGCGACGTCGTCCTCGGCGCCGGCGCCCTCGACGATCGTCGTGTCGTCCTTCGTGACGACCACCTTGCGAGCGTGGCCGAGCAGGTCGACGTCGACGTTCTCGAGCTTCAGGCCGACCTCCTCGGAGACGACCTGGCCGCCCGTGAGGATCGCCATGTCCTGCAGCATCGCCTTGCGGCGGTCGCCGAAGCCCGGCGCCTTGACCGCGACGGCGTTGAACGTGCCGCGGATCTTGTTGACCACCAGCGTGGCCAACGCCTCCCCGTCGACGTCCTCGGCGATCACGACCAGCGGCTTGCCGGTGTTCAGGACCTTCTCCAGCACCGGGAGCAGCTCCTGCGCGCTGGAGATCTTCTTGTTCACGATCAGCAGGAAGGGATCGTCGAGGACCGCCTCCTGCCGCTCGGGGTCGGTGACGAAGTACGGCGAGATGTAGCCCTTGTCGAACTGCATCCCCTCGGTGAACTCGAGCTCGATGCCGAACGTGTTCGACTCCTCGACCGTGATCACCCCGTCCTTGCCGACCTTGTCGAGCGCCTCGGCGATCGTGGCGCCGATCTCGCTGTCGGCGGCGGAGATCGCCGCGACCTGGGCGATCTCGTCCTTCGACTCGATCTCCTTGGCCTGCGACTTGATCGCCTCGACCGCCGAGTCGACGGCCTTCTCGATCCCGCGCTTGAGCGCCATCGGGTTCGCCCCGGCGGCGACGTTCTTCATGCCGGCCTTGACCATCGCCCGCGCGAGCACGGTCGCAGTGGTGGTGCCGTCACCGGCGACGTCGTTGGTCTTGGTGGCGACCTCCTTCGTCAGCTGGGCGCCCATGTTCTCCCACGGGTCCTCCAGCTCGACCTCCTTCGCGATCGTCACGCCGTCGTTCGTGATCGTGGGCGCGCCCCACTTCTTGTCGAGCACCACGTTCTGGCCCTTCGGGCCGAGCGTGATCGCGACCGCGTCGGCGAGCTTGTCGACGCCGGCCTCCAGGCCGCGCCGCGCATCCTCGCCGAACCTCAGCAGCTTCGATGCCACGTTCCGGCCTCCTTACTTCTTGCCCTTGCCGAGCACCGCGAGCACGTCGCGGGCCGACAGGATCAGGTACTCGTCGCCATCGACCTTGACCTCGGTGCCGCCGTACTTCGAGTAGACGACCGTGTCGCCGACCTTGACGTCGAGCGCGACGCGGCCGGTTCCCTCGTCGTTCCACCGGCCCGGGCCGGCCGCCACGACGGTGCCCTCCTGGGGCTTCTCCTTCGCGGTGTCCGGGATCACGAGCCCCGAGCTCGTGGTCTCCTCACCCTCGCCGGGCTGCACGACGATCCGGTCCTCCAGCGGCTGGAGCTTGAAGTCCGCCATACCTGGCTACCTCCCCTTCCTGTTCCGATCTCCGTCTTAGGGCCGGCAAGTTAGCACTCCAGACCCCTGAGTGCTAACAGGATAGCCAGGCGAGTGCCAACGCGGCAACGCGTCCCGCCGTCGGGCGATGGACCCTTGACCGTTCCGCGGGACCGGGCCGAGACTGTCGTTCCGTGAGCCTGCGGTGGGCGAGGGCGTCCGGTGCCGGGCCGGCGTGGTTCGCGGCCCGCGTGCTCGGGATCTCGGGGCTGGTCGCCGGCCTGCTGTTCCCGGCCGCAGCCGCGCCGGCGCGTTCGCTCCCGTGTCAGTCGTGGGGCGCCCAGCCGCCCCTCGTGGGCACCAGCACCGCCCTCGGCGGGATCGCGGCCGGCGGAGCCTGCGACGTCTGGGTCGTCGGGTCGGCCAACGGGGGCTCGCTCACCACGATCCAGCACTGGGACGGGGTGCGGTGGACGACGCTGCCGAGCCCGAGCCCAGGCGCGGTGCTGAATAGCCTCTGGGGCGTCGCCGTCGTGTCCGCGAACGACGCCTGGTCGGTGGGCAGCTATCGACAGATCACGACGGATGAGCCGCTGATCGAACACTGGAACGGCCACACCTGGTCCGTGACCCCGAGCCCGACGATCGAGGGCTCTCTGTTGGCCGTCGTCGCGTTCGGCCACCACGACGCCTGGGCGGTGGGCACGGCCGGCAGCAGCGCCACGGCACGTCCGTTGATCCTGCACTGGAACGGCCGGCGGTGGAAGGTCCAGGCGACCCCGAACGTCGGCGCTGGCTACGCGTTCCTGGGAGGGGTCGGCGGGACCGGCCCTCGGGACCTCTGGGCCGTCGGCTCCCACCGGAACGACGACCGCACGCTTGCCCTGCACTGGAACGGGCGCCGATGGACGGTCGTTCCCAGCCCGAGCCCGGATCCCGACGGTGTCCTCGGCTCGGTCTCGGCGGTCGCACCCGACGACGTCTGGGCCGTCGGGAGCCATGGCCCGGTGATCCATCCGCTCGTCGAGCACTGGAACGGGCACCGGTGGACGGTGCGGCACAGCCCGAACCTTGGCCCGTTCAAGACCGACCTCGCCGCCGTCTCGATGACGTCGGCGGAGGATGGCTGGGCGGTCGGCTACCGGGACGTCGGCACACAGATCCAGAACGTCGTCGAGCACTGGAACGGCCATGCCTGGTCGATCGTCCCGACCCCGACGTTCGGGATGCAGAGCGTGCTGTCCGGGGTCGTGGCCGTGTCGCCGCAACGGATCTGGACGGCGGGAAGCTTCATCGGCAGCGCGACGTATCCCCTGGTGCTCGGATGTTGCTGAGGGAGGCAGGATGAACGTTCGCCCACTCCGCCGGCCGATCCGGCCGATCGCGGCCGCGCTCGCGGTCCTCGCGTCGACGGTCGCGATCTCGATCCCATCGCACACCTCGACCGCGGTGGCGGCGACGGCGTGCGCGACGTTCGGGTTCGCACAGCCACCCAGCCCCGGCTCCTCGAACGACCAACTCCGCGGTGTGGCGGTGCTCTCTTCGTGCAGCGCGTGGGCGGTCGGCCAGACCTCGAACGGCGGCGACTCGGCGACCCTGATCGAGCATTGGAACGGACGTGCGTGGAAGGTCCAGGCGAGCCCGAGTCCGGGCGCGGGATCCGATCTGCTCTACGCGGTGTCGGCTGCCGGTCCGCACACGGCCTGGACGGTGGGCAGCACGAACGACGGCGTCCTCGACCACACCCTGATCGAGCGTTGGAGCGGGAAGGCCTGGAAGGTCGTGAAGAGCCCGAACGTCCCCGGGGTGAACAACGTCCTGGAGGGCGTCGTCGCGTTCTCCCCCACGAACGCCTGGGCGGTCGGGTACGCGGCGACGGCCCCGCTCCGCACGCTGATCGAACACTGGAACGGCCGCGCCTGGCAGATCGCGAAGAGCCCGAACGCCGCGGGCGACAACCTCCTGACGGGCGTGGACGGATCCTCCCCCACCGACGTCTGGGCGGTCGGGGACCGCGGGCCGGGGCCGAGCACGCTGATCGAGCGCTGGAACGGCCACGCGTGGAAGATCGTGAAGAGCCCGGACCCCGGGAGCGTGCAGAACGTCCTGATCGGGGTCTCGGCCGTCGGGCCGCACGCTGCCTGGGCCGTCGGCGACCGCTACGACGGTTCGACGACGACGACGCTCGTGCTCCGCTGGAACGGGAAGAGGTGGGCGACCGCGAACAGCCCGTCGGGCACCGGAGCCACCAGCGAGCTCGACGGCGTCGCGATGACCTCGGCGACGAACGGCTGGGCGGCGGGCTGGTGGTTCGACGGCGCGGTGAACCATGCGCTGCTGCTCCGCTGGAACGGGCACGTATGGACGAAGCAGGCCCTGCCGACGAACGGCACCGCCGACGAGCTCCACGGGATCGGCGCCTCCTCCGCGAGCGAGGCCTGGGCGGTCGGGTCGTTCGTGAACACGGTGAACCGGGTGCTCGCGCTGCACTGCTGCTGAGCGATCAGCCCGCGGCGTCGACGGCCGCGCGCAGCCAGCGGCCGGGATCGTCGCGGTGGTACACGCGCTCGGTGGGCTCGATGCCGTCCAGGAACGTCCGGTAGATCAGCGCCTGGCGGAGGGCGGCCACGGGCCGGATCAGCTCGGCCGCGCGTTCGGGGTCGGAGCCCGGGCGTTCCGCCCGCCACGCGCCGGCCCAGGCGTCGCGGATCCGGCCGAGCGCCTCGGGCGGCACGCGCTCGAGGAAGGCCGGCGTGTCGAACAGCGGGTGCCCGACCCCGCTGTCGCCCCAGTCCAGCAACACCGGCCGGCCGTCGCCGGCGCGCCAGTTGCCGGGATGGAAGTCGCCGTGCACGAGCGTCTCGGGCAGGCCGCAGGCTTCGAGGTCGGTCAGACGCCGAGGAAGATCGGCGATCAGGGCATCGAGCTGCTCGAGCAGATGAGGTTCGAGTTCGGAGCGGACGTCCGCGCGACGCACGAGCCGTTCCGCGGAGCGGACGAACGACGCGCGACGCCAGTCGGGAAGGCCGGCCGCGAGCAGGTCGTCGGTCCGGCCGGCGAACGCGGCCTGGAGCGCGACGAGTCGCCGCACCATCTCGAGTAACGCCGGTTCGTCAGCGTCGAACAGATCCTCGCCGGCGACGTCGTCGAGCAACACGGTCCTCGACAGCGGGTCGACCGCCAGCCGGGACGGCACCAGATCCGGCGCGGAGCCGGCGACCAGCTCCAGGATCGCTCCCTCATGGCCCATGAACGGCGGCACGCTCTTGCACCACGCCGCGCCCTGCTCGGTCGGGAGCCGGAGCAGCGACGAGAGGTTCCACGACTTGACCTGCCGCGCCGGGCCCGACCGGGGCCGACCGAGCTCGTCCAGGCGTTCGTCGGCCCAGGCGAGCGAGGCCGCGACGCCGCCCGGGCGCGCCCACGGCATCCGCAAGGGCTCGTCGCGGAACGCCGGCGCCTCGCCGTCGACCGGCTCGAGCACCAGACCGGTCGGGAGCGGGGCGACGACTTCCGCGAGGTAGTCGACGTCGCCGCCCCTCCCCTCGTCCGACGCCGACGTGACGAGCAGCCGCAGCACGACGATCGCGACGCCGAAGCGCTCGTGGGCGGCGTCGGCGACCGGTTCGACCTCTGGCCACCACGGCTCGGGCGTCCGGATCCGCGGGAGCGCGCCGAGGATCGCGCCGTCGGCCCCACACAGGACGAGGCGGACGTTCCGGAACCCCTCGCCGTCCTCAGCCATCGTGTCGAGCGTCAGCCCGCCGGCTCCGGCACCACGGTCCAGGTCCCGCGCCACAGCTCGCCGCCATCCGCGTCGCCGTGGACCACCTCGACCTCCGCGACGTCGCGGATCCACAGCAACCGGCTGTCGCGGGTGACCATCCGGTAGGTGATGTCGTACGGCACGCCGTCCAGGGTCGAGCGCCAGGTCGCCGCGATCGCGGTCTCGGCGTCCTCCGGGTGGAGCAGGCGCTGCCAGAGGTACGGATCCTCGTTCCAGGAGGACATCGGATAGCCGAAGACCTCCTCGGCGTTCCCGCTCAGCTCGCGGAGCGCGGGCGGCGCGGGATCGTCCGAGTACCAGTAGACGTAGCGGACCACGGTCTCCGGCTCGGCCATCCGAGGCATCGTATGCCGGGCTCCGCGGCGACCCGGGAGGGGTTGCGTGCCGTTCCGGGGGCAACCTCGGCTCAGCCGGCGACCGGTTCGAAACGCGAGAGCGAGAACGGGCCCATCGTGACGGCGTGCACGCGCCCGTCGGCGCCGCGATGGAAGATGACGGGGTCGCCCGACTGGCGCATCCCCGGGTCGACCGTGAACCGGTCGGGCTCGCCCGTCGGCGTGAAGACCGCCTTCCAATCGGGGTCGTCGGGGTCGACCATCGTCAATCGGTTGTCGCGCCACTCGATCCGGACCAGGATGCCGTCCTCCGCGTCGCCGTAGAGGCCGAGGAGATCGGCGAAGGCCTCGGGGAGCGGCGTGGGTGGCGACATCGACGCGGCGGCCCTCGCCGCCTCGAGCGCGAGCTCGGCAAGGGCCATCGAGAGATCGGCCGGCGGCGCGACACCGTTCAGCAGCGCGATCGCGCCGACCTTCTCCGGCACGCGGTAGCACGCGTTCGTCGAGAACCCGGGCAGGCCGCCGGAGTGCATCAGCCACACGGTCTCGCCGCGGCGCCGGCCGTACCAGCCGATCCCGTAGGCCTCGGTCCACGCGTCGTCGCCCAGGTAGCGGGGCTGGTGCATCTCCCGCAGCGAGGCGCCGGCCAGGACCTGTGCTCCGCTCCGGTCGCCGCCGTCCTCGAGGAACTGCGCGACGATCCACCGCCCGACGTCGTCCACGCACGACCAGAGGCCACCCTCGGCGCTCGGGAACGTGCGCAGACGCCGCGCCGGCACGGGAACGTCGCTCATCCACCGTCCTCGGTAACCGACGGCCGCGCGGGCGGCGAGCGCGTCGGACAGGGGCGGGAACGCCGTCGAGGTCATGCCGAGCGGCTCCAGGATCTGCGTGCGGACGTGATCGACGTACGGCACGCCGGCGACGCGCGCGACGATCTCTCCCAGCAGCTGATAGCCGAGGTTCGAGTACTTCTGCTGGGCGTTCGGAGGCAGCCGCGTCGCGATCTCGTCGGCGCGCGCGAGGTTCACCGCCGGCGAGGACTCGTAGACGTCGCGGGTCCAGTCGGCGTCGGGCGGATCGCCCATCAGCCCCGACTCGTGCGACAGGAGCCGGCGGATCGTGACCGTCTCGATCAGCCCGAACGGGCTCGCGGCGCGCCGGAGTTCGGGCAGGTACGCGACGGCGGGATCGTCGAGGTGGAGCTTCCCCTCGTCGCGCAGCTGCATGATCGCCGTGGCCGTGAACGTCTTCGTGATCGACGCGATCCGGTAGAGGGTGGTCGCATCGGGCGCGCGGCCGGCCTCGACGTCGGCGAGGCCCGCGCCGCCCGACCACACGAGCCCGTCGCCGTGGACCACGCCGGCGACGGCGCCCGGGAGGCGATGTTCGCGGACGAACGCGGTCACGGTCTGTTGATACCGATCCGAGAGGCTTGCGACGGACGACATGACGGGCGCCAGCCTACGTGAGCCGACTAGGATTGCCGAACGCCATGGCGTCCCTCGATCAGCGTGTCTGCTCCTCGTGCGGCGGCACGAACCCCCCGGATGCGAAGTTCTGCGCCCGGTGCGGCACCGGCCTCGCGGCCGTGTGCGGGAGCTGCGGTCACGGGAACCTCCCCGATGCGAGCTTCTGCACCGAGTGCGGCGGTCCGCTGGTGACGACGAGCGCCTCCGGATACGCATCCCCGCAGGCCTACACGCCCGCAGCCCTGGCCGAGAAGATCCGCCGGGGCGGCACCCAGCTGGAGGGAGAGCGGAAGCAGATCACCGTCCTGTTCGCCGATGTGATCGGCTCGACCGGGATCGCGGAGCGGCTGGACCCCGAGGACATGCGGACGATCCTCCACCGGTCGTTCGACGTGATGCTCGAGCAGATCCATCGCTACGAAGGCACGGTGTCCCAGTTCCTCGGAGACGGGTTGCTCGCGCTGTTCGGTGCCCCGATCGCCCACGAAGATCACGCGCAGCGGGCCGCGCGCGCGGCGCTGGACATCCAGGCGGCCCTCGAGCCGATCCGCGAAGAGCTGCGGTCGGCCCGCGACCTCGACCTCCGTTTCCGGATCGGACTCCACAGCGGCCCCGTCGTCGTGGGCCACGTCGGCGTCGATCTTTCGATGGACTACCTGGCGGTCGGCGACACGATGAACATGGGCGCGAGGATCCAAGCCGCGGCACCGCCAGGATCGGTGGTGGTCAGCGAGGCGACGCGACAGCTGATCGAGGGCTACTTCGTCCTGCGCGACCTCGGTGAGCAGGAGTTGAAGGGCAAGGGGCGCCAGCACGTCTACGAGGTCGAACGCCCCAACCGGCTCCGCTCGCGGGTGGACATCGAGGCCGAACGGGGCCTCGGACCGTTCGTCGGCCGCGCCCACGAGCTGACCTCGCTGCACGACGCCTTCGAACGGGCCCGCGGCGGCACGGGCCAGGTCGTCCTCGTCTCGGGAGAACCGGGGATCGGCAAGTCCCGACTGCTGCACGAGTTCCGGAGCGCGCATGCTGGCGCCGACGCTGCGTGGCGGGTGGGCCGATGCATCTCCTACGGGACCGACATCCCATACCTCCCGATCATCGACGTGCTCAAGGACGCGTACCGGATCGACGAGGCAGACGACGACGAAGCGGTCGCGCAGAAGGTGCGTGAAGGTGTGCGGCTATCCGGAGCGGACCCCGGCGTCGCTCCGCTGCTGGTCGATCTCCTCGACGCAGGTGACGGGGCGGCGCCGCAGATGGATCCGCAGTTCCGCAAGGCGCGGACGTTCGAGGCGCTCCGCACCGTGGCGCTCACGGCGGCCGCCCATCGGCCGCTCGTGCTCACGATCGAGGACGCTCACTGGATCGACCCGGCCTCGACCGAGTACCTCTCGTTCCTGATCGAGGCGATCCCGGATCATCGGATCCTGCTCCTGCTCTCGCACCGTCCCGGATGGCTGCAGCCGTTCGGCGACGCTCCCCACCTGCAGACGATCGGCCTGCGGAGCCTCTCGAACGTCGAGACGGTCGAGGTCGCGAGCGCGGTCGTCGGCGCATCGCTCCCCACGGAGCTGGAGGATCTCGTGTTCCGCAAGGCGGACGGGAACCCCTTCTTCGTCGAGGAGGTGACGAAGTCCCTGATCGAGGCCGACGCGATCCGGCGCGACGGCGACGGGTACGTGCTGACGCGCCCGCTCGCGGACCTCGACGTCCCGGACACGGTGCAGGACGTGATCATGGCCCGGCTGGATCGGCTCCCCGACGAGCCCAAGCGCGCGCTGCAGACGGCATCGGTGATCGGGCGGGAGTTCACGCTGCGGCTGTGGGAGCGCAGCGCGGACATCTCCGCGTCCTCGGGGGACGTCCGCGAGCTGCGCTCCCTCGAGCTCATCTTCGAACGGTCGCTCTACCCCGAGCTCGTCTACATGTTCAAGCACGCGCTCACCCACGACGTCGCCTACCAGAGCCTCTTACTGGAGCGACGGAGGATCCTGCACGGCGTCGTGGCCGACGCGATCGCCGAGCTGTATGCGGACCGGCTGGCGGAGCAGGTCGAGACGCTCGCGTACCACTACGAGCGGGCCGAGCGCTGGGACGAGGCGCTCGACCACCTGATCCTTTCCGGCGAGAAGGCGATGACGAACTTCATGCCGCACGAGGCCGTCGGCTTCTTCGAACGGGCCGACGCGATCGTGCAGGCGGGGCACGCTGAGGTCGACCCCCAACGCCTGATGACGATGTACCAGCAGCAGGGAGACGCCTACCTCGAGATGAGCGTATGGGATCGCAGCGCCGCCAGCTTCCAGGCGATGCGGGAGGTGGCGCAGCGGGAAGGGGACGCCGATCGGGAGGGATTCGCCTTCTACTCGGAGTCGTTCGCGCAGCTGTGGGGCCATCGGTTCGAGGAGGCGTTGACGCTGGCCGAGGCGGCGGAGCGATCCGTGGAAGGATCGGGGAACCCGGCCGTCCGAGCCGGGGCCGCCGTGATGATCGCGCTCGTCCGCGCCCTGACCGGCGAGTTGATCGAGGCGACCGGGTTCGCGGAGGACGCGAAACGTCTTGCCGACGACGCCGACGCCTCGTTCATCCGTGGGCTCGCGCGGTGCACGCTCGGCGAGCTCCTCCACTGGCGCGGACGCGAGGACGACGCGCTCGCGGCCGTCTCCGAAGCCCTCGAGCTGGGCCGAGCCGAGGAGATCCCGTACCTGCTCCTCTGGGGCGGCTGGGACGACGCGTTGATGCGGTGCGGATCGGGCGATTACGACGGATCCCTCGCGGCGCTCCGCGAGGTCCTGGCGCTGAGCAAGCAGCTGGGCGACCGGGCCCTCTGGTGTCGGACCCTGAACACGTTCGGCTGGGTGTACATCGACCTGTGCAACTGGGAGCTGGCGCTCGACCACAACGGCCGCGGCGCCGAGGCGTCGAGGGAGTTCGGCGACCCCGAGATCATCCGCAACGCCGAGCTCAATCTGGCCGATTGTCACCTCGCGACCGGCGAGCTCGAGGAGGCCGAGCGGCTCCTCGAAGGGGTGCAGGAGGCCTCCCGTGCCAGCGGCACCTGGGGTGAGGAATGGATGAAGTGGCGCTATTCCCAGCACACGGACGCGAGCCTCGCCGAGCTTCGGCTCGCCCAAGGGGATCTGTCGCGCGCGCGCCATCACGCCGATCGATGCATCGCGGCGGCGGAGGCCACCGATTCGAAGCGGAACGTCGTGAAGGGGCGGCGCGCGTCGGCCCGGATCGCCCTCCGTGAGGGGCGGCTCGACGACGCCGATCGCGAGCTCGCGCGCGCGGCGGAGATCGCACGGGCGATCGGGAACCCCGCACAGCTTTGGACGACGCTGGCGGCGCTCGGTGATCTCCGCGACGCGCAGGGCCGGGTGGACGAAGCCCGGGCGGCACGGAGGGAGGCGATCGACGTGATCGACCGCGTCGCTGCGAACCTCGCCGACCCGGGCATCCGCGACACGTTCCTGCGATCCCCGCAGGTGACAGCGATCCGCGAGGCGGCCTGAGCTCAGATCCCTCTCAGGTAGGCGACCGTCTCGGCAAGGCCGTCCTCGAGATGGGTCCACGGCTTCCACGCCAGGGCCGAGGACGCGCTGGCGATGTCGAGGGCGCTGCGCCGCAGCTCGCCCGGCGGCAGCGGCCCCTGCTGCGGCTCCCCCGTGAAGCCGATGATCTCCGCGAGCAGCCGGTAGAGGCCGTTGACGCTCGTCTCCAGGCCGGTGCCGATGTTCACGAGCTTGCCCGAGCCCCGGTCGATCGCCTGGACGAAGGCGTGCACGACGTCGTCGATGAACACGTAGTCGCGGGTCTGGTTGCCGTCGCCGTAGATCGTGGGCGCCTCGCCGCCGAGCATCTTGCCCGCGAAGATCGAGATCACCCCGGCCTCCCCCGCCGGGTCCTGACGCGGGCCATAGACGTTGGCCAGCGCGAGCGCCGTGAAATCGAGGCCCCGGTAGCGGTGGAAGAACGAGAGGTAGTCGATCGCGACCTTCTTCGAGATCCCGTAGGGGCTGAGCGGATGCGAGCCCTGGGCCGAGGACTCCTTCGCCGGGAGGCGGCGCGGCTCCCCGTACATCGTTCCGCCGCTCGCCGCGTAGACCACCTTCTGCGTGCCGACCTTCGCCGCGCACGAGAGCACGTTCAGCGTGCCCATCACGTTGACGGCGGCGTCGTAGACGGGATCATCGAGCGAGGGCCGGACGCCCTGCTGCGCGGCGAGGTGGAACACGATCTCCGGCTTGTGCCGTTCGAACAGCGGCTCGAGCCCGTCGGCGCGCACGTCCATGTTGAAGAACGTGTAGGCCTTGCCGTAGCCGCGCGCCTCGCCGAGGTTCGCGATCCGGCCGTTGGAGAGGTCGTCGACCGCGACGACCCGATGGTCCTCGGCCAGGAGTCGGTCGGCCAGGTTCGAGCCGATGAACCCGGCGCCCCCGGTCACCAGGACGGTCGTCACGCGGGCAACTGTAGGTTCGGGTCCGCGGCGATGTCCAACGCGGTCCGCTCGCCGCGCTCGAGCCGCGCCGCGCCCACCGCGGCGATCATCGCGGCGTTGTCGGTGCACAGCTCGAGCGGCGGGATCCGCACCTCGAAGCCGGCCGCCTCCCCCTCGGCGCGCAGCCGCTCGCGCAGCCGGGTGTTCGCGACCACGCCGCCGCCCAGCAGGATCGTCGGCGCCGCCACCTCCCGGGCGGCGGCGATCGTCTTGGAGACCTGGACGTCGACGATCGCCTCCTGGAACGAGGCGGCAAGGTCCGGCACGTCGATCTCGCGTCCGGCGGCCTGCTCGGCGCGCACGTACCGCAGCACCGCGGTCTTCAGCCCGCTCATCGAGAAGTCCAGGTCGCCGGAGGCCTCCATCGGCCGGGGGAACGCGATCGCGGCCGGATCGCCATCCTTCGCGGCCCGGTCGAGCGCCGGGCCGCCCGGGAACCCGAGCCCCAGCAGCCGAGCCACCTTGTCGAAGGCCTCGCCGGCCGCGTCGTCGAGCGTCTGCCCGACGATCCGGTGCGAGAACAGCCGCTCGACGTGGACCAGCATCGTGTGCCCGCCCGAGACGATCAGCGCCACGAACGGCGGCCGGGGCGGGTCGGCCTCGACGAAGTTCGCCCAGTAGTGGCCCTCGAGGTGGTTCACGCCGATCAGCGGGGCGCCGGTCGCGAGCGCGAGCGCCTTCGCCGAGGCCATGCCCACCAACAGCGCGCCCACCAGGCCGGGGCCGACCGTGACGGCGACCCCGTCCACCTCCCCGAGACCGACGCCGGCGCGCTCGAGCGCGGTCGCGAGCAGCGGGTTCAGCGCCTCGACGTGCGCGCGGGCCGCGATCTCGGGCACGACACCGCCGAAGCGCTCGTGGAGGTGCTCCTGGCGCGCGATCAGGTTCGCGCGGAGCGTCCCGTCCTCGAGCACCGCGACCGCGGTCTCATCGCACGAGGTCTCGATGCCGAGCGTGATCACCCCGGCCGGAGCCCCTCCGCGAGCGTGGCGACGATCGCGTCGATCCGCTCGCGGTAGGCCGCGTCGCGGATGTCGTCGGTCCACATGATCAGCGCGTCCTCGCGGAGCTCCGCGTAGTAGTTGCGCCGGATCCCGACCGGATGGAAGCCGAAGCGCGCGTAGAGGCGCTGCGCGCGCCAGTTCGTCACGCGCACCTCGAGCGACACCGCCTGCCCTCCCATCGCCCGGGCAGCGAGCAGCTGCTCGTACAGGAGCCGGTGCGCGATGCCGTGGCCCTGGAGCATCGGATCGACGGCGATGTTCGTGACGTGGGCCTCCTCGCCGTAGCAGATCAGCCCCGCGTAGCCGACGATGTCACGATCGATCCGCGCCACCAGGTAGTTGCGGTTGCTCGGCTCGGTCATCTCCGCGACGAACAGGTTGGGCGACCACGGGCGTGCGTAGGCCTGCCGCTCGATCGCCATCACGCCGCGCAGGTGCCGGCGGCGCATCCGGGCGACCTCGAGCCTAGGCGCCCCGGGCTCGGCGATCCCACGCGATCTCAGCATCCGTCTTCCTCAGGTACAAGGGGACCACGTCGAAGACGCGGTCGTGCTCCTCACGGAGGAACCGCGGCGCGGCGAGCTCGACGAGCGAGGCCGCGTCGGGGTGCGCGACGGCCCCCGGTGCGATCCCGATCCGCGCTCCGATCTCCTGCAGGACATCCGCGTACAGGATGGCACCGTCCCCGACGGCCAGCACCTCGCCCGGCAGGGCCTGGAGCTCGGCCGCAAGGTGCTCGGGGTCCTGCACCACGAAGTCGGTCTCCCGCAGCACCCCGCCCGGCACCGGCCGGTACAGGGCGCTGAAGACCTCGCCCCGGCGACCGTCGATCACCGCGGCGATCGTCCGGTGGGTGAAGCGGACCGCGTAGGCCAGGGCATCGAGGCTCGGGATCCCCAGGATCGGTGCCGCGGTCGCCTGGGCCAGGGTCTTCGCCGTCACGACCCCGACCCGCAGGCCCGTGAACAGCCCCGGCCCGATCCCGACCGCGAACCCCCCGACCTGGCCGAGCTCGACGCCCGTCCAGTGCAGGAGCTGGTCGAGGGCCGGCGTGACGGCCTCTTGCCGCGCGGTCCCCGCCACCTGGATCCGGCCCAGGATCCGTTGCTCGGTGCCGATCGCGACCGACGTCTGCGGCGTCGAGGTCTCGATCCCCACGACGATCACGGCGCCCTCCAGGGCAGGAGTGCGAGCTCGAGGTCGTCGGCCCTCGCCACCCACGTCGGAGCCTCGGAGGAGAACGCGATCCGCCGGGTCTCGTCGGCGCCGGTCGGGTCGATCCCGCTCAGCTCCACCCGCACGCGGTCCTGAGGCAGGAGATCCCCGACCGCGTCGCCCCACTCGACCAGCAGGACGCAGTCGCCGCCCTCCAGCTCCTCGAGCGCCAGGTCCACCACGTCCTGGACACGCTCGAGCCGGTACACGTCAACGTGGGCGAGCGGCAGCCGTCCGCTCACGTATTCACGTACGAGCGTGAACGTCGGCGAGGCGACGTGCTCGGTCGCGCCGAGGCCGCGCGCGATCCCTTGGACGAACGTCGTCTTGCCGGCGCCGAGCTCCCCGGTCAGCACGACCACGTCGTGCAGCCGCAGCAGCGGCGCCAGCGCCTCCCCGACCGCGCGCGTGTCCCCGGCGGTCGCCGTGCGGACCTCGACCTCCACCTCAGAAGAGCTCCAGCTGTTCCTCGTCCGGAACGACGACGACCGTTCCGTCCGGGGCCTGCGCCGCGGCCCGCGCCGGTGGCAGCTGCACCGCCGCGGGCGCGGCGGGGGCGTCCAGGGTCGCGCGGATCAGTCGGAAGTCGTCCTGGAGGTCCTGGAACTGCCGGCTCCGCTCTCCGCCCCCGTGCAGGATCGCCGCCGGATGGAACGTCGGGATCACCCGGCGGCCGTGCCACGGATAGACGCAGCCGCGCATCGACGTGATCCCCCGCGGCGTCTCCAGCACGAACTTCGTCGCGAAGTTCCCGAGCGTCACGATCACGGTGGGCTGCACGATCGAGATCGTCTCGACGAGCCACGGGGTGCACGCCTCGATCTCGTCGGGCAGCGGATCGCGGTTGCCCGGCGGCCGGCACCGGAGCACGTTCGCGATGTAGACGTCCTCGCGCCGCAGGCCGATCTCGCCGAGCATCCGGGTCAGGAGCTGGCCTGCGGCGCCCACGAACGGCTCGCCCTGCCGATCTTCGTGCAGCCCGGGCGCCTCCCCGATGAACAGCAGGTCGGCGGCCGGATCGCCCACGCCGAAGACCACCTGGGTGCGGCTCTCGGCCAGGCGGCACCGCGTGCACCCGGCGGCCTCGGCCGCGACCTCCGCGAGCGTGCGGGTCACGTCGGCTCGCCCCCCGCCGGCTTCCGGCGGCGCTTCGGCTTCGGTGCCTCCAGGACCGAGCGGGCGAAGGCCGCGAGCTCCCGTTCGAGCAGGTCCGGTCCGTCGAGCATCGGGATGTGTCCGGCGCCCTCCAGGACCACGAGCCGGCCCTCGGGCAGTGCCGCCGCGAGCGCCACGGCCGCTGCCGGCGGCGTCACGCGGTCCTCCTCGCCGACCAGCACGAGCGCCGGCACCCGCACGCGCGGCGCGGCGTGGCGCAGGTCCATCTCCATCAGCTCCGGCAGCGTGTCGGTCCAGACCTCCGACGGCGTGCTGCGCGCGAGGCCCACCACGTGGTCGACGACCGGCTTCGGCGTGTCGGGCCCGAACTGCGTCAGGCGCGTGACGACGCCGCCCACGTCGACCGGGCTCGCGAGGACCGCGCGTCGGACACGGTCGACGCGCAGCGCCGCGGTCTGGATCGAGCCGAACCTCGGCCGGAGCAGGCCGGTGACCGAGCCCATCGCGCCGCGGAGCAGGTCCGAGGCGGCGGCGCCGATCAGCGCGATCCCGGCGATCCGCGGCCCGAACAGCTCCGGGCGCTGCTCCGCGAGCGCGAGGATCGCCATCGCGCCCATCGAGTGGCCGACGACGATCGCCGGCCGCTCCGGCGAGACGTCGTCGAGCACCGCGGCCACGTCACGGCCCATCGCGCGCAACGTCAGGTCGCCGGTGGCGGGGCGTTCGCTCGCGCCGTGGGAGCGGAAGTCCATCGTGACCACCCGCGCCTCGCGTGCGAGCTCCGGCCACACGCGGCACCACACCGACATGTCCAGGCTGAAGCCGTGCGCCAGCAGGATCACCGGCGCCGCCGGGTCACCGGCCGCGCGCACCGCCAGGCCCGTGCCGTCGAAGGACGCCACCGAGCCGAGGTCTTCGGGCGGCAGATCGCCGATCGGGCCGAGATCGTGGCCGCGATGGCGGCGCGCGACGATGCCGCCGACCATCCCGGCCGCGAGGCCGGCGGCGATCCCCGCGCCGATCACCGCGGAGCGCCGCCTCATCCGACGTGCTCCCGCGGCACCCGCGCCCCGATCCGTGTGACGATCTCATAGGCGATCGTGCCGGCCCACGCGCCCACCTCGGCCGCGGTGATCGTGGCGCCGCCCTGCTCGCCGATCAACACGACCTCGTCCCCGGCGTGGACCTCCTCGTCGCCGCAGTCGACCAGCAGTTGATCCATCGTGATCGTGCCGGCGACCGGCATCCGCCGGCCGCGGATCAGCACCCGAGCGCTCCCCGATGCGGGGCGCGGATAGCCGTCGGCGTAGCCGACGGGCACGGTCGCGATCGTGGCTTCGTTCGCCAGCTCGTAGCGCAGCCCGTAGCTCAGCCGCTCGCCGGCGGGCAGGCGCTTCGTCATCGCGACGGCCGAGCGCCACGACAGCGCGGGCCGGAGCCCTGCATCCTCCCCCACCCCCGGGGCCGGCGGGATCCCGTACAGGGCGATGCCGGGACGGACCAGGTCGAAGCGCGCCTCCGGATGGCACAGCACCGCCGCGCTGTTCGACGCGTGCACGTACCGCGGCCGCACGCCCCGGGCGCGGGCGGCATCGAGCACGCCGGTGAACCGCTCCAGCTGGGTGGCCGTCACGGACGCATCGTCCTCGCTGCGGGCCAGGTGCGTCCACACCCCCTCGACCTCGAGCCCCGCCGCCAGGACCGCGGTCAGGAAGGCCGGAGCCTCCTCGGGGGGCCACACGCCCACCCGATGCATGCCGGTATCCAGCTTCACGTGCACCCCGACGGGGCCGCGGGCCGCCGCCGCGAGCCGGGCGAGCCCGTCCGGGGTGTACACGGTGGGCGTCAGTCGATGCGCCAGCGCGACGGCCTCGGAGCCCGGTGGGAACTCCGAGAGCACGAGGATCGGGGCCTCGATCCCGGCCAGGCGGAGCTCGAGACCCTCCTCGACCAGGGCGACGCCGGCCCAGGTGGCGCCGGCCTCGAGCGCGGCCCGCGCGACCGGCACCGCGCCGTGCCCGTAGGCGTTCGCCTTCACGACCGCCATCAGCTCGGCGCCGGGGGGTCGCAGGACCGAGACGTTGTGTCGGATCGCGGCGAGGTCCACCTCGGCGCGCGTGGGGCGGAACCGAGCGGGATCGGTCACGCCTGCGTCCTGACCAGCTCCACGGCGGCCGGCAGCCGCTCGGCGACGTCGCCGGCGAGCGTCCCCTCGCCCAGCTCCGCGCCGGCGAGGATCCCCGCCAGACCGTGCACGTACGCCGCGGCCCAGGCGGCATCGAACGGCGCCACGCCGGCGGCGAGCAGCCCTCCGATCGTGCCCGTCAGGACGTCGCCGGTACCGGCGGTCGCCAGGAACGGCGTGCCGGTCGGATTGATCCGGGCGCCCCCGTCGGCGGCGGCGATCGCCGTGCGGCTGCCCTTCACGAGCGCGACCGCGTTCGCCCGCGCCGCGAGCATCCGCGCCCCCGCCAGCCGATCGGGGCCGCCGTCGATCAACCGCGCGAGCTCGCCCAGGTGCGGGGTCAGCACGGCGTCGGCCTTCCGATCGGCCAGCAGATCGGGCTCGCGGGCGAACGCGTTCAGGCCGTCGGCGTCCAGCACCACCGGCACCGGGCTCTCGCGCAGCACTCCGCGGATCAGCGTCCGCGTGTCGGGATCGGTCGACAGGCCCGGACCCATCGCCAGGGCGTGCGCGCCCTCCAGCGCGCCCACGATGGCGTCCCGCGCGGCCGGCGCGACGGTGCCCGCCTCGGTCTCCGCCAGTGGCAGGAACACGGTCTCGGTCAGCCCCTGCTGGACCACCGGCAGGATCGAGGCCGGCACGGCGACGATCACGTACCCCGCGCCGATCCGCCCCGCGGCCTGCGCCAGCAGCCGAACGGCGCCGGTCATCCGGCGCGAGCCGGCGACGATCACGAGCGTGCCGCTCGCCTTCTTGTGGGCATCGGCCGCCCGCTCGGGAAGGACGTCGGCGACGTCGGCCGGCTCCGTGAGCCCGCACGCGTCGGGCACGAGATCGTCCGGGAACCCGATGTCGACGACGCGGACGTCGCCCGCGAACCCCGCGCCGGGCAGCAGGACCGCGCCGATCTTCGCCGCGCCGAACGTCACGGTCAGATCCGCGCGGACCGCCGGCCCGTCGACCGCCCCGGTCGCGCCGTCCACCCCGGAGGGGATGTCCACGGCGACCACCGGGAGCAGGGACGCGTCGAGCGCCTCGATCGCGGCGGCCGCCTCGCCTTCGGCGACGCCGTGGAAGCCGGTGCCGAAGACGGCGTCGACCACCAGGTCGGCGCGTGCGAGCTCGCGATCGAGCGCTCCGGGATCGAACGACAGGATCCGGGCGTCGGTCTCGGCGGCCAGGCGACGGGCGTTCGCCGCGGCGGGACCCTTCAGCTCGGCCGGATCGCGCAGCGTCACCGCCGCAACCGTCATCCCCCAGCGGGCCAGGTGTCGCGCCGCGACGTACCCGTCGCCGCCGTTGTTCCCCGAGCCGCACAGGACCACCGCGCGGCGGCCGTAGGTACCGCCGAGGAGATCGGCGCACGCACGGGCGACCGCCCACCCCGCACGCTCCATCAGGTCGGCCGCCCGCACGCCCCGCTCCTGCGTCGCCCGATCGAGCTCGGCGGCCTCCGCCGGCGTGACGACGGGCTTCATCCCGTCACCGCCACGGCGAAGGCGACCGCGTTCGTCCGCTCGTGGGTGAACGTGATCAGGACCTCGGTCACGCCGAGCGCGTCGGCTCGACGCTTCGCGTTGCCGGTCAGCGCGATCGACGGGGCGCCGGACGGATGCCGCGACACGCTGATGTCCTGCCAGCGCCGGCCCCGGTAGCCGCCCAGCGCCTTGATCACCGCCTCGCGGGCGGCGAACCGACCCGCGTAGGACTCGGCCGGACGGGCCTTCGCGTCGCAGTAGGCGATCTCGGCCGGCGTGAACACGCGCGCGCGCATCGTCGGGTGCCGCTCGAGGGCTCGCTCCATCCGCGCGATCTCGCAGATGTCGACGCCGAGGCCGACGATCTCCACGGAGGAAGGCTAGCCGCTCGGCTCCGGGGGGTCAGGAGCGTCCGGCTCGCCCCCATCTTGGCGCTCCGCCGCGGCCGGCTCCTCCGTCGCATCCTCGTCCACCGCCCGGTCGCGGCGGGCCCGCGAGGCACGCCGGCTCTCCATCGAGAGCACGAACGCGATCACGCCGATCGCCAGCAGCCCGCCGCCGATCGCGCCCGCGCCGGAGATCCCTCCCGATCCCGACCCACCCCCGCCGCCGCCCGTACCCGGTGACGACGGGGGCGCGCTCGGGCCGCCCACCGTCGGGCCGTCGCCGGGGAGGGGTGGCTGCGGGGGCGGCGCCACCCGACGGAGCTCGTCGAGGGTCATCAGCGAGCAGACATCGGCGGTCCACCGGCCGCCCACCTGCCGGAGTACCACCGCCACCGGAGAGGCCTCGGGGAACAGGATCGCGCAGTCGCTGCCGCCGGCCGCCCCCATGCTCGCGACCACGTCGACCGTCTGGTGCAGCGAGCCCTTGTAGACGCGGTCGACCCGGAAGGTCTGGACGGTCGTCATCGCATCGAGCGCTCGCTGGGAGGTGACCTCTCCCTCGAAGGCCGCGCCGGCGCGACGGAACATCTGCTTGGGCGTCATCGGCGTACATCCGCACGCGTAGCACGGCGAGGCGGTCGCCACCAGGCAGGTGCCGCACACCAGCAGGAGCGCCGCGACGCGGATCAGCCGGCGCCGCACGGCAGGACGCTACTCGACGGTGACCGACTTCGCGAGGTTCCTCGGCTGATCGACGTCGCAGCCGCGGAGCACGGCCATGTGGTAGGCGAGCAGCTGCAGGGGCGCCGTGACGACGACGGGCGCCAGCAGTTCCGGCGTCTCGGGGACGGCCAGGACGTGATCGGCCAGGCGGGTCACCTCGGTGTCCCCCTCGGTGACGACCGCGATCACCGAGGCGCCGCGGGCCTTGACCTCCTGGATGTTCGAGACCATCTTCGGATAGACGTGGCAGGTCGTGGCCACCGCGACGACCGGCGTGCCCTCTTCGATCAACGCGATCGGTCCGTGCTTCAGCTCGCCGGCCGGATAGCCCTCGGCGTGGACGTAGCTCAGCTCCTTCAGCTTCAGCGCCCCCTCGAGCGCGGCCGGATAGCCCGTGTGGCGCCCGATGAACAGCACGTCGCGAGCGTCCCGGTACCGCTCGGCGATCGCGCGGACCTGCTCGTCCAGCTGGATCGACCGCGCGACCTTGTCCGGCAGCTCGTGCAGCTCCGCCAACACCTGCTCGGTCTCCTCCGGGAAGCGGGTGCCGCGGACCTGCGTGAGGTACAGCGCCACCAGCTCCTGCGCGACCATCTGCGTCGCGAACGTCTTCGTGGCGGCCACCCCGATCTCGGGGCCGGCATGCGTGTACAGGACCCCGTCGGCCTCGCGCGCGAGCGAGGAGCCGACCGTGTTCGTCACCGCGATCACCTGCGAGCCCTGGCGCCGCGCGTGCCTGGCCGCCTCCAGCGTGTCGATCGTCTCGCCGGATTGGCTGACCGCGAGCGTCAGCGTGTCCGGGCCGAGCACCGGGTCGCGGTAGCGGAACTCGCTCGCGATCTCGATCTCGACCGGCAGCCGCGTCCAGTGCTCTATCGCGTACTTCGCAACGAGGCCGCTGTGGAACGCCGTTCCGCAGGCGACCACGAAGACCTTCGAGACCTCGCGAATGACGTCGTCGGGGACGCGGAGCTCGTCGAGCTGGAGATCGCCCGGATCGGCGCGGCCGACGAGCGTCGCGCGGATCGCCGCGGGCTGCTCGTCGATCTCCTTGCGCATGAAGGAGTCGTAGCCGCCCTTCTGCGCGGCCTCGACGTCCCAGGTGACCGTGATCGGCTCGGGCACGAGCGGCGCGCCGGCGAAGTCCGTGAACGTCGCCCCCTCCGAAGTGATCTCCACGACCTGACCCTCTTCCAGCGGGACGACACAGGTCGTGCGCCCCAGCACCGCCGGGATGTCGGAGGCGAGGATCGTCTCGCCGTCGCCGAGGCCGACGACGAGCGGCGAGGCCACCTTCACGCCGACCAGCGTGCCCGGTGCGTCGGCGGAGGAGACCACCAGCGCGTAGGCGCCGTCCAGCTGGCGGACCGCGGCGCGCACCGCGTCGCCCAGCGAGGTGCCGTTCCCCCGCTCCTCCTCGATCAGGTGCGCGATGCACTCCGTGTCGGTCTCGGAGGCGAACACGTGGCCGCGCGCCTCGAGCGCGGCGCGGAGCTCCTGGAAGTTCTCGACGATGCCGTTGTGGATCACCGCGATCGTGCCGGAGCAGTCGACGTGCGGATGCGCGTTGCGGTCGGTCGGCGCACCGTGCGTCGCCCAGCGGGTGTGCCCGATCGCCGTCGTGGTGGGCGGGACCGGCTCGGTCGCGAGCGCCGACTCGAGCTCGGCGAGCTTGCCAGCCCGCCGGCGCACCGCCATGCCCTCCCCGGCCGCGGCGATGCCGGCCGAGTCGTAGCCGCGGTATTCGAGGCGACGGAGACCTTCCAGGACGATCGGGAGGGCCTCGTCGGAACCGACGTAGCCGACGATGCCGCACATGGAGCTTCGAGCCTATCAACGCCTCCCCGAGAGGGGATCAGCCGAAAGACCGGATCGCCTCGGCGATGGCCTCGGCGTGCCGTTTCGCGTCGGCCTCGGTCTCGGCCTCGACCATCACGCGGATCAGCGGCTCGGTGCCCGAGGGTCGCACCAGCACGCGGCCGCCCCCGTCCAGCGTCACCTCGGCCGCGGCGACCGCGTCCGTGACGGCGGCCGACTCGAGGATCCCATCCCGTCGAGCGACGCGGACGTTCACGAGCACCTGGGGACGCCGGCGCATCGCGCCGGCGAGCTCCGCGACGGGAACGTCCCGCGCCGCGGCGAGCGACAGGAACCGGACCGCAGTCAGCAGGCCGTCGCCGGTGGTGGCGTCGCGGCGGAAGATCACGTGCCCGCTCTGCTCGCCGCCGAGGGCGGCGCCACGCCGTTCCATCTCCTCTAGCACGTACCGGTCGCCGACCGCCGTGCGCACGAGCTCGATCCCGGCCTCGCGCATCGCGATCGCGAGCCCGAGGTTCGACATCACCGTGCCGACGACCACGTCGCCGGGGAGCTCGCCGCGCTCCCGCATCGCGATCGCCGAGGCGGCCAGGACCTGGTCGCCGTCGATCACGGAGCCGGCCGCGTCGGCGAACAGCGCGCGGTCGGCGTCGCCGTCGTGGCACACGCCGGCGTCGGCGCCACGCCGCTGGACCTCGGCCGCCACCACCTCCGGGTGCAGCGCCCCGCAACCGTCGTTGATGTTGCGGCCGTCGGGATCGGCGTTGATCGCGGTCACGTCGGCGCCCAGGCGCCGCAGGATCTCGGGGGCGATCTCGGAGGCGGCGCCGTTCGCGCAATCCACGACGACCCGCATCCCCTCCAGGCGCGCGTCGGCCGCGCCCTCCAGGTGCCGCAGGTACCGTTCGCGAGCGTCGCCCACCGGCAGCACCTCACCGGGAGGGCCCTCGTGCGCGGCCGACCGGGCGAGCTCGGCCTCGATCTCGTCCTCGAGCGCGTCGGGCAGCTTCATGCCGTCGCGCGCGAAGAACTTGATCCCATTGTCCTCGGCCGGGTTGTGCGAGGCGCTGATCACGACGCCGCTGGAGGCGCCGAGATCCACGGTCATGAACGCGATCGCCGGGGTCGGCTCGACGCCGGCCAGCAGGACGTCCCCGCCGGCGCCGCGGATCCCCTCGGTCAGGGCGTCCTCGAGCCACGCTCCCGACTCGCGCGTGTCGCGGCCGACCACGAGCTTCGCGCGGCCGGCGCCGTGGCGTCCGAGGACCACGACCGCAGCGCGCCCGAGGCCCTCCGCGAGCTCGCGCGTGAGCTCCGTGCCGGCCACGCCGCGCACCCCGTCGGTCCCGAAGAGCCGTCCCATCGGACGGCAACGTTACCGGAGGGCGGTCGAGACCTCCGATCCCGAGCCGGAGGCAGCCGCCTGGGCCCACGCCTGGGCCCCGACCTGGAGAGGGTCCCATGGAGAGCTGAAGGGTGGCGTGTAGCTGAGATCCACGTCCGAGAGCTCCTCGACCCGCATCTCGCTGTAGAGGGCCGCGGCGGCGATGTCGATCCGCTTCGCGACCTGCCCGTTCCGGTGCCCGACGATCTGTGCCCCGAGCAAGCGACCGTCCCGTCGATCGCCGGTCGTCCTGACCGTCATCTTCGTGGCACCGGGGTAGTAGACCTTGTGATCCCAGCCCTCGGTCTCGACCGTGAGCGGATCGTGGCCAGCCTCGGCAGCCTCGGCGGTCCGGAGGCCCGTCCGCGCGACCGCCAGATCGAAGACCTTGACGACCTGCGTGCCAAGGCTGCCCGCGAACACCCGGTCACCCCCCACCGCGTTCTCGCCCGCGATCCGCCCCTGCTTGTGAGCGGTGGTCCCGAGCGGCATATAGGTCGGCCGCTGCAGCATGCGGTGCCACGTCTCGACGCAGTCCCCGGCGGCCAAGATGTTGGCGATGCCGGTCCGCATCCCTCGGTCCACCACGATCGCGCCACGCACCCCGAGCTCGGCACCCGCGCTCGCCGCCAGCGCGGTGTCGGGTCGCACGCTGACCGCGATCAGCACGGCGTCCGCCGTCACGGCATCGAACCCGTCGCCGGCCACCTGGAGGGCCCGGCCCTCCTGCGTGATCCGGCGGACGGTCGCCGAGGTCCGCACCTCCACGCCGTGCGTCCGCAGCTCTCGCCCGACCAGCTCGCCCATCTCGGGATCGACCGTGGTCATCACGCTGGGGAGCTGCTCGAGGACGGTGACCGCCATCTCACGCTGCGACAACGCGTCCGCCATCTCGAGCCCGATGTAGCCCCCGCCAACGATCACCGCCGCCTCCGCGTCCGCCAACCGATCGTTCAAGGCGAACGTGTCGTCCATCGTGTGCAGGAGGTGGACGCCCTCGAGCTCGATCCCCGCGATGTCGGGACGGATCGGGACGGCGCCAGTGCCGATCACGAGCCGGTCGTACGGGACCATCTCCGTGGTTCCCCGAGCATCCATGAGTTCGACCGTCCGCTCCGAAGGCTCGATCGCCGTCGCGCGGGTGTCGAGGAGCAGCTCGATCCCCGTCGCGTCGATCTCCTCCCGCGTGCGATGGGCCAGGTCGCGCCAGTCGGGTGTCTCCCCGCTGATGAAATACGGGATCCCGCAGATGCTGAAGTTCGGATAGCGGTCGGCGACGACCATCGTCACGTCGAAGGAGGGATCCAGCTCCCGCGCCCGCAGCGACGAGCTGATCCCCGCGTCGCTCCCACCGATCACCAGCAATCGCGGCATCTAGCGGGTCCTCCTCGCCGACGTCCTCCCCTTGGGAGGTACCACCCGGTCACGCAACGTCGCGACGCGTGCGTCCAAGCGCGCAAGCGTTTCATCGAACGCCATCTGGGTTCCGGCGTCGGCGGGGTCGGGCGTCGACCAGTGCAGGACGCGGGCACCGAAGATCGAGGCGCCGATCTCCTCGTGGGCGCGGTCGCAGACCGTTACCACCAGATCGGGCGTGCGTTTCACATCGCCGAGCGGCCGCGGGACGGCGCCCCCCAGACGCAGGCCCCAGCGACCGGCCGCGCGGACGGCGAGCAGGTGGACGCGGGCCTCGGGGTGGGTCCCGGCGCTCTCCGCCGGCACCTCGCTCGCCCGGTTCCACAGCGCCGCGGCCATCTGCGAACGCGCCGAGTTGCCCGTGCAGATGAACAACACCGCACCGGCCAGGATCGGGTCGGGCGAAGGCTCCGGTCCCAGCATCTGGGGGATCAGGCGCAGGTATCGGCGACGGCCGTCTCCTGCGGAGGGGATCCGTTCGACGAGACCGGCGCGCTCGAGGATCGCGACATGATGGGCGAACAGGTTCGATCGGATCCCGATGAGTTCTGCCAGCTCCGAGGGGGCGAAGTCCCCCGTCCCGAGCAGGTCGACGATGCGGAGGCGATGGGGATCGGCGAGGGCCGCGTGGACCTCGACCCGTCGGCCGAGTTCGAGGGAACCCGACCCTTGCTCAATAGTCATTGAGTCAAGACTAGTTGAGTATGTGGGCGCCGGTCAAGCCGTCCCCGAACGGGATCTTCTATGGCTTCCGGGCGCGCACGATCGCGCCGTACATGTCGTCTGCTTCTTCGTGGGTCGGACGGATCACGATGTCCTCGAAGCCCACCCGCTCCAGCCCGTCCTCGTACTCGGAGAACGACAGAGCGCCGGCGATGCACCCGACGTAACTCCCCCGGTCGGCCCGGTCCTGCGACGAGAGGCGGTCGTCCGCGACGACGTCACTGATGCCGATCCGACCGCCGGGACGGAGCACCCGGAACATCTCCGCGAGGACCTTCGGCTTGTCGGTGGACAGGTTGATCACGCAGTTCGAGATCACGACATCGACCGTCGCGTCATCGAGGGGGATGTCTTCGATGTACCCCTTCAGGAACTCGACGTTGGTCGCGCCCGCCTCCCGGGCGTTCGCCCGCGCTACCTCGAGCATCTCGTCGGTCATGTCCAGCCCGTAGACGTGGCCGCTCAGGCCGACCCGCTTCGCCGAGAGCAGCACGTCGATCCCGCCACCGGACCCGAGGTCGAGCACGGTCTCGCCCTCGTTGAGATCCGCCACGGCGATCGGGTTGCCGCATCCGAGGCTCGCTAGCACCGCCTCCTCGGGAAGGCTGCCGCGCTCGGCGTCGTCGTAGAAGCGAAGACCGAAACCATCGGCCGGCTCGCAACATCCGGCCTCGTTCCGATCGTCCGCGGCCTTGCCCTCGGCGACCGCCCGCGCTGCGGCCGCGTACCGGTCCCGGACCTGTTCCTGCAGATCGCTCATCACTGCACTCCTCTCATGCATCTCATGCACCAAGCGGGACGGCCAGCGCCCCCCGCAGCAGCTCGATCGGCTCTGGTCGGACCCGGAAATACGCCCACCGACCCCGCTGCTCCCGTTCGAGGAGCCCGGCGTCGGTGAGGACCTTCAGGTGATGGCTGACGGTCGGCTGCGAGAGCCCGAGTGGCTCCGTCAGGTCACAGACGCACGCCTCGCCGTCCGCGTGGGCCGCGATCAGGCTCAGCAGCCGCAGCCGCGACGGATCGGCCAGGACCTGGAGCGCCCCGGCGAGGCGTTCGGCGGCCTCGTCGTCGAGCGGCTCGCGGAGCACCGGCGGGCAGCAGGTCTCGTCGATCACCTGGAGCAGCTTCATGTGGACATATTGACAGCGGTCGATATCATCGTCAACGTATCGACCACCATCGATGTCTTTCGAGGGGAGGTGGACGCGATGGAGCCGTGTTGCCCGGGCGAGTGCTGCTGAATGACCGCTAGCCCAACCTCGCGGTCTCGGTCGGCGGGGTCACCTCACTCGCCCCGCCGACCAGGCCGCCAGGAGCGCCGGACGGGAGGCTCGTGCCGTGACGAAGGCACCCGTCAGGCACGGGGTCGGATCTCCACCACCATGTTCGCGTCCGTTGCGGCTGCCCAGACGGTGCCATCCGGCGCGATCGCGATGCCGTCCGCGCCGGTCGCGTCGCCGGGGAGCTCGATCCGCTCGATCAGCCCGCCGTTCGGCCGCACGTGGAGGATCTCGCGCCCCGCGGTGGTGACCCACAACGAACCGTCCGGGGCGACCGCGAGGTTGTTGATCGGCGACTGGGCCCCCTGGACGGGCATCATGCGCGCAACGCCGGTGGATTGGTCCAGCCGCCCGATGCCCCGCTCTCGCGAGAACGACACCCACACCTGGCCGTCGCGGCCAACCGCGATGCTCCGCGGGTCGGCCTGATCCTGCGTCGGGATCTCCACGATCGACGGCTCGGTACCGCCGACGCCGATCCGACCGATCGAACGCGTCCGGGGGTCCGTGAACCAGAGCCGACCGTTCGTTCCCGTCGCGATGTCGTAGGGAGCGACGCGTTGGTTCGTGCCGTTCGGTGCTGGAACGCTGAACACCGAGGTGTGACCCACGCCGTCGATCCGGAACACCACACCAAGGTTGACATCGGTGATCCACATCGAACCGTCGTCTGCTTGGGTCGCCGCCACCGTCCCGGAGGCGTCCACCGCCGACGCGAAGGAGTTCACGGTGCCGTCGGGCAGGATCCGCCCGATGTTCCCGTTGGGATATCCGGTGAACCACATCGAGCCGCCCGGGCCGGCGGCGAGCGCGAACGTGCCGGAGTTCGGGAACTTCGCGTCGACCTTGTAGCTGACCGCTTTGCCTTGGGAGAGGACGGCGACGACACCCTTGTTCTGCTCCGTCACCCAGACCGTTCCGGAGGGTTGCACCGCGACGTCCCGCGGACCCGCGTAGGCGTCGGGCAGGATCCAACCCGTGGCTCGCCCCCCACCGACCCGCTGCAGAGCGCCCGCTGTGACCGGCACCGCCTGTGGGACGGGGAAGGTCGTCGACGGCGCGGAGCGATCGTGTGTGGCGAGGAAGGCGATCAACAGGGCCGACCCGACCAGCACCCCCCCAGCCGCGATCCACCCCTCGACCCGACCAGGGCGGACACGCTGCGACAGGGCTCCGGCCATCCGCAGGACGCTAGCAACGAGAAGACGGCGGGACGGGGGCGCGCAGGAGAACGGAGCGTGAACGTCGAGGGCCCGGCCGGTGCGGCCGGGCCCTCGAACGCTCGAGCCGGGATCAGGTCGCCGCGGCGTCCCGGCAGTAGCTCGCCCCCGTGAACGAGCTGCCGCCGATCGCACCCTTCGCGAGCGGCGCGACGCCGTCCGCCTTCAAGGTGTTCACGATCTCGGTGCGGTAGTTCTTGTTCGTCAATGGGTTCATGACCGAGTCCGTCCGGCACAGGAACCCCTTGTTCGGAGCCAGGTAGTCGAGGGTCGCGACCTCACGTGCGGTCAAGCCGCAGCTGACCGTCCAGGTGTTCTGGCTGTTGAGGTCGACCCCGCCAACCGTGGCCCCATCCCGTCCGGTGCACGACCCGGTCGGGAGCGGGTTCGGGAGCAGGAAGTAGTCGTACCGGTACGAACCGAGCGGATACGACTTCGGTCCGGAGACCCGAGCCATGGACGCGATCGTCGGCTTGATGCCGTTGACGGACCCGAGGACGCCGGCGCAGAAGCCACCGCCCGCGTGGTTCTGCACGAAACGCAGGAACGCGTACGGGTACAGGGCCCGGGACTGGAACGACTTGACGCCGCCCTTCTGGCTGCAGATCGGGCGGGCCTGGTTCTCGACCAAGACGTGTTCGCCGTTGGCCGGGTTGCCGTCCTTGTACTTCGCCGGGATGCAGTTCTGGGTCTGGCTCGCATCCGTGTAGCTCGCTGCGTTCGCCGGGTCGATCTTCTGAAGGAAGTCCTTCCCGGATCCAGATCCCGCCTGCGTGCCGAAGATCACGATCGTACCCGAGCCGGGTGCCCCGGATTTCGTCCCGATCGAGTTGCCCTTGCTCTTCGACCAGTCCACCAGGCAATTGCTCCCGACCCCGGTGCCGATGAACGCGCCCTTCAGCCGCGGGAGCGTGGCGTTGGGGGTCGGAACGCCGGCCTTGGAGTGGGCGACCAGCTTGTTATCGCGGCCCACCCAGTACCCGGCACCGTCGCGACCGTACGCCACACCGTACGCGGTGAAGTTCGCCACCGCGTAGGTCTGCTTCGACGAGGCACGAGCGAAGTCCGACGAAAGCGCCGTCAGGCCGGACGTGTACTGGCTCAGGACCTTCGTCCCGCTCCCCGAACCGACAGGGTAGGCCTCGATCGCACGGTCGTGGTACAGGTTGCCCTTCAGGACGATGTTGCCACCATACGGCAGGATCCCGGGGTCACCGGGCGTCGTTCCCGACGTGTCGTCCGGGTTGAAGCACAGCTCTTGGTAGTTCGAAAACGCGGTGCCGGCCGACGGGATGATCGCGCATCCCACCGCCTCGTTGTAGACCTGGTCCAGATCGTTCTGGACCTCGTACAACGTGTCCGATCCAACCCCCGTGATGGTCTGCGAAACGCGGGTCGTGTCGACGTTCGACGCCGCCACCGCGATCCCATTCGATCCGAACACGAACGCGAGAGCGATACCCACGCCCGTGATCGCACCGAGTACGGATCTGCGCATACGCAGGTCCCCCTTTCGAGCGGCCGGACACCCCGCCCGGCGACCGCCGTGGAGGTTTCCAGTCCTATCCGTCGCCGCGGCGTCGAGCAGGGAACGGAAAGGTGAACGGCTCCTGAATCACGGGTAACGAGGCTGCTCAGAGGGTGGCCGGAAGGAGTCGGGCCGTGATACCGAACGTCGCCCAGAGCAACGCGAGCACGAGCGGCGTCGCGAGGAAGACCGCCACGCGTGTCGAGATGCGTCGGCTGAACCACACGGCACCCAGCGCGACGGCGGCCGCAGCCTCGATGAGCAGGAGGAGCCATCCCGCCTTCGCCGGCTGGCCGGCGAGACCGGTTTCGTCGCTCGGGATCACTTGCGTCGTCAGGGCCGGACCGGGAGCAGGATCCGAGGTGAGCTCCGCCACCACGACGAGCCGTCCCCGGGCCGTATACGCGGGCGCGGAGGTGACCAAGGTGAGCTGATCCTTCGCCGACGGCGAGATCGGATCGACCTGACCGGGCATCACGGACCCGATCGAGGTGACCTTGTAGGTGAACGCTCCCTGGCCCGTGATCACGTGGATCTCGTCGCCCGCGCGCATCACGTCGAGGTTCCGGAACGGGGCTCCGAAGGTGGTCCTGCGGCCCGCGATCACGCTGTTGCCCGGCCTGCCCGGCACGGGGCTCTCGCGAAGGTGCCCGGGTCCCTGCGTGAGCGCCGAGGCTGAGGTGCCTTCGACCACGATCTCTTCGAGGCCGATCTTCGGGATCGAGAGCAGTGCTACGGGCTGCCCAGGCGCCGGCCGCCAATCCGTGGTCGTGGCGGGGCCCTGCTGGGTCAGCGAGCGGAACTCGGGCAGCAACATCCGCTGGCTCCGTTCCTCGATGATCCTCGACGCTCCGAAGAGGTAGACGAGGAACAGTCCGATCACCACAGCGACCGCGATCAGGCATACACCGGCCACGCGGATCACCCGGCCTCGAGGACGGGCTGCCGCGGTCGCGACCGGCTCCGCCGCGGTGAGATCGAACGTCGTCTCGGGTTCCTGCATCGTCCTCACGATGCCGCCCCTTCGGCCGATCCTTGATCCTTCGGCGCCCGACCGGATCGCCCGCCGATGAAACTGCTCCCCAAGAGCACGACCCCGACGGCCAACGCCGCCATCGCGCCGAACACGAGCCCCGGGAGGATCAACCGAGACGGCGAGGCGACGAGCGCGACCGGCGCGGCAACCGGGGCGACGTACACGACCTGCTGCGGAGCGATCGAGCTCGTCGGTGGCGCCACGCTCGGCGGCGGCGGCGCGGCCGGAGGCGGAGCCGGCGGGGCGACGACCGGCGGCGGGGGCGCGACGACCGGCGGCGGGGGTGGTGGCGGAGCTGCGGTCGGGTGCGGCGTCGGCTCGGGCGGCGCCTTCATGATCTGGTTCGTCAGGACCTTCGTGCGCTGTCGCAATGCGGGCGGGAGGGGCACGTACCCGGGGGGGAGCGACGTCTGCCCGGCTCCGGCCGCGAAGGTCAGGAACGAGCGCAGCGCATCGAGCTTCTCGGGCGTGGGCGGGTTCTTGGTGCGCTCAGCGCCGTGCGGGATCGCGGCGTAGCTCACGGTCGGGATCGGCCAGGCTTTCGGATCCTGGCGTCCGTAGGCCGGTGTCAGGAGCCCCTGCACGTCGGGCCGCATCACGGCGATCCCGCGCGCGATCGTTCTCGGCGTGGCACGGACCACCTTCCCGTTCGGGTACTTGATCCGGACGGTCGGAAGCTGGTAACTCGCCGCCCACGACGAATCGACGTAGCCGATCCACCCATACGTCGACGTGGAGACGACGTCTCCGTCGCCCTTCGCGATCACACGTGCCTCACCGCGTGCGCCTGTGACGAGATCGATCTGACCGAGCGATGGCAGCAGGTCGGTCGGTCCCGACGCGAACGGGTTGGGCTTCATCCTCCGGCCACCGGAGACCCACGCCTTCCGGGCGTTCGCCCACATCCAGCTGGTCATCTGCTGCGTGTCCTCGTTCGCGTCGCCGCGGCCGACCGTGGCGATGAACGTGGGGAACGCGACCGTGGGGTTGAGCTTCTCGATCTCCTTGTCCAGATACCACTGCGTGACCTGCCCGGTGAAGATCTTCGCGAGGAGGTCCGGCGTGAGCGTCAAGGTGGTGACCTGGTGACCGCTGGTCTGGTCGAAGACGCGGTAGGCGAACACCAGACCCGACGCGGCGATCGGTGCGTACCCGACGGATCCACCGGCCGCAGAGAGCGCGGCGGTCTGGGGAGCGTCCATCGGTTGGGGGACCACGGCGAGATCGACGTCCGAGAGCCCACCCTGGATGTAGTCGTCCAACGCCGTCCCCGCCGGCTGCAGCGTGTAGTCCAGCGATAGGTTCAGTGGCGCCGCGCAGACCTTCACCGACCATGCGAACTCGACGACACGGAACCCCGCCGATCCACCTTCGGCCGTCAGCGGCGAGCCGTCCGTCGGACAGGCCAGCGGCGGGGTGGCGAACGAGATGGGGACCTCCGTCATCGTTGCGAGGTTCGATGGAGTCGTGCCGATGAACAACGAGCATGCGTTCTGGAAGTCGCACGTGATCGTCTTGCCGGCGATCGCATCGAGGTTCGGCTTCACGTTGATCAGACCGATCGCGACCTGCGCGACGGCGCTCCCCGCCCCGGTCTTGTCGACGAGACCGAGGGTTTGGATGCCCGGGCAGGCGTCGCCGCATGTGCTCGTGAACCCCGGCTGCGCGCACTGCGACAACGGATCGGTCGCGCCCCGGACGCACTCCCGAAGGTAGAGGACCGAATCACGGGGAAACCCCCGCCAGCTCACCGTCACGTACTGGCCGTCCCCGGTGAAGTCCAGGAGACCGGCCCGCGGGGAGATCGAGACGCTGGGATGACCTGCCCCGATCGCCGCGCCGGGGAGCCCCACGAGCACCGCGAGCGTCAGGCAGATGGGCACGATGACCAAGGCGATCCCGCGACGGGTCCGCATCACGGGTGAAGGGTCCGTTCCGGACGTGGCAACCGTCAACGGTCGAGGGGGCGGGGCGGCCACTCTTCCCCCACGCGCCCTGGACCGTTCACCGTCCGTTCACCCAAGCTCCCCACGCTCTGTCGGAGCGCAGCACAGCGCCTCTTTCGGATGTCGACGACCAAGGAACGAGCTCCGGCCGCCAACGTGCCTCCCACGCCCCGCAAGGTGGTGGTCGTCCGGACGCCCGCCGACCGGATGTTCCGCCGGGCCGCGGCCTGCGCGGGGGGGCTGACGTTGATCATCCTGGTCTTGATCGGGGGGTTCCTGTTCACGAAAGGCCTGCCGGCGCTGAAAGATCAGGGGCTGAAGTTCTTCACCACCCAGGTCTGGAACCCGCCGCCTCGCGGGAACGAGTTCGGCGTGGCCGCCCTCCTGTACTGGACCGTGGTTGTCGCGCTGATCGCGCTCGTGATCGCGGTTCCGCTGTCGGTCGCCGCGGCGCTGTTCGTGACCGAGTTCGCGCCCAGGCGGCTCCGGCGAGCGCTCACATCGCTGATCGACCTGCTGGCGGCCGTGCCGTCGCTGATCTACGGCATGTGGGGAGCGGCGTACCTGCGGCCGCGGATGATCGGCATCTCGGAGTGGCTCGGGAGATACCTGGGCTTCCTCCCGATCTTCAAGCCCACGACGAATGCTCCGATCTACGGCCCCTCCGCCTTCGTGGCCGGCGTGGTCGTGTCCTTGATGGTCGTGCCGATCGTGACGTCGGTGGTCCGCGAGGTCTTCTCCCAGGTCCCGCCCGGCGAGAAGGAGGGCGCGCTCGCGCTCGGCGGCACCCGTTGGGGCATGATCCGGGCCGTCGTGCTGCCGTTCGGGCGCAGCGGCATCATCGGCGGCTCGATGCTCGGTCTCGGCCGCGCGCTGGGTGAGACGATCGCGATCCTGCTGATCGTCAGCCCGTTGTTCGCGATCCGCGCGAACGTGATCGAGGCTGGCGCGATCCCCGTCGCCCCGCTGATCGCGAACAACTTCGGGGAATCGAGCGGCCTCGCGCTCTCGGCCCTCCTCGCCGCCGGATTCGTGCTGTTCGTCGTCACGCTCCTGGTCAACCTCGGAGCGGCGACCGTGATCGCGCGCTCGCGCTCGGGCGCCGGGGTCGAGATCTGATGGGCGCGCCGCCGGCACCCACGCTCGCGGTGGTCGCGCACGACGCGATCCCCGTCCGGCGCCGACCCACGAGCTTCCACCGGCGGGACGCGGCGATGGTCGTCGGCTGCGCCGTCTCGTCGCTGGCGCTGACCTGGCTGCTGTACTCACAGATCCTCCCGCTGAGCGGCCTCCCCGGCTTCCTGATGCTCTGGGCGGCGCTCAACTTCTTGATGTACTTCACGGCCGTGGCCGCCACGGAGGGCCGGCCCGCCGCTCGAGACCGGACGATGGCCTCGGTCATCACGGTGGCCGCGATCGCGATCATCGTGCCGCTCGCCCTGATCCTCGGGTACGTGACGCTCAAAGGCCTGCGGTTCCTGCGTCTGTCCTTCTTCACGACCACGATGGCAAGCGTCGGCCCTGAGTCGCCCGCCACGGAAACCGGCGGGCTGCAGGCGATCGTCGGAACGCTCGAGCAGGTGGGGATCGCGATGCTGATCAGCGTGCCGCTCGGCGTGCTGACGGCCGTCTACCTCAACGAGGTGAAGGGCCGTCTCGCGCGCCCGACACGGGTGTTCGTCGACGCGATGAGCGGCGTGCCGTCGATCGTCGCCGGCCTGTTCATCTACACGGTCCTGGTCGCGAACGGCGCCGGCTTCTCGGGGTTCGCGGCTGCGCTGGCCCTGTCGATCCTGATGCTCCCGACCGTCACGCGCACGTGCGAGGTGGTCTTGCGGCTCGTGCCCGGCGGTCTCCGCGAGGCGTCGTTCGCGATGGGGGCACCTGAGTGGCGGACGACCTGGGGGGTGATCCTGCCGACCGCGAGGATCGGGATCGTCACGGCGACGATCCTCGGCGTGGCGCGAGTGATCGGCGAGACGGCCCCGTTGATCATGACTGCGTTCGGCAGCGCGACGCTGAACTTCAACCCCTTCTCGGGCGCCCAGTCGGCGCTGTCGCTGTCCTCGTTCCAGCTGTTCGGTTCGTCCCAGACCGCGGATGTGGATCGGGCCTGGGTGTTCGCGTTCGTCCTGCTCGCGCTGGTCCTGATCCTGTTCGTGCTGGCGCGGCTGCAGGGCGACCGGCGGCGGCGGTAGATCGGAACCACGACGGAGGAAGCGTTCGCCATGGCCCAGATCCAGAACCTGATCGATGCGACGCTCGGCGACGGGTCGGCGCCCGCGTCCCTCGTCGCGCAGGATGTCCACGCATGGTTCGGCGACCACCACGTCCTGGGGGGCATCTCGCTGAGCATGTCGCCACGTGCGATCACCGCCCTGATCGGTCCCTCCGGCTGCGGCAAGTCGACCTTCCTACGGATCCTGAACCGGATGCACGAGCTGGTCCCCGGCGCTTCCCTGGCCGGCTCGATCGAGCTGAACGGACAGGACATCTACGGTGCGGAGGTGCGGGCAACGGACGTGCGTCGCAGGATCGGCATGGTCTTCCAGAAGCCCAATCCCTTCCCGGCGATGACGATCTCCGGCAACGTCCTGTCCGGCCTGAAGCTGTGCGGGATCAAGGCGAAGGACCCCGATGCGGTCGTCGAGGAGAGCTTGCACCGAGCCGGTTTGTGGAACGAGGTCAAGGATCGGCTCGACCGCCCCGGCGGCACGCTATCCGGCGGGCAACAACAGCGCCTCTGCATCGCCCGCTCGCTCGCGGTCGAGCCGCAGGTGCTCCTGATGGACGAGCCGTGCTCCGCGCTTGACCCCACGTCGACGCGGCGGATCGAGGAGACGATGCGCCACCTCGCCACCTCGATCACGATCGTGATCGTCACGCACAACATGCAACAGGCACAGCGCATCTCGGACAGATGCGCCTTCTTCAACGTGGAGGAGGGGCAGCCGGGCGGCATCGTGGAGTCCGACACGACCGAACGGATCTTCAACGACCCGAGCGATCCGCGAACCGCGGATTACGTGCACGGGCGGTTCGGATGAGGCGCCTCCTCGCGTTCGTCGCGTCGCTTGCCCTAGCGATCGGCTCGCAGATGCTGTTCCTCTCGCCGGCACAGGCGACGGGCCCGGCGATCCTGGGCGCCGGTTCGACCTGGTCACAGATCGCGATCGACCAGTGGCGGGCCGACGTGTACCGCTTCGGCCTCCAGGTCAACTACCAGGGGGTCGGCTCGACGACGGGCCGCCAGTTCTTCGCCGCGGGGACCGTGGACTTCGCTGCCTCCGAGATCCCGTTCCAGGTTCCGCCCGACCCCCCGGTGCAGCGCTCCTACGTGTACCTCCCCGACGTCGCTGGCGGGACGTCGATGATGTACAACCTCACAGCGCCGTCGGGGCAGCAGATCCGCGACCTCCGTCTCACGCCTCCCACGATCGCCGCCATCTTCACCGGCAAGATCACGAATTGGTCCGACCATCGGATCGAGGCGGACTACGGCAAGCCGTTGCCGAACCTCCCGATCAAGGTGCTGGTGCGCTCCGACGGCTCCGGCACATCCGCGCAGTTCTCGGCCTTCATCAACGCCGTCGACGGGTCCGCCTGGCGCGCGTTCCTGAGCGGGTGCCACCAGGCCTACCAGCCGTACACCTCGTTCTGGCCCTACGGCCAGCCCGGCTGCTTGCAGAGCGGCATCGGCCAGCGCGGGTCCGACGGCATCGCGAACTACATCGCGAACCCGGGCCTCGGGAACGGGGCGATCGGCTACCTGGAGGCGGCGTACGCGGTGAGCCGCAACTTCCCCGTCGTTGCCGTGAAGAACCACAGCGGCAACTTCACGCTCCCCACCGCGGCGAACGTCGCGATCGCGCTGCAGCACGCGAAACTCCACAGCGACTCGACCCAGGACCTTTCGGACGTCTACAGCGCCCCGGAGCGGTGGGCCTACCCGATCTCGTCGTACTCCTACCTGATCGTCCCGACGGACAGCAGCATCTCGACGGACAAGGGATCGGTGTTGGGGCAGTTCATCCTCTACCTCGCGTGCACGGGGCAGCAGGCCGCCGCGCGCCTCGGCTACTCGCCGATGCCCAAGGAGCTGGTCCAGTTCGCCTTCGACGCCGAACAGAAGATCCCGGGGGCGCCGGCGCCTCCCACCCTGACCGGTGCCGCATGCCCGAACCCGACGCTGACCGGCGCCTTCCAAAGTGAGGGCGGCAACAACCTGGTCGGCTCCGTCCCATGGTCGGCATCGACCGGCGGAGGTTCGGCCGGCGGAACCGGCGGGGGCTCGACCGGATCGGGCGTCCCCGGCTCCGGAGGCACCGGATCGACGAACGGATCGGGCGGGACGACCGGCGGGTCCGGATCCGGCGCCGGCACGGCGAGCGGTGGGGTTCCGGGCAGCGACGGGACGATCACGGCGACGCCGGCCACCCTCAACGATGCCGACCTCGCGAAGCTGAAGAAGCTCGGGGACGAGCAGATCGGCGGGCTCCGGCTCGCGAGCGCCGTTCCGCTGGCGGCCGTGGCGTTCCTGATCCTGCTGGTCGTCTTCGGGCCCTTCCTGCTGCGCCGCGGCACGCGCGACGGGTAGCGGCGCGCCGTCCGGGCCCGGCCGTGGGAGCATGGGGCCCATGGACGAGCTGGTGCGCATCTATGCCACGGGCGACCCGGTCGCCGCGGAGCTGATGAAGGGCCGTCTGGAGGCCGAGGGGATCTCCGTGCTGGACAAGGGCGCGGTCGACGCCACGGCCTATCCCACCGGGGCGAGCTACCTGTGGGTGCGCGCCGGAGACGAGGCCCGGGCGAAGGCCGTCGTCGACGCGGTGGAGTCCGGCGCGTTCGCGGTGACCGACGACGACGTCGAGGACCTCCAGGAAGACGCGACCCGCGGCGACCCCGCCGGCTGATCAGCGGTCCTCGGACCAGGTGGTCCAGCCCTCCGCGTCGTAGGTCGGCAGTCGCACGGCGACCGGAACCGGCGCGCTCGGCGGTGGTCCGGCGTCGGATGGCGACGGGTCACGGCGACGCCGGAGCCGCTCGAGCGTCGCGACCGAGGCGACGCCCCGCAGCGGAGCCCACCGCGTCGACGGCTCGCGCCGAGCCCAGGTGATCGTCCATCCCCCGCTCCTGGACCCCCGCTGAAACGACGTCCGCTGCGTGACCGTCCCGATCATCGCGATCGCGACGCCGATCGCGAGCGCATCCAGCGGCGGGCCGGACGCGGGGAGGGTCGGGGTCGAGGTCACCTCCGCCGAAGGCGTCAGCAGCCGATCGATCGAATCGAGGGTCCAGCCCCTGCCAACGATCGGTGGCGGAGCCTTCTCCTCGGGATGCTTCGCGTGCTCCGTGAGCCGGGACTCCGCCATCCGGAGCCAGCCGATCAGCGCCTCCATCGGGTCGACCGCCTCGCCGTCGGCCGTGAAGTAGCAGAAGTGCACGTGCGGGACGCTGGCGTCGCCGCTGGCGCCGCAGTAGCCGATCACCGTGCCGATGCCGACCTCCGTCCCGTCGGCCAACCCCGGGACGTAGGACTTCAGGTGCGCGTAGTACCAGAACGAGCCGTCGTCCCGGACGAGCTCGACCGTGCGGCCGCCCAGCGCGTTCTCCCCGTAGCGGAGCGTGCCCTTGTCCACCGCGAGGAGCGGCGCGCCGTAGCTGCACAGCACGTCCTGGCCGTGGTGCGGGTGGTAGCCGCCTGTCCATCGTGGCGCGCCCCACGTGTCGGACCATGTCGCCGGCCCCTCCACGACGAACGGGGCGTAGATCGTCCGGGCGATCTTCTCCTCGCTCCAGCCCTTGGCACGCAGCACCGCGGCCGCCGCATCCAGGGGAGCGGTCCCGTAGGTTCCCCAACGGGGATCCGGTTCCCATCCCCGCCACGACCTGCGGTGCCCGCGGTGCGTGCGGCCGTCCGCGTTCACGAGCATCCGTCGCACGCGCGGAGGCACAGGGTGGCTCGCCGGCGGCAGGGCCTCGGGGACCGTCGGCACGGCCGTCGGCGACGGGCCGGGCAGCGGCACGAGCGTCGGCGCCGGCGTTCCGGTCGGAGACGGAACGTCGCTCGGCGATGCCTCGGGACTGCTCGGCTCCTCGGTTGGGACGGGGTCAACCGTCGGAGACGGGTCCCCGGTCGGGGACGGATCGGGTGGGAGCGTCGGGCTCTCCGTCGGGGTCGGCGCGTCTGACGGGGGTGCCTCCTGCGCGATCGCCGACGGCGCCGAACGCCACAGCGGCTGGGCCAGGAACAACGTCACGAGCACGACGAGCGTCGCCGGCCACCAGGTCCCTCCCCTGTGACGCATCCCGCGTCAGGCTCTCCTCCGCCGGCGAACGCGCGGCGAACGACGCCTGAATGCGCCGCGGCCGTTCGCGGCGCGGAGGTTACGGAGCGGGGCCTAGCGCTTGGAGTACTGCGGCGCCTTGCGGGCTTTCTTCAGCCCGTACTTGCGGCGCTCCTTCTCGCGCGCGTCGCGCGTGAGGTAGCCCTCCGCCTTCAGCTGCGCCCGGAGCTCGGGGTCGAGCTCGATCAGCGCCCGGGCGACGCCGAGCTTCACGGCTCCGGCCTGCCCGGCCACGCCGCCGCCGTCGATCGTGGCGACCACGTCGTAGTCACGCTCCCGGCCGACGAGGCGAAGCGGCGCCTGCGCCACCATGCGGTGCACGCGCGTGGGGAAGTAGTCCTCGAGCGAACGGCCGTTCACGGTGAAGCCGCCCTCGCCCGGCGTGAGCCGGACCCGGGCGACCGACTCCTTGCGGCGGCCGGTCGCGATCTTCGCTGACGTCGCTGGCACGGTTCGGCTACTCCTCGTCCTTCGCGGCCGCCTTGCGGGCCGTCGTCTTCTTGGCGGTGGTCTTCTTCGCCGTCGGCTTCTTCGCTGCCGACTTCGCGGTCGTCGCCTTCGCGGTCGTCGCCTTCGCGGTGGTCTTGCGCGCGGCCGGCTTCTTGGCCGCGCTGGGCTTCTTCGCGGCCGTGGGCTTCTTCGCGGCGGTCTTCTTCGGTGCCGTCTCCGCGGCGGGCGCCTCCGGCTTCGGGGCCGGTTCCGCGGTGGGCCGCTTCGCCGCGGGCTTCGCCTTCGGCGGCGCGGTCGGGGTCGGGGCGGTGGAGGCCGGCAGGCCCGTCCAGGCGGGACGCTCCCCGACCGTCAGCGGCGTCGGCTTCTGGGCGGCGTGCGGGTGCTCGGGCCCGGCGACGATGTGGAGCTTCTTGATCATCTGGCGGCCGAGCCGGTTCTTCGGCAGCATGCCCCGCACGGCCTTCTCGACCGCAGCGATCGGGCGCGTGGCCATCAGGTCGCCGTACTTCACGCCGGTGATGCCGCCCGGGTGCCCGGAGTGGCGCCAGGCGATCTTGTCCTCGAGCTTCTTGCCCGTCAGCTCGACCTTGTCGGCGTTGACGACGATCACGTGGTCGCCGGTGTCCATGTGCGGCGCGAACATCGGCTTGTGCTTGCCCCGCAACAGGGTTGCGACCTCGGAGGCGAGCCGGCCCAGCACCTGGCCGCTGGCGTCGACGACGTACCAGCGGCGTTCGATGTGCTCAGGCTTGGGCGAGTAGGTCTTCATCCGAAAAGATGTCGGCCCGGACGGGCCGACCAGCGACCCAGGCTACCTGCGGGAACGCCGCATCGTCAAAGCTCAGCCGCCCTGCATCGCCTCCATGTTGGCGCGGATCACCTCGACCGTCCGCTCGATGTCCGCGGTGGGGCTGAACTGCACGATCTCGGTGCCGGCCACCCACGTCGGCGTGTGGCCGGGCGCGATGTAGAAGGCGTCCCCCGCCCCGTAGACCTCTTCCCGGTCGCCGACATGCATCGTCAGGGAACCCTTGACGACGTAGCCCCAATGCGGGCTCTGGCACCGGTCGTCGGGCAGCCCCACGAGCAACGGGGCGAGATCGCCGTCCTGCACGAACGAAAGGAAGTCGACCTGGTAGCCGCCCAGGTCCTCGTGGCGGTTCTCGCCCATCGGCCCCATCTGCTCGACCGTGCTCGCGCTGTCCTTCGACGCCTTCGGCATGCGGTTCTCCCCTCCTCGGATCCCGCCGCATCCTACGCCAGCCCCGGTGGAGGGTCGGCCCCTCGGAACCGGGCCGGTCGGCCCCCTCCCCCGGCCGGTGCGCGGCCCATGCTCGACCCAGGGAGCGACGACCGCTCGCGAGGAGGTGGGGATGGTGGCCGAGCCGGCGACGATCACGCAGGAGGGGACCGTTTCCCTCGTGCTGTTCTCGGGGACCGACGACCGGCTCCACGCGGCATCGGTCCTGGCGGTCGGGGCCGCGGCGCTCGGACGGAAGGTGAACATCTTCCTGCAGTACTGGGCGCTCGACGCGTTCCGGGCCGACCGGATCTGGAAGGACCACGGCGTCTCGCCCGAGGCCGGGCCCGAGGGAGCCGCCGCGATGGCGGCGCACGACGGCCCGCACTGGAGCGAGCTGCTGGGCCAGGCCAAGGTGATCGGTGACGTGACGATCTACGCGTGCGCCGACTCGATGGCGATGTTCGGCATCACGTCGGACGACCTCGATCCGGTCGTGGACGGCGTCTGGGGCGTGGCGGCGTTCTTCGCCGAGGTCGACGGCCCCGTGACGTTCATCTGAGGAGGTCGAGCACGATGGCGACGAGCACGAAGGAGATCGATGCACGGGGGATGCCCTGCCCGGGACCCCTGATGAGCCTGATCGGTGAGATCCGGCAGGCACAGGTGGGCGACGTGATCGAGGTCCTGTCCAGCGACGAGGGCTCGACGGCCGACATCCCGGCGTGGGTCGCCAAGGCCGGCCACGAGCTCGTGGAGGTCGTCCCCGAGGACGGCTACGCGCGGTTCGTGGTCCGCAAGGCGCGGTGATCGCGATGCCGGCGCGGATCGTGGTGCTGGGCGGCGGCGTCGGCGGAACGCTCGTCGCCAACCTGCTGGACAAGCGTCTCGGGAAGGACGCGGCGATCACCGTGGTCGACCCGACGGGGATGCACGACTACCAGCCCGGATACCTGTACCTGGCGCTCGGACAGGCCAACGGCCACTGGCTCTCGCGCGACGAGCGCACGCTGCTGCGATCGGGCGTGGACCTGGCCGTGGAGGAGGCGGTCGCGATCCGTCCCGAGGAGGGGACGGTCCGGCTGCGACGGGGCGGAGCGCTCCCGTGGGACTTCCTGGTGATCGCGACCGGCGCGCGGCTGGTTGCCGACGAGATCCCGGGCTTCGCCGGCGCGTACGGCTTCTATTCGCTGGAGGACGCCGAGCGGCTCCGCGCGGCGCTGCGGCGCTTCGACGGCGGCCGCGTCGTGATCGGCGTGGCCGGCATCCCGTACAAGTGCCCGCCGGCGCCGGTCGAGTTCGCGATGCTCCTGGAGCAGCAGCTGCGCGACCGCGGGATCCGCGACCGGAGCGAGATCGTGCTCGCGTCCCCGTTGAACCGTGCGTTCACGATCGAGAGCGCGTCCTCCCTGATCCAGCCGATCATGAAGGAGCGCGACATCGCGCTGGAGACCTTCTTCAACGTGGAGTCGGTCGATCCCTCGGCCGGCACGGTCCATTCGCTGGAGGGCGAGGACCTGGCCTACGACCTGCTCGTGCTCGTGCCGCCGCACCGCGGCCAGCAGGTGATCAGCGACTCGAACCTCGGCGACACGGGCGGCTGGATCCCGACGAACCGCGAGACCCTGAACGCCGGCGGCCACGAGCGGATCTTCGCGCTCGGCGACGCCACCGACCTTCCGATCTCGAAGTCGGGATCGACCGCGCACTTCGAGGCGCCGGTGATCGCCAGCCGGATCGCCTCGCTGGTCCGGGGCACGGCGCCCGAGGAGAACTACGGCGGGCGGGTGATGTGCTTCCTGGAGACCGGCGGCGGGAAGGCGACGGTGCTGCGGTTCGACTACGAGCATCCGCCGGTCCCGCCCGAGCCGAACCGCGCGTGGCACATGGCGAAGTGGATCTTCAACCGGGCCTACTGGGAGACGGTGCCGCAGGGGCGGCTCCCCGACCGCGCGCCCGGCACGATGCCGAAGGGGGCGTGAGATGGAGACGACGATCGATCGGACGCTCGACGCGAAGGGCCTGTCCTGCCCGATGCCGATCGCGAAGACCGCGATCGCGATGCGGCAGCTCGCTCCGGGCGAGGTGCTGGAGCTGCTGGCCACCGATCCGGGGTCGGTGCCGGACGTGACGGCCTGGTGCGGGAGCACCGGGAACGAACTGCTCGAGCAGACCGAGGACGCGGGCGTGTTCCGCTTCCTGATCCGGAAGGCGTGAGGACGATGACGACCGGCACGACCGAGACGACGGAACCGACCGTGGACGTGGAGGCGGCGATCGAGGAGCTGCGCGCCGAGATCGCGGCCCACGAACGCGGCAGCGCGACCCACACGAAGATGGTGATCTTCGCCTGGAGCGGCGACCTGGACCGGATCTGGCCGACGTTCATCCTGGCGACGACCGCCGCCGCGATGGGCATGGCCACCACGGTGTTCTTCACGTTCTGGGGGCTCTTCCCGCTGGTGAAGAACGACGTGCGGATCACCGGCGAGAACTGGATGCAGCGGATGATGTCGGCGATGAACCGGGGCGGCACCGAGCACCTCGGATTGTCGAAGATGAACTTCGCGGGCATGGGGCCGGCGATGATGAAGAAGCTCGCCGAAGAGCACCACGTGGCCTCGCCGCAGGAGCTGCTCGAGGTCGCGCGCGACCTCGGGGTCGAGCTGATCCCGTGCCAGATGACGATGGACCTGCTGGGCCTGACGACCGATGACCTGATCGACGGCCTCGCCGAGCCGGCCGGCGCCGCGACCGCCCTGGCCGAGGCGCAGGACGCGCTGACGCTGTTCATCTGAGGTTCGGAGCTGCCCCCACGGACAGGTACGCCCTGCCCGCGGGGGCAGGCGACGCTCGCCCCTGGGTGCCTTGCGACCGAGGCGGGCGAACTCGCATCATCGACGCATGCGACGCACCCGCACCGCGGCGGCGATCCTCGGCCCGATCCTCGTCGCCTCGATCGTGCTCGGCCCCGTGCCCGGCCGTTCGGCCACCGCGACCGGCTGGAGCATCGTGGCGGGGCCGAACACGTTCGGGCAGTGGGTGTTCCAGGACGTGGCGGCCGTCGGAGCGAGCGACGTCTGGGCCGTCGGCGTCCGCGGCGGGAACACCGGGACCCTCGCCGAGCACTGGGACGGCTCGTCGTGGACGGTCTCCTCGACGCTCGACCCCGACGCGCTCGGCGACCGGCTGCACGGCGTGGCGGCGGCCGACGCGACCCACGTCTGGGCGGTCGGCGTCGGGCTCACGATGTCCGGCGGCGTTCCCCTGATCGAGCGATGGAACGGGACGGATTGGAGCCAGGACGCGGCGCCCGGCGACGGAACGCTCTGGGGCGTGGGCGCCCTGTCCGCGACCGACGCCTGGGCGGTCGGCTCGACCATGGCGGGGACCACGCTGATCGAGCGCTGGAACGGCAGTTCGTGGAGCATCGTTCCGAGCGCCGATCCCTCGACGAACGACATCCTGTACGCCGTCGCCCCGATCTCGGGGACCGACGTGTGGGCGGTCGGGCGCTCCGACGCGGGCACGCTCCTGGAGCACTGGAACGGCTCGGCGTGGACCGCGAGCACGGTCGGCGGCGGATCCCTCACCGGGATCGCGGCGTTCGCGACCGATGACGTGTGGGCGGTGGGCCACGGCCTGGCGACCCACTGGGACGGCTCGACCTGGACCGCCGCCAGCCTGCCCGTGCCGGCGGACGGCACCGTCGATCTGGCCGGCGTCGCAGGATCGGGCCCGCACGACGTCTGGGCGGTCGGCGCCTCCGGTGCCGAGACCCTGATCGAGCACTGGGACGGCGCGGACTGGTCGGTCGTGCCGAGCCCGAACCCGACGTCGCCCCCACCGAACGGCGGAGCGTCCTTCACGGGGGTGGCCTCGGTCTCCGCGACAGACGCGTGGGCCGTGGGCACCGATCCCTGGAGCGAGAACACGCTCGCCGCGCGCTTCGCGGAGGGCGACTTCACCTCCGCGCTCTCGGCGGCGGGCCCGCTGTCGGTGTACGTCGGCGACGCCTCGAACGTCGTGGCCAACCTGGCGTTCTCGAGCAACGCGTCGGCCGCCGGTGAGACCGTCCACCGCTCGCGCCACGATCCGAACGGGACGGTGGAGGACCTGGGCGACGCGGTCACGGACGCGTACGGGCACGTGGCGTTCGGTGACGTCGTCGGCGCCAAGGGCACGTACACGTACACCGCGACGTTCGACGGCCAAGGGATCTTCCCGGGGTCGACCGACTCGGTCCAGCTGACCGTGACCGGCCGACCGACCTCGGTGTCGCTCTCGTCCGGTCGGGGCCGGATCGTGGTCGGGGGCTCGGTGGTGTTCGCCGCCGACCTGAACGGTCCGCCGCCCGGCGCGCCGGTCGCGCTGTTCCGGAAGATCTTCGGCCACGGCTGGGCGAAGATCGCGACCGGATCGGCCGGTGCCGGCGGGGCGGTCGCCTTCCGGCTGCGCCCGACGTTGAGCGCGATCTACCAGGCTCGGTTCGCGGGCGACGCCACCTATGCGGCCTCGAGCAGCGGCACGGTCCACGTCGAGGTCGCGGCGATCGTGCGGATCACCGCGCTCGGCGGCTACGCGACGAAGGCCGGGGTCCGGCGCTACCACTTCTCCGAAGCGTGCGTGCGCACGCACCGGCAGGACTGCCCCGTGTTCCTGGTGAGCGTGACGCCGAAGCGACCGCACGCGGCGGTGACGATCCAACTGTGGGCCTTCGAGCGCAACGCCTGGCGCCCGGTGGGCACCACCACGCCCCACCTGGACGGAACGGGACAGGCGCTGGTCGCCTTCTTCTACCGCGACGGCTCGGTGATGGGGCTGCCCCTGCGGATCGGCGCCGAGGTGGGCGACAACCTCAGCGGCGACGCGATCTCGCCGTTCGCGCGGTTCATGATCACGCGCTGAGATCGCGCGCGATCGCGGCGAAGGCCTCCCCCGCTGGCGAGAGCGGGCCGGCGCGACGGACCAGACCCACGGTGCGTTCCGGCGACGGCGCGAGCCGCAGCACGACCGCGCCGGCAGCGGCGGCCTCGGCCGCGAGCGGCTCCGGCAGCAAGGCCGCGCCGGCGCCGGCGAGGACGAGCGGGAGGATCGCCTCCCGCTGACCGGTCTCGACCGCGATCCGCAGGGACCGGCCGCTCGGCCTCACCGCGCGCTCGGCGATCCGGCGGGTGGAGCTGCCGGCCGGCGTGGTGATCAGGTCGACGTCGCCGAGGTCGGCCGGCGGCAGCGGGCGCCGTCGCCGCGGGGTCCCCGGCGGGAAGACCGCCACGATCCGCTGCACGAACAGCACCTCCTCGAACAGCTCCCCATGCCCCGACGGGAGCTCGAGCAGGCCGAGCTCGACGCGGCCGGTGACGATCGCGTCCACCGCATCGCGATCGTCGTCGGGCTCGAGCACTTCCACCCGCACCGCGGGGTGGGCTCGACGGAACGCCCCGACGAGCCGTGGGAGCGGCTCGCTCGCGAGCGTCGGCAGCGAGACCAGATCGAGCCTCCCCGCCAGCAGACCCACGACGGCGCCGGCGGCCGTCCGGGCGGCGTCGACCTCGCGGAGGGCGCGCCGAGCCGGCTCGAGCACGGCCTCCCCGGCCGCGGAGAGCACCACCCCGCGGCCCACGCGGTGGAACAGCCGCACACCCAGCTCCCGCTCGAGCGCGCCGATCCCCTGCGAGACCGACGGCTGCGACACGTACAAGACCTCCGCGGCCGCCGTGAAGCTGCCGGTCTCGGCGACCGTGAGCACGTAGCGCAGCTGGCGAAGCTCCATAGGGAGTTCCTATGGTATCTGCCAGATATCGATATTGGACATATGCACGGTTCCGCCGTGTCCTGGAGGTATGGCGTGGATCGCGATCGTCGGGATCGGACTCGGGGTCGGGTTCCTCGCGGGGTTGTTCGGCAAGGGCGGGTCGGCGGTCGCGACGCCCTTGCTCGCGGCGGCCGGCGTCCCGCCGCTCGTGGCCCTCACCGCTCCCCTTCCGGCGGCGATCCCGACCTCCCTCGCCGGCGAGCTCGCCTACCGCGGGAGCGGCGGGCCGGACCGGCGCGTGCTCCTGTGGTCGGCGGCGTTCGGCGTCCCGGCCACGATCGCCGGCGCGCTGGCGTCGCGTCTGGTCGGCGGCACGATCCTGCTGCGCGCCACGGATCTGCTGATCTTCGCGCTCGGCCTGCGGCTGACGCTCCGCCGCAGGACCGACGTCCCGGTGGTGCCGATGCCGCGACACCCCACCTCGCGGCTGGCGTTCGTGGCGACCGGCGTCGGGCTCGTCTCGGGGCTGCTGGCGAACAGCGGCGGCTTCCTGCTCGCACCGCTGTACGTGATCGCGCTTCGGATGCCGATCAAGCGTGCGTTCGCGACATCCCTCGCCGTGGCCGCGATCCTCGCGGTTCCGGGCACGCTCGCGCACTGGGAGCTGGGCCACCTCGACTGGACGGTCGTGGCGGTCTTCGCGGCGGCATCGGTTCCCACCGCGTTCGTCGGGGCCCGGGTCGCGGTCCGCACGAGCGCCCCGCGGCTCGAACGGATCTACGGCGCGGCGCTGGTGCTGCTCGGGCCGGTGTTCCTGGCGCTCAGCTTCCGCTGAGGCCGCCGCCCGTAGCGGACGTGCTCGAGCGTCAGCCCGTGCGGCGGCGCGATCGGCGGCGCGCCCGATCGGTCCCGGGCCCGAAGGATCCGCGCGACGTCGCCGGGATCGAGCTTCCCGTCCCCGACCGCCACGAGGGTTCCCACGAGCGCCCGCACCATCTGGTGCAGGAACGCGTCGGCCGCGAACCGAAGCTCGAGGAGGTCGCCCGAGCGCCGCACCGAGATCCTCCGGAGCTCCCGCACGGTGGAACGGCCCGGACCCGGGTGCCGGCAGAAGGATGTGAAGTCGTGCTCGCCGACGAGCGTGCGGGCCGCCGCGCGCATCGGCCCCAGCGCCGGCGCGCCGGGCCGGTGCCACGTGAACCGTGCGGTGAACGGGTCCGGCAGCGGCGCGACGCCGATCGCGTACCGGTACGCGCGCTCGATCGCCCACCGCCGCGCGTCGAACCCGTCGGGGGCCACCGTCGCGCGGCGGATCACGACCTCGGGCGCGAGCGCGCCGTTCAGCGCCGCGGCGATCCGCTCCGGCGCCAGCCCGGAGCCGGTGACGAACGACGTCACCTGGCCGGCCGCGTGGACGCCGGCGTCGGTGCGGCCGGCGACCACGAGCCGGACCTCCTGGCGGAGGATCCGCTCCAGGGCGCCGGTCAGCTCACCCTGGACCGTGCGGATCGCGGGATCGCGCTGCGCGGCCCAGCCGCGGAAACCGGTGCCGTCGTAGGCGAGGTCGAGCCGGATCGTGCGCGGGGTGGAGCCGGAGCTCACCCTTCCCGTTCGACGAGCTCGATCCGCGCCATCGGCGCGCCGTCGCCCTTGCGGGCCCCGGGCTTCAGGATCCGCGTGTAGCCGCCCTCACGCTCGGCGAAGCGGGGCGCGATGTCGTGGAACAGCCGCGCCACGACGTCCCGGTCGGGGATGTCCTTCAGGACGTCGCGGCGGGCCGTCAGGTCGCCCTTCTTCGCCTTCGTGATCAGCCGCTCAGCGTAGGGACGCAGCGCCTTGGCCTTCGCCTCGGTCGTCGTGATCCCTTCGTGGACGAACAGTTGCTTCGCGAGCGTGCTCAGCAGCAAGCGCTGGTGATCCGGGCCGGAGCCCAGGCGCGGGCCCTTCTTCGGCGTCGGCACCGGCTCCTCACTCCTCCCGCAGGCCCAGGCCGAGCTCTTCGAGCTTCTGCTTGACCTCGTCGATCGATTTCTGGCCGAAGTTGCGGATGTCCATCAGCTCGGACTCGGACTTCTGCACCAGGTCGCCGACCGTGTTGATGCCCTCGCGCTTCAGGCAGTTGTAGGAGCGGACCGACAGGTTCAGTTCCTCGATCGTGATCTGGTAGTCGCTCGGGAGCTCCTCGTCCTCGGCGGGACCCACCGAGACGCTGGGCGCCTCCGCCAGGTCCGAGAACAGCTGCACGAGCTCGAGCAGCGTGCCGCCGGCCGAGGCGAGCGCCTCGCGCGGGGTCACCGCGCCGGCCGTCTCGACGTCCAGGATCAGCTTGTCCCGGTCGGTCATCTGCTCCACGCGCGTGTTCTCCACGGCGTAGCTGACCTTGCGGACCGGCGAGAACAGCGAGTCCACCGGGATCACGCCGATCGGATCGCGCGGCTTCTTGTTCTTGTCGGCCATCCGGTAGCCGACGCCGCGCTCGACCGTCATCTCCATCTCCAGCGAGCCGCCCTTGCCGATCGTGGCGATGTGCAGCTCGGGGTTCAGGATCTCGATGCCGGCGGGCGGCGCGATGTCGCCGGCGGTGACCTCCGCAGGGCCCTTGGCCTTCAGGTAGATCGTGGTGGGCTCGTCCAGCTCGGAGCGGACCACCAGCTCCTTCAGGTTCAGGATGATGTCGGTGACGTCCTCGGTCACCTTCGGAACGGTGGCGAACTCGTGCAGCACGCCGTCGATCCGGACCGACGAGATCGCCGCGCCCGGGATGGACGACAGCAGCGTGCGGCGCAGCGAGTTGCCGACCGTGTAGCCGAACCCCGGCTCGAGCGGCTCGATCGTGAACTTCGAGCGGGTCGGCGAGATCACGTCCTCAGCGATCTGAGGCCTCGCGACGATGAACATCGATACATCCCTCCTCGACGGGGGATCATCCACTCCATCCCCGTCTGCTCGTAGCTCCCGGCCGCGCGGATGCGACCGGGGTGCCGCCCGGTCAGACCCGGCGGCGCTTGCGCGGCCGGCAGCCGTTGTGCGGCACCGGCGTCACGTCCTGGATCCCCGCGATCTCCAGGCCCGCCGCGGCGAGCGAGCGGATCGCGGTCTCGCGGCCCGATCCCGGGCCCTTCACGAACACGTCGACCTTCAGCAGGCCGTGCTCCTGCGCGGCGCGCGCGGCCTTCTCGGCCGCCAACTGCGCCGCGAACGGCGTGGACTTGCGCGAGCCCTTGAAGCCGACGTTGCCCGCGCTGGCCCAGCTGAGCGTGTTGCCCTGCAGGTCGGTGATCGTGACGATCGTGTTGTTGAAGGTCGACTTGATGTGCGCCTGTCCGTGCAGGACGTGCTTCTTCTCGCGACGCTTCGTCTTCTTCGCCTTGGGTTTGGCCATCTGCGCCCGCTCCCTACTTCTTCGCCTTCACGCGCTTCTTGCCGGCGATCGTCTTCTTCGGGCCCTTGCGGGTCCGGGCGTTCGTGTGCGTGCGCTGGCCGCGCACCGGGAGCGACCGGCGGTGCCGGATCCCCTGGTAGCAGCCGATCTCGATCTTGCGCTTGATGTCCTGCGCCACCTCGCGGCGCAGATCGCCCTCGACCTTGAAGTTGCGGTCGATGTACTCACGGATCCGCAGGACCTCGTCCTCGGAGAGGTCGCGGACCTTGGTACCGCCCTCGATCCCGGTCCCGCCGACGATCGCGAACGCGCGGGTCGGACCGATCCCGTAGATGTAGCGCAGCGCGATGTCCAGCCGCTTGTCGCGGGGGAGGTCGACGCCGGCGATGCGAGCCATGGTGTGGGTGCGCCTCCTTAACCCTGCCGCTGCTTGTGGCGGGGGTTCGAGCAGATCACGAGGATCTTGCCACGGCGCCGGATCACCCGGCAGCGGTCGCAGATCCTCTTGACCGACGGACGGACCTTCACGTTGGGATCCTCATCTCTACTTGTAGCGGTAGACCACACGGCCCCGGGTGAGGTCGTACGGCGACAGCTCCACGCGCACCCGGTCCCCCGGCAGGATCCGGATGTAGTGCATCCGCATCTTGCCCGAGATGTGAGCCAGGACCTTGTGCCCGTTCTCCAACTCGACCCGGAACATGGCGTTGGGCAGCGGCTCGACCACCGTTCCCTCGACCTCGATGACGTCGTCCTTGGCCACGCTCCGGCTGTTCCTCTTCGGTTGTGGAACCCGGCCGGACGCGTGGAAAGACCACCTGCGGACCGGGTGAGAAGGGAGTATACGGGCAGGTCAGCGCGGATGTCCACGAACGGGCGGCCTTCGGCCGCCCCCTCCGGGCGCTCAGCGGCCCGTCCGGGCCGTCAGGACCTCGTGTCCCTCGCGCGTGACGGCCACCGTGTGCTCGAAGTGGGCCGACAGGGAGCCGTCGGCGGTCACCACGGTCCAGCCGTCCCCCAGGACCCGGGTGCCGTCCTCGCCGAGGTTCAGCATCGGCTCCACGGCGATCACCAGGCCCGGCCGGAGCTCGGGCCCACGCCCGGGCGGCCCCCAGTTCTGGATGAACGGGTCCTCGTGCATCGCGCGACCGATCCCGTGGCCCCCGTACTCCCGGACCACGCCGAGACCCTCCCGCAGGGCCACCGTCTCGATCGCGTTGCCGATGTCGGAGAGCCTGCCGCCGGGCTCGACCATCGCGATCGCGGCGTCCAGGGCCGCCTCGGTGGTCTTGACCAGACGTTCCGCGTCGCCGTTCGGGGCGATCCCGCCGACGAACACCGTCACGGCCGAGTCCGAGTGGAAGCCCTCCCAGATCGCCCCGAAGTCCAGGGAGACCACGTCGGCCTCCTCCAGGATCCGGCTCTTGGACGGGATCCCGTGGACGATCTCGGAGTTGATCGAGGCGCAGATCGAGGCCGGGAAGCCGCGGTAGCCCTTGAACGAGGGCACCGCGCCCTGCTCGCGGATGCTGGCCTCGGCGATCCGGTCGAGCTCCAGGGTGCTGATGCCGGGCTCCACCTTCCCGAGGACGCGGTCGATCGTGTCGGCCAGGATCCGGCCGGACCGACGCATCTTCTCCAGTTCCTGCGGGGACTTGCGGATGATCACGCGCGCTCCCCGTCGATCACGTCGGCGAGCTCCTCGAGCATCCGCTCGGTCACGACCGTCGGTGTCGCCTCGGCGTCCACGGTGCGCAGCAGTCCCCGCCGCTCGTAGTAGCTCTCCAGCGGCGCGGTCTGCTCGCGGTAGACCGCCAGGCGTCGCTTCACGGTCAGCTCGTCCTCGTCGTTGCGCTTCTCCAGCGGCGTTCCGTCGACGTCGCAGAGCGTGTCGTTCGCGGGGGGCTTCCACTCGGCATGGTACGTCCGCTTGCACGTCGGGCAGGTGAATCGGCCGGTGATGCGGCGGATCGCGAGCGGATCGGAGATCGTGAAGCGCATCACCGCGCGCAGCGGCGTGCCGGCCGACTCGAGCGCCTCCTCCAGCGCGTCGGCCTGCGCCACGGTGCGCGGGAACCCGTCGAGGATGAAGCCCTTCGCGGCGTCGGGCTCCTGCAGGCGCTCCTGCACCATCCGGATGATCACGCCGTCGGGCACGTACTCGCCGCGGTCCATGTAGGTCCGCGCCTCGATCCCGAGGTGCGTGCCCTCCTGCACCTGCTCGCGCAGCGTGTCCCCCGTGGAGATCTGCGGGATCTCTAGGCGCTCGGAGAGGATCCGCGCCTGGGTGCCCTTGCCCGCGCCGGGGAGCCCGATGAACACGAACCGCATCCGGACGGCCTTTCGTCGTGGGCTAGCGCAGGAAGCCTTCGTAGTGGCGCATCATCAGCTGCGACTCGATCTGTTTCATCGTCTCGAGCGCGACGCCCACCGCGATCAGGATCGACGTGCCGCCGAACGGGAACTGCTGGAAGTTCCACGTGGCCAGCACGATCGTGGGGATCAGCGCGATCGCGGCAAGGAACAGCGAGCCGGGCAGCGTGATCCGCACCAGGATGTCGTTCAGGTAGTCGGCCGTCGGAGGTCCGGGACGGATCCCGGGCACGAACCCGCCCTGTTTCCGCAGGTTGTCAGCCGTGCGCACGGGATCGAACTGGATCGCCGTGTAGAAGTAGCTGAAGAACACGATCAGGGACGCCAGGATCAGCATGTACAGGATGCTGCGCTGGTTCTGGACGTACCGGTTCACGAAGTCCTGGAACCAGGTGGCGTGGTAGACGCTGGCGATCAGCACCGGGAAGTACAGGACCGACGTCGCGAAGATGATCGGGATCACGCCGGCCTGGTTCACCTTCAGCGGCAGGTAGGTGCTGCCCCCCATCATCTGCTTGCGGCCGACGACCCGCTTCGCGTACTGGACCGGCACCTTGCGCTGGCCCTGGTCCATGAAGACGACCGCCACGATGATCCCGATGCCGAGCAGCAGGATGAAGGTGAACTTGCCGGCGCCGCCGGCCCGCAGGATCGCGCTGCCCTCGAACGGCAGCCGGCTGATCACGCTGGTGAAGATGATGATCGACATGCCGTTGCCCACGCCGCGCTGCGTGATCAGCTCGCCCAGCCACATGATCAGCGCGGTGCCGGCCGTCATCGTCAGCACGATCAGCAGCACGTTCTGCCAGTTGAACGTGCTGACCGGGAACAGGTCGGGGAGCCCCTGCTGCTGGGAGTGGAACAGGAACACCAGGCCGGTGGACTGCAGCAGCGCCAGCACGACCGTCAGGTAACGGGTCCACTGGTTGGTCTTCTTGACCCCCTGCTCGCCCTCGTCCTGCCACTGCTGGAGCTTGGGGATCACGACGGTCAGCAGCTGCATGATGATCGAGCTGGTGATGTACGGCATGATCCCCAGCGCGAACACGGAGAACTTCGTGAGGCCGCCGCCCGAGAAGAGGTTGATGAAGTCGAGGAACCCGGACGTGCTGGCGTTCTGGAGCTGGCGCGTGTCCACCACCGGCACCGGCACGTGGTTCCCGAACCGGTACACGACGATGATGAACAGCGTGAACAGGATCTTGTTCCGGAGGTCCGGGATCCTGAACGAGTTGAGGAACGCCTTCAGCACGGCGGCTTAAGGGTACCCCGGATCAGCCGATCGCCTCGGCGCTGCCGCCGGCGGCCTCGATCTTCGCCTTCGCGGCTGCGGAGAAGGCGTGCGCCTTCACCACCAGCGGCTTCGTGAGCTCGCCTCGGGCCAGGATCTTCACCGGACGGCCCTTGTGCGCCAGGCCGTGTGCGACGAGCGCGGCCGGCGTGACCTCGCCGTCGAAGTACTTCTCGAGGGTCTCGACGTTCACCGGCGTGTACTCGACGCGGGTCGGGTTCGAGAAGCCCTTCAGCTTCGGCGCCCGACGCGTGTAAGGCATCTGGCCGCCCTCGAACCAGGCCGGAACGTTCTTGCGCGCGCCGGTGCCCTTCGTGCCCCGTCCCGCGGTCTTGCCGCGCGCGCCGGCGCGGCCGCGCCCCACGCGCGTGCGCTCGGTCTTCGCGCCCTCGGCCGGGTGGAGGTGATGGACCTTCATCTCAGACCTCCTCCACCTTCACCAGGTGGCGGACCTTGTTGAGCATCCCGCGGATGTCCGGGCGGTCCTCCTTCACGACGGTGTCGTGCATGTGGCGCAGCCCGAGCCGCCGCACCGTGTCCTTCTGGTCCTTCGGGCGGTCGATCACGCTGCGCACCTGGGTGACCTTGAGCTGGCTCATCGCCCGCTCCTGGGCGCCGCGGGCCGGGGCGACGCGGGCGCGCCCTCGGCGTCCACCCCGTACTGCTCCTGCAGGGCGGCCGCGCGCGCCGCGTTCGTGCGCTCCTCGGCCGCCGCGACCGCTTCGAGCATCGGCTTGGGTGCCACGTCGTGCACGTCGCGGCCGCGGATCTTGGCCACGTCGGCCGGCGTGCGCAACGCCTGCAGCCCGGCGACGGCGGCCTTCACGATGTTGATCTGGTTCGAGGAGCCCATCGACTTCGACAGGATGTCCTTGATGCCGGCGCACTCGACCAACGCGCGGACCGCGCCGCCGGCGATCACGCCGGTGCCGGGGGCGGCCGGCTTCAGCAGGACGACGCCCGCGCCGGCCTCGCCGACGATCTCGTGCGGGATCGTGGTGCCCATCATCGGAACCTCGAACATCCGGCGGCGGGCCTGCTCGACGGCCTTCTGGATCGCGGAGGGGACCTCCTTGGCCTTGCCGTAGCCGACGCCGACCCGGCCGGCGCCGTCGCCCACGACGACGAGCGCGGCGAACGAGAACCGGCGGCCGCCCTGATGGACCTTGGCCACACGGTTGATCGAGATCACCCGCTCCTCGAACGGGCTCTTCTCCTCGTTGCGGGCGTCGTAGCGTCGCATCAGATCTTGAGTCCTCCCTCACGTGCTCCCTCGGCCACGGCGGCGACCCGTCCGTGGTAGCGGCGGCCGCCGCGGTCGAACACCGCGGTCGTGACGCCGGCCTCGGCGGCGCGCGTCGCGATCAGCTTCCCGACCGCCTCCGCGCGCTCGATCGGCGAGGCGCCGCCGACCTCCGCGTCGGAGGCGGCGGCCACGGTCGATGCCGCGACGTCGTCGATCAGCTGCGCGTAGATGTGCCGGTTCGATCGGAACACCGCCAGGCGCGGGCGCTCGGGAGCGCCGCGGACCTTCTTGCGGACGCGATGGTGCCGGCGCAGCCGCGCGGCGCGCTTCGCCGAGGCCTCCATCACGCGGCTCCCTTCGCGGCCTTGCCCGCCTTCTTGCGGACGTACTCGTTCTCGTAGCGGATCCCCTTGCCCTTGTAAGGCTCGGGCTTGCGGATCTTCCGGATCTTCGCGGCGACCTCGCCCACCTGCGCCTTGTCGTTGCCGCGCACCACGATCGAGGTGGCCGTCGGGCACTCGAACTCGATGCCCTCGGGCTGGGGAACCACGACGGGGTGCGAGTAGCCGACCTGGACCTCCAGGTCCGAGCCCTTCATCGCGGCGCGGTAGCCCACGCCGACGATCGCCAGGCGCTTCTCGTAGCCCTTCGTGACGCCCTCGACCATGTTGGCGAGCAGGGACCGGGTCAGGCCGTGCAGGGCGCGGTTGACGCCCTCGTCGTCGGGCCGCTCCACCCGCGCCGAGCCGTCCTCGACCACGATCCGCATGTTGGTGTGCAGCGGCTGGGTGAGCGAGCCGCGCGGGCCCGTCACCGTGACCACGTTCCCCTCGGCGACCGTCACGTCGACGCCTCCGGGGATCTCGATGGGCTGCTTGCCGATCCGACTCATCCGTCCCTCACCACACGTACGCGAGGATCTCCCCGCCGATGCCCTTGCGTGCCGCCTCGCGGTCGGCCATCACGCCCTGCGACGTGCTGACGATCGCGACCCCGAGGCCGCCCATCACCCGCGGCAGCTCGTCGCGGCCGCGGTACACCCGCCGGCCCGGCTTCGAGATCCGCCGCAGACCGGTGATCGCCTTCGCCTTGCGGGCCCCGTACTTCAGCCGGATCGTGAAGGTCCGGTGGACGCCCTCGCCGCCGGGCTCGTAGCCCTCGATGAAGCCCTCGCCGGCCAGGATGTCCAGCACGGCGGCCGACAGCTTCGAGGCCGGCGCCCACAGCTCGTCCTTGCCGGCGATGTTCGCGTTGCGGATCCGCGTGAGCAGGTCCGACACCGGGTCGGAGACGTTCGAGGAGAACTTCGTGCTCACCATGACGCCTTCGTCACCCCCGGCAGCTCACCGAGGTGCGCCAGCTCGCGGAAGCAGATCCGGCACAGCATGAACCGCTTGTACACGGCGCGCGGCCGCCCGCACCGCTGGCAGCGCGTGTACGCACGCACCCGGTACTTCGGCTGCTTCTGCTGTTTGTTCAGGAGTGCCTTCTTCGCCATCCGTCCGTCCCTCAGCCCGCCGCCACGGTCTCGGGCTCGCCCGCGAACGGGAAGCCGAGCGCCGCGAGGAGCGCGCGTCCTTCGTCGTCGGTGCGGGCGGTCGTCACGATCGTGATGTCCATCCCCCGCACCTGCACCACCTGGTCGTAGTCGACCTCGGGGAAGATCAGCTGTTCGGTCACCCCGAGGGTGTAGTTCCCGTGCCCGTCGAACGCCCGGGGATCCAGGCCGCGGAAGTCCCGGATCCGCGGCAGTGCCAGCGACACGAGCCGGTCCAGGAACTCCCAGGCCCGGTCGCCGCGCAGCGTCACCTTCGCGCCGATGGGCATACCCTCGCGGAGCTTGAAGCCGGCGATCGACTTCCGGGCCTTCGTGACCACCGGCTTCTGGCCCGTGATCACGGTCAGGTCCGCGAGCGCGGCATCCAGCATACGACCGTCGCGGATCGCGTCGCCGACGCCCATGTTCACGACGATCTTGTCCAGCCGGGGCACCTGCATCACGTTGTCCATGCCGAGCTGGTCCTTCAGCTGTCCCACGAGCTCGTCGCGGTAGCGGACCTTCATCCGGGGCGCGTAGGCGGCGTCGCTCATCACAGCTCCGCTCCGCACTTGCGGCACACGCGGACCTTCACGCCGTCGGCGTTCACCGTGTGCCCGATCCGGGTCGGCTGGTGGCAGCTCTTGCAGACCAGCATCACGTTGGAGATGTTCACGAACATCTCCACGTCGATGATGCCGCCCTGCTGCAGCTGGGTGCCGGCGCTGGTGCGGCGGCCGCTGGTCCGCGAGTGCTTCTTGGCCAGGGCGACCCCGTCCACCATCACGCGGCCCTCGCGGGGCTGCACGCGGACGACGCGGCCTTCCTTGCCGCGATCCTTGCCCGCGATCACGCGGACCATGTCGTCCTTCTTGATGTCCAGGCCCGGCATCTACAGCACCTCCGGCGCCAGCGAGATGATCTTCATGAACCGCTTCTCGCGGAGCTCGCGCGCCACCGGTCCGAAGATGCGCGTGCCGCGCGGGTTCCGGGCGTCGCCCGTCAGCAGCACGACCGCGTTGTCGTCGAACCGGATGTACGAGCCGTCCGGGCGCCGCCGCTCCTTCGCGGTGCGCACCACGACGGCCTTCACGACCTCCCCCTTCTTCACGGCGCCGTTCGGGATCGCGTCCTTCACGGTGCCGACGATCACGTCTCCCACGCCGGCGTACCGGCGGGCCGACCCGCCGAGGACGCGGATGCACAGGACCTCCTTGGCCCCCGTGTTGTCCGCGACCTTGCAGCGCGTCTCCTGCTGGATCACTTACTTCGCCCTCTCCACGACCTCGACGACCCGCCAGCGCTTCGACTTGCTGATCGGGCGGGTCTCCATCACGCGGACCGTGTCGCCCTCGTGCGCGTCGTTCGTCTCGTCGTGCGCGGCCAGCTTCGAGGACCGTCGAACGATCTTGCCGTACAAGGGATGCCGCACCTGGCGGTCGATCCGGACGACGACGGTCTTGTCCATCTTGTCCGAGACGACGATGCCGGTGCGCACCTTGCGGCGCCCCCGCGTCTGCGTGTCACTCACCGTCCTCGTCCTCCTCTGACCCCTCGTCGCGGGCCTCGGCCTGGGCGGCGAGCGTGTCGAGCTCCAGCTCGATCTCGCGCTCGCGCAGCACCGTGGCCAGGCGCGCCACGTCGTGGCGCAGCTCCTTCAGGCGGGCGACGTTGTCCAGCTGCCCGGTCGCGAGCTGGAAGCGCAGGTTGAACAGCTCCTCCTTCGCCCCCTCGATCCGGACGTACAGCTCCTCGTCCGGCAGCTCGCGCAGCTCCGCGGCCTTGCTCGGCATCGCCTACTCCCCCACCCGCGTGATGAACTTCGTCCGTATCGGCAGCTTGTGCTGCGCCCGCAGCATCGCCTCGCGCGCGAGCGACTCGTTCACGCCGGCCAGCTCGAACATCACGCGCCCGGGCTTCACGACCGCGACCCATCCCTCCGGGTTGCCCTTGCCGGAGCCCATGCGGGTCTCGGCCGGCTTCTTCGTGACCGGCTTGTCCGGGAAGATCGTGATCCACACCTTGCCGCCGCGCTTGATGTGGCGCGTCATCGCGACACGGCTCGCCTCGATCTGGCGGTTCGTGATCCAGCCGGGCTCGAGCGCGACGATCGCGTAGTCGCCGTACTGGATGTCCGTGTGGCCCGTCGCCTTGCCCTTCATGCGGCCGCGATGGACCTTCCGGTGCTTCACGCGCTTGGGTGCGAGCACCTACGTCACCTCGCCCTCGGGCGCCGGAGCGGCCTCGGGCGCCGGAGCGACCTCTGCGGCCTCCGCGGCCTCGACCACGGCCTCGACCGGAGCACCCACCGCGACCTCCTGCGAGGCTTCGATCTTCGGCACGTCCTTCTCCAGGGAGGCCGCCGTCTCCTTCTCCGCCTCGTCGGACCGCCGCGCCCGCGCCGTCGCACGCGCCCGGGCCCGCTCGGTCTCCTGCTCGCGGTAGGGCACCTCGTCGCCGTGGTAGACCCACACCTTCACGCCGATCGCGCCCATCGTGGTCTTCGCCTCGGCCGTGCCGAAGTCGACCTTCGCGCGCAGCGTGTGCAGGGGCACGCGGCCCTCGCGGTACCACTCCTTGCGCCCCATGTCCGAGCCGCCCAGTCGGCCGCCGGCCGCCACGCGCACCCCGAGGGCGCCCGAGCGCATCGCGGTCTGGACCGCCCGGCGCATCGCCCGGCGGAACGCGACCCGGCCGACGAGCTGCTCGGCCACGCCCTGGGCGAGCAGCGTCGCGTCGGTCTCCGGCCGGACCTCGCTGGAGGCCTGGTTCATGTCCTCGACCTTCACGTCGACGCGCTTCTTCGTGTAGCGCTCGATGTCCTTGCGCAGCCGGTCGACCTCCGCCCCCTTGCGCCCGATCACGATGCCGGGGCGGGCGGTGCGGATGAAGACCCAGATCTGGTCGCCCTTGCGCTCGATGTCGATCGAGGAGATGCCGGCGCGGGTCAGCCGCGAGCGGATGTGCTTGCGGATCCAGATGTCCTCGTGGAGCTGCTCGGCGTAGTCACGCTTCGCGTACCAGTTGCTCTTCCAGGGGTAGATCACCCCCAGCCGGAACCCGTACGGGTGGATCTTGTGTCCCACTACGCCCCTCCGTCCTGCCCGATCGTCTCGACCACCAGCGTCACGTGCGAGGTGCGCTTGCGCACCCGGGTGGCGCGGCCGTACGCGCGCGGCCGATACCGCTTCAGCGTCGGCCCCTCGTCGACCCAGGCCCGCGCGACCACCAGGTTCTCGGCGATCACGCCCGGGCGCTGCTCGGCGTTCGCGACCGCGGAGCGCAGGAGCTTCTCGACGTCCTCGGACGCGCCGAGGCTGGAGAAGCGCAGGATCCGCTGGGCCTCCGCCACGTGCTGGCCGCGGATCAGCTCGATCACGCGCCGCATCTTGCGCGGCGAGGTCCGCACGTACTTCATCGTGGCCCGCGCCTCCGGCACCTCAGCGCACCCCCGTCCGGCGCTCGTCGCGGGCGTGCGAGCGGAACGTGCGCGTGGGCGCGAACTCGCCGAGCTTGTGCCCGACCATCGCCTCGGACACGAACACCGGCACGTGCTTGCGCCCGTCGTGCACCGCGATCGTGTGCCCGATCATGTCCGGCACGATCGTCGAGCGGCGCGACCAGGTTCGCACGACCTTCTTCTCGTTCTTGCGGTTCATGTCGTCGACCTTCTTCATCAGGTGCTCGTCGACGAACGGACCCTTCTTCACGCTGCGGGGCATCTAGCCACGACCTTTCCCGCGGCGCCGCACGATGTACTTGTTCGACGCCTTGTTCTTCTTCCGGGTGCGGCCCTCCTTCTGACCCCACGGCGACGTGGGGTGCCGGCCGCCCGAGGACTTGCCCTCGCCGCCGCCCAGCGGGTGGTCGACCGGGTTCATCGCCACGCCGCGGACCGAGGGGCGCACGCGCTTCCAGCGGTTCCGGCCGGCCTTGCCCAGCGAGATCAGCTCGTGCTCGGCGTTGCCGACCGCGCCGACCGTCGCCTTGCAGGCCGAGGGGACCAGCCGCGTCTCGCCCGAGGGCAGGCGCAGCGTGGCCATCGTGCCCTCCTTGGCCATCAGCTGGACGCTGGTGCCGGCCGAGCGCGCCATCTTGGCGCCGGCCCCCGGCTTCAGCTCGATCGCGTGCACGACCGTGCCGACCGGGATGTTGCGCAGCGGCAGCGCGTTGCCGGGACGGATCTCGGCCTCGGGGCCGGACAGGAGCCGGTCGCCCTGCGCCACGCCGTCCGGGGCCAGGATGTAGCGCTTCTCGCCGTCCACGTAGTGCAGCAGGGCCAGGCGCGCGCTCCGGTTCGGGTCGTACTCGATGTGCGCGACCTTCGCCGGCACGCCGTCCTTGTTGCGGCGGAAGTCCACGACGCGGTAGCGCCGCTTCGCGCCGCCGCCCTGGTGCCGCGCGGTGACCCGGCCGTGCACG